>MNUR01000100.1 GCA_001871115.1 Elusimicrobia bacterium CG1_02_56_21 | reverse complement strand
TTTTCCGAGAAGAAAATTTGGCGGGGTCGACGGGACTCGAACCCGCGGTCTTCGCCTTGACAGGGCGACGTGTTAACCAGCTACACCACGACCCCGCGGTGATTTATATAGGATATCAAAAATAGAAATTTATTTCCATGATATTATTCCGGCTCCCCGTGATTGACCGGTTAAAGGGGGGCTGAACCTGCTCCCTGCCGGCCCTAAACCATTGTTCTGTAGGTGGGGCAATACTGCCTGCTTTCCTGCCATAGCTGTGCGGAAGATTCTCTTGACAAGGTTCTGCGTTTATGATAAAAAATGAATACTGAACCATTATTCACTATTCCCTGAAAGGGGCGATGGGGATTGTTCAGGGTTAAAAATTATTGTTCTTCCTGAATAGCCGCAGGGTAGCGCGGGCAGGGGGGGAGCCAAGGAGAAATAAAATGGAAAAGAAGAACGCGGTAATAACGGGCGGCGCCAGGGGCCTCGGACGCGCAGGCGCTGAAAGGTTTCTTAAGTCGGGGGAGTGGAAAGTGACGCTTTTCGATGTGAATGAGGATATGCTGGCCAATACCGCCCGCGAACTCGGTGAGAAGTACGGCGCCGAGAACGTCTCTTACTATAAGGTAGACGTCACCTCCCGCGAGTCCGTCAACAATGCAGTAAAGCAGGTGATAGAGACCGTAGGCAGCGTTGACGCTTTAATAAACAATGCCGGGATAACCCGCGACGCTATGCTGCATAAGATGGAAGAGAACGACTGGGACCTGGTCCTGGACGTAAACCTGAAAGGCGCTTTCCTCTGCACTAAGGCCGTTGCCGCGCATATGAAAGAGCGCAAGAGCGGAACTATCGTCAATACTTCTTCGGTAGTCGGCATTTACGGGAACATGGGCCAGAGCAATTACGCGGCCTCCAAGTTCGGCATCATAGGCCTGACCAAGACCTGGGCCAAGGAAATGGGCCGCGACGGAATACGCGTAAACGCGGTAGCCCCCGGTTTTACCATGACCGAGATGCTTGAAACAGTGCCCGAGAAAGTTCTTACCGGCATAAGCGACAGGACCCCGCTTAAGCGCCTGGGCAAACCGGAAGATATCGCTAATTCTTACTTCTTCCTGGCCAATGACGAGTCCTCCTTTATTACAGGGCAGGTTCTCTCCGTGGACGGCGGGCTGGTAATATAAATGAGCCTTCCGGCCACCCCAAAGGGACAGCGCACCAGGGAACGCCTGATAATGGCTTCCGGTGCCGTTTTCGCCCGTAAAGGCTGCGCGGCCTCGGGAGTGGCCGATATCTGTAATGCCGCCGGCCTCGCGGTCGGCGGGTTTTACAGATATTTCGCTTCAAAAGAAGAAATAATAGAGGCGCTGGCCCGCGAATTGCGCGATGAACTGATCTGCGCGGTCTCCGGGCTTCCCCAGCAGGCGGCCGCCGAGGCCGAGGCGCTGGCTATTTCGGAGGCCTTCTTCAGCGCGGCTTCCAGGCGCCTTGATTCTTTTAAAGCTCTGCGCGAGGCCGAGGCCGGCAACGAAGCGCTGGCCCGGGATTTTTACGGGCCTCTGGCCGGGGTTATAGCGGGGAGGCTGGGGCGCTACGCTCCCGGTCCGCAGGCGGCCGTGCATGCCTGGGCTCTGCTTGGAACGCTGTATTTCTACGCTGTAAAGTTTATGGTCTGGGATAAAGGCAATGTCCCGGCGCGCGCCGCCGAAGCCGCGGCCGTGCTCTGCGCTAAAGGCATAAGCAGGCGCACTTTGTCCTGGCGCGAGCCTTCAGCCGCCGCGCTTAATAAGGCAAGGCCGGCCATCGGAGATACGGGCGCTGCAATGCTCGCTGCTTCGGAAGAAGTTTTCGGGCGCTGCGGCTATAACGGGGCGCGTGTTTCCGAAATAGCTAAAAAGGCGGGTTTTGCCGCCGGAACTTTCTATCTCTTCTTCGCTTCCAAGGAAGAGGCACTGGGAAAGGTAGTAATGCGGATGCGCGACTGCCTGGTCAGTAAAGCCGCCGCCTATTCGGCCGGGGCGGGCAGCCGCGTTGAAACCGAAGTAATGGCCTTCCGGGCGCTGTTCGGCTTCATCCGCGAGCACCCTTACGGCTACCGAATAATGCGCGAGGCGGAGTTTGCCGATCCCGCCCTGGCGGACGCTTACTACGGCTATATACTGCGCAATTACTCGGCCCAGCTTGAAAAGACTACCGTCGCGGGAGAGTTCAATCTGAAAGACAATGAGCTGCTTGCGCTGGCGCTGATGGGCATGGGGCATATGCTGGGAATGAAGCGGGTTCTGTGGGGCGGCTTCCGGGGGCTGACAGAGACCGGGATGCTGAGAACTATATTTGAAGGGATAAAGTAGGAGGATAAAATGTTCAAGATAACAGGCACGGGGATGTACCTTCCCAAGCAGCTGGTGAGCAATGAAGACTTTTACAAGAAGTTCGGCAAAGACCCGCTGGAAGTGGTTTTTCAGCGCATAGGCCACGGCGCGCGCTACTATTCGGCCAAGGACGAATCCTCGGCTACCCTGGCGATAAATGCCGGCAGGCAGGCGCTGAAGAACTCGGGGCTTAAGCCTGAGGAGATAAACCTGCTGATAATTTCCACCGATACCCCGTCGCAGATTTCCCCGGCCACCGCCGCCGAAGTGCAGCATACTCTGGGGCTTTGCAATGCAGGGGCCTTCGACATTAACTGCGCCTGCGCGGGTTTTGTGACCGCGGTGGACATGGCCACTAAATATCTTAACGGCGAGGATTATAAGCATGCCCTGGTGATAGGCACCTACGCTATGAGCAAGCACCTGGACCCCGACGATAAAATAGCCACCCCGCTGTTCGGCGACGGGGCCGGCGCTTTTGTGCTGAGCCACGCTCCCGGCCAGGGAAGCATGGCTTCCACGCTTAAGGCCGACGGGTCTTTCTGGGATTTCATGGGTATCTACGGCGGCGGCAGCGCCCTGCCGGTGGACGCGGAAGTTCTGGCGAACCGCACGCATAAAGTGAAGATCCCCAAGAAATTCCCGGCCGCCCTGAATTCCGAGGAATGGCCCCCGCTTATAGAAAAGACCATGGCCAAATTGGGCCTTAAGCCGGCTGACGCGCAGGCCTACGTTTTCACCCAGATCCGCAAGCCTACCATAGAGGAAGTTATGGCCAAGTTCGGGCTGCCGATGGAGAAGACGCATACCATAATGGAAAAGTGGGGCTATACAGGTTCGGCCTGCGTCCCCATGGCTTTCCACGATATGGCCGAGCAGGGCAAGGTGAAGCGCGGGGACCGCGTTGTGCTCTGCGCTTCGGGCGGCGGCTATTCAATGGCCTGCATGACCTTCATATATTAAAGCAGCTCCGCGGCGCTGCGGCGGCTAAGGCCGCAGTGCCCAGGGGATACTGGGCACTATGCCCTTTATAGATGAAATTAAAAAACGCTAAACTATTATAACTGTGAAGATATTTACTTTTACACTTCTAGCCCTATCACTTATGTCCTCAAAGACCGAAGCCGGCCAGCCCGGCGCTTTTGTACAGCTTTCCGCGGCTGCTAAGGCCGCCGTTTCCGCCCCCGTTCCCGCTCCTGAAGATACCCGCGCCACGGCCGGGTTGCGGCTTATCCGTACTGTGCGGTCCGCCTGCTGGGGAAAAATAGAGTATTACCAGGATACGGCCCGCCCTTTTGCTGTGGAAAGTGTTCTTAATAAGTCGCGGCATGAAACGCCCGAGATCATAGCCGCTTTCGGCTCCAATTTGCCGCCCGCTTCCACTTTCCTGCTTCACTACGGGCCTAAATGGCAGACCAATAAAGGCAAGGTAGCAGTTCTGGTGCACGGCGCTTCCGACAATGCCAACCGGGCCTGGGCTACCCCCGAGATACTTATGGGCAAACCGGGAACCCCCGGGATGCTGCAGGCGCTGGAGGCAAAAGGCTACAGGGTTTTTGCTGTTACCTTTCCGCATAAACACGGCAACCTGTTTTATGAGTCGCAGTATCTGGCGGATTCAATAGAGTTGGCCAGGCAGGCTACGGGTGCGGCTAAAGTTATATTAATAGGCCATAGCGCAGGGGGCCTGGCTGCCCGCGCTTATGTATCCAGTTTCCGTATGAACGCGGCCTGGACGGCTTACCGCGGCGACGTAGAGCAGCTTATAACCCTTGCCGCTCCGCACCGCGGCCAGGATTTCTCTTTCCGGCACCCTGAGTTCAACTATTATTTCATGAGCGACGAACTGGCCGCTAACGCTCCTATGAGCTGGGACAAGATTCTTGCCTACGGGGTCTGGAAGGACACCCTCGAGTTCAGCATTTACAGCGATAATTTCCCTATGCAGCAGCAGGTTCTTTATGACTGGACCGGAAAGTACCCGGTAAAAACTACTTCTCCGGATTATTACACCACCCTGCACGGCGGCCAGGGCTTAATGAGCCACTCCCTGGGCATCAACAGCGCAATTATGAAAGGCGGGAATTTTATCAACGCTTTTAAAGCTTACCCGGTCCCGGCTGATATCCCGGTAGCGGTAATAGCCGGGAATAATAATAAGATAGAGAATGTTCCCCAGTCCGAAACCGACGGCCCTTCAGACGGCCTGGTATTCCTGGAGAGCGCCTCTTATATCAATGATATGATAAGCCCGGCCCGTACCGAGCCGATACAGAAGATCATAGTCCATGAGAACCATGTGACTATAGCTTACAGCCCGGTTATCCTGAAGCTGGTGACTGGCCTGATAAAATAGATCTGGAATGGCTAAAAGCGAAAAAAGAAGAAGGCCCGCTAAGGGCCTTCTTCTTTATTTACTGCTAAATTTGGTGCGCGGTACAGGATTTGAACCTGTGGCATCCTCTGTGTAAGAGAGGCGCTCTACCGCTGAGCTAACCGCGCGGTATTAGGTATATTCTACCAAAATATGACCGCCGCGGATATTCTCCGCGGCGGTCGTTCGTTTGGAGTTCAGGCCCTGCGGACCCGGTTCTTCCGGGACAGCTGGAACCTTGCTGCCGTAGTTCTGCCGGGGATTGTCCGGGCGGAACTATTTCAGTTTTTTATTGATGTGGGTCCAGGCGTTCTTCAGTTCAACCGTCAGGTGCTGAAGCTCGGAAGCGCTGATAGCGTCTTTTTTGGCGTAGCGCTCGGCAACTTTGTCCACGAGCCTGAGATAGGTGTCCCTGTCTATGGTCTTCATGGACTCTATCTTTTCCAGCACGTCGCCTTTCATTTTAAGGGTCCAGCTGAAGATCCTGTCGCGGTTCTTTGCGCCTTTTTCCCCGGAGAGGAAATAAGCTCCCGCGGCTGTTATCGCCGCCAGGCCGATCCCTGCCCCGAGAATTTTTCCGGTTTTTTTCATATTCGCTCCTGTAGTACTAATTAAATGTTCAGCTTCCCCTGAAGGGGTCATCTGCCGCGCGGCTGCCTGGGCGATGTCCCTGACTTATGATACCAAAAAGGCGGGGGATACCTGAAATTTTGCTTTGCCGGCTTCGCCCGGACCGGGCGAGTTTGCAGAGACCTCCGGTCATGAGGCGGCCGGAACGGCCCCGCCTTTGTTATAATAAAAACATGGATAACGCTGATAAAGAACTGATAGAAAAAGCCAAAGCCGGAGATACTGCAAGTTTTGAGGTCCTGGTAAAAAAGTACCAGGAAAAGATATACGGCCTGGCCAACTATGTCTGCCTGGGTCTTAAATCCGAGGCTGACGACGTCTACCAGGAAACTTTTATTTCGGCTTTCAAGAATATAAAGTCTTTCAAGGGTAAATCCGGTTTTGCAACCTGGCTTTACAGGATAGCGGCTAACAATTGCTGGATGAAGTACCGCAAGAAAAAAAGCGAGAAACTGGTCAGCCTTGAGGATGTGGCCGAGCTTAAAGACCTGACCCACGCGGAAGACATAAGGAAGAAAGACCTTTCGGAGAGCGTGGCCAAGGCGCTTTCAAAACTCTCCGTGGATTACCGGCTGGCGGTTACGCTGGCGGATTTGCAGGGACTTAGCATGGAAGAGTCGGCAAAGGTTCTTAAAATTACCGTCCCCGCTTTTAAAACCCGGCTGTTCCGCGCTCGGCAGACCCTTAGAAAAGAGTTTGAATAATTCAGCGCGGCTCCCGCCGCTTTATCCTGATTCCCGTCCCGGCCAGCTCCCTGGTCTTTTTAAGAACTTTCTCCGTCATCCAGGTGGGGGTGGAGGCGCCGGCGGTTATAAATATTTTCAGGGCTCCCGCAAAAATTTTAGTCTTCAGCTCGGCTTCGCTTTCTATATGCACCGCTCTTTTAGCCAGCCGCTCGCAGATCTGGAAAAGGCGGGTGGTATTGGCTGAATTCTTGCCTCCCACCACTATCACCAGGTCAGAGCCTTTGGCAAAATCCACGGTTTCTTTCTGGCGCTGGCGGGTAGGATTGCAGATGGTATTAGAGACGGCCAGTTCGACGGCTATTTTCCGGGCCTCCTCGGCGGCCGCTACGAAAACTTCGCCCTCCTGGGTGGTCTGGGCCACTATATTCGCTTTCTCCAGGTGAGGGAGCTTTTTAACTTCTTCGGGCCCGCTTACTACAAAGCCTTTTCCGCCGGTATACCCCATCAGGCCCACAACTTCAGCGTGGTCCCTGTCCCCTACGATAATGGTGGAGTACCCTTTGCGGGCATGGGAGCGGATATTCTCCTGCACGCGCTTTACCAGCGGGCAGGTGGCGTCCACCACTTCAATGTCCAGGGCGCGGATCTTTGCCTCCTCCTCGGGGGGGATGCCGTGTGCGCGGAGCACAAGTATGGAGTTTTTGTCCTTAATTTCGCGCACGGAATTTACAGCGTGGATATTCTTCTCTTTAAGGGTTTCTATTACCTGCTTGTTATGAATAAGCGGGCCAAGGGTATAAATGGTCTTTTTGCTGTGTTTGGCCAGTTCCAGAACTTTATCTATAGCGTTCTTCACGCCGGGGCAGAACCCCGCGCTTTTGGCCACCGTAATTTGTATTTTTTTGTTCGTCACGGTCAAATTCTATCATTTTCAAATTGCTAGAATCTTTGTATGCAGGGTAAATTCAAACTTGTTGCGCCTTTTAAACCCTCCGGGTCCCAGCCCGCGGCCCTGGACGCGCTCTGCGCCGGCATAAAGGCGGGTAAGGCCAACCAGACTTTGCTGGGCGTTACCGGTTCAGGCAAAACTTTTACCGTGGCCGCTATAATAGAGCGCTTGCAGCGCCCCGCCCTTATTATTTCTCCCAACAAGGTCCTGGCCGCCCAGCTTTATTCAGAGTTCAAGACCTTCTTCCCTGAGAACGCCGTAGAGTATTTTGTTTCTTATTACGACTATTACCAGCCCGAGGCCTATATCCCGGCCAGCGACACTTATATAGAGAAAGACGCCTCGATAAACGACCATATAGACAAACTGCGCCTGAAGGCCACCACTTCTATCCTCACCAGGCCGGATACGCTGGTGGTGGCTTCCGTTTCCTGCATTTACAATATAGGCTCGCCCAAGAATTTCTCGGAGAAATGCCTTTATATTAAAAAGGGCCGGATGGCGGACCGCAAGGCGCTTACGGGCGCGCTTGCAGGGATCTATTATAACCGCAATGAGGCCGCTTTCGAACGCGGAACTTTCCGGCTGCGCGGGGCTAATTTGGATGTTTTTCCCGCGGACTCCGAAACTGCCTGGCGCGTGGAACTTGGAGATACTGTTCAATCAATTAAAGAAATAAACCCGCTTACGGGGGACACTATAAGAGAGCTCCCCGAGGTGTGGATCTTCCCGGCCAAGCATTTTGTTTCAAACCCGGAAGAGATAGAAACCGCCGCCGCCGGGATAGAGGCGGAACTGGCCAACAGGCTGGCTGAGCTTAAGGGCGCGGGCAAACTGCTGGAGGCCGAGCGCCTGGGCCAGCGGGTGCGCTACGATATGGAGATGATACGGCAGGCCGGTTACTGCAACGGCGTGGAAAATTATTCCCGCCATCTCGCGGGCCGCGCCCCGGGAACCAGGCCGGATTGCCTGTTCGATTATTTCGACAAAGATTTCCTGCTTTTTGTGGACGAGTCCCATGTGACGGTTCCGCAGATACGCGGGATGTACGCGGGGGACCGCGCGCGCAAGCAGACTCTGGTGGATTTCGGCTTCAGGCTGCCTTCGGCCCTGGATAACAGGCCGCTCAAGTTCGACGAGTTCGAGGCGCTGCGGCCGGCTACGGTTTTCGTCTCAGCCACGCCCGGGCCTTATGAACTGAAGGTCTGCCCTAAAGAGGATATAGTAGAGCAGATAATCCGCCCTACGGGCCTTGTGGACCCCGAGATAAAGATACTGCCGGTCACAGGCCAGATAAAAGCTCTGACCGCGGAAATAGAAAAGAGAGCCGCCAGGAAAGAGCGGACTTTGGTCCTGACGCTTACCAAAAAGACGGCTGAAGACCTGAGCGCCTATTTGGGGGAGAAAGGCCTGAAAGCGAAGTATATGCATTCAGATATGGACACTTTGCAGCGCCTGGATATTCTCGGGGCTTTCCGCAAGGGAGAGTTCGACGCCCTGGTGGGTATCAATCTTTTACGCGAAGGCCTGGATATCCCCGAGGTTACTTTGGTGGCTATTCTGAACGCCGACAATGAGGGCTTCCTCCGGAGCGAGACTACCCTGATACAGATTTCCGGCCGGGCCGCGCGCAATCTTTGCGGCGAAGTCATCCTTTTTGCCGACCGTATTACCGGCAGCATGGAGCGGGCTATGGCGGAGATGAAACGCCGCCGCAATACCCAGCTGGCTTATAATAAGAAACACAAGATTGAGCCGAAGACTATTATTAAAAAATTCGTCGAATTCGAAGAGCTGCGCACCCAGGCCAAGCGCCAGGGCCTCTCCGTGGCCGAGCCCCTGCCCAAAACCATGTCCAGGTCGGGCGTGCGGGCCATGGCCGGCGAGCTGGAGCACCGCATGAAGGACGCAGCCGACAACCTGAACTTCGAACTAGCCACCGAGCTCCGCGACCGCCTCTTCGAACTCCGCGAAATGGCCGGCGTAAAGCTAAAAACCACCCGCTCTAAAAAGAAATAACTATTAATTCCGGACCGCGAGATGTGAAGTCGGGGGGCTGTCAGGGGTTCTGCCCCGCGAACCCTGGAAGATGGAAACCGTTGCGCGGTTTCCCCCC
>MNUR01000029.1 GCA_001871115.1 Elusimicrobia bacterium CG1_02_56_21 | reverse complement strand
GACTTCGCAGACCCCTACGCGCTTAAGCAGGTCCAGGGATTCGGGCCGCACGATATCGGCGCGGATAGCGTTGGGGAAATTCAGCACCGACTGCAGCTTGCGCTCCAGCATCAGCTCCAGTATCCTGTCGAACCGGTCCGGGTCGAAATTAGAGATATCGTCCAGGACCTCTATATTCCTGGTTCCGAGGCTGTGTATCAGCGCAATTTCCTCCACCACGTTCTCGGGCGAGCGGGCGCGGAACTTCTTGCCGAATATCTGGTGGCAGAACACGCAGTGGTAAGGGCAGCCGCGGGAAGTGAAGATGGGCAGGTATGGCCTGATCCCTACGGTGGCCATGCCGCCGGTCCGCCAGAACTTTTTATAGTCTATCAGGTCCCAGGCCGGGAAAGGCAGTGAGTCCAGGTCCTGTATGAGCGGGCGGGGCATGGTGTATTCAGCCCCGCTTTCTCCCCGTACCGCCAGGCCCGCTATGCCCCTGATTTTTTCAGGTTCGTTCCAACCCGGGCCCGCCTCGCAGATAGCACCGACCAGTTCTGTGAAGGTTTTCTCGCCTTCGCCTATGACGACAGCGTCTACGGCGGGGTCCGCTAATACGGCTTCGGGGTCGGAGGACGGGTGCGGTCCGCCCATTATGACCGGGATTGAATTGTCGGCGGCTTTTACCGCGGCGGTGAGTTTGTGCGCGAGAAAGGCCTCGGCGGTCAGCGCGCTTATTCCGACAATGTCGGGGCGCCGGCTGCGGATCTCGGAATTTACCAGTTTGAGTATATCCGGCTCGAACATGGCGTCGAGCAGGCGGACCTCCGCCCCCAGGTCTTTGCGCAGGCAGGCGGCTATATAGAGCAGGCCCACCGGGGGCATGGTCCCTTTTTTTATTTTAGAGACCACGCTTCGGCTTTTAATAAGCAGGACGTATGGATGCTTCATATTTTTTCAGGGCCGCTCCGTAAAAAAGATAAGGCCTGGCCGAGCACGAAGTAAACGGCTCCGCGGTAGGCCCGCCGCGTGAAGGTCCGGATGACCTCGTTCGGGTGGAACATTTTTAAAAGGGTGTCGGGCAGGGAGTAGTGAAGCGCAAGCAGGAGATAGTAGCCCAGCTGCACCACCAGCGGGTTATGCGCGTTCTTTATCAGGTATTTCCCCTCGTAAAAATCGGCGGGGTTCTCGGAAGTCAGCTGTGAGGAATCAGCCAGCTCGTCATACAGCCGGGAACCCGGTACCGGGGTGTAGATGGTCATCCGGAAAACATCCGAATTCATCCTGCCGTAGAAAAAAGTGGAGAGGCTGTCGCGCAGGCCGCTCTTAGGCCCGCCGAAAACGTGGGTTCCGTATACGGCTATCTTGTTGCGTCTGAGTATCCTGGAGGCCTCCTGGTTTATCAGCGCCGAGTTCCCTTTGTCGGATTCGTCCTGCACCGCCGAGGTATACCCTTCGAAGCCCACCACGGCAAGGAACATCCCGGCGCGCGCGGCCAGTTCCAGCAGGTCCGGATTAGCCGCTATAATGTCGGCCCTTATCTGTACCCCGAAGCGCAGGTTCATCCTTTCCCGGAGCATCGTTTCCAGGATCTCGCGGACTATAGCGGGCCTGGTGGCGAAAGAATCGTCGTTGATGGAGAATTCCGTAACGCCGATGGCTTTAAGCGCGCGCAGCTCCGAGAGGATCCTCCCTGCGGATTTATAGCGCGGGGCCCCGTAGTAGCCGGGGATGGAGCAGAAAGTGCAGCGGAAAGGGCAGCCGCGGGAGGTTTCGAGCGCGGCGAAATAACCGGTGGAGAAAGCGGCTTTTTTAAGCGAACCTTCCCAGTAGGGCATGGGTTGTGAATCAAGATCGCAGGCTACCCGCTCAACCACCGAACGCGCCAGGCTGCCGTCGGTGGCGCGCCAGGCGCAGCCGGGCAGTGCGTCCAGCGGGGCGCCGGAAAAAAGGGCTTCCACTATCTTGACGACCGTGCTTTCGGCCTCGTAAAGAGCCACCGCGTCGAAAGGCCCTGCCGGGCCCAGGAAGAGTTCCGGGCGGAAGCTGGGGGCCTGGCCGCCTACGAGTAGTTTTATTCCCGGATAAAGTTTTTTTACCTCGCGCGCCACTTTTACCACCATAGGCGCGTTGGGCAGCTCCGAGTTCGAGAAACCTATTACGTCCGGTTTGAATTCGTCTATGGCCCGGAGAAAGTCCGGGTGCATCGGGCGCAGATGCTGCACGTCCGCCACCCTGGCTTCGTGCCCGGCCGCGCGCAGAACCCCGGCCAGGATCTGCAGGCCCAGCGCCGGGATATCAGGGAACAGGACCTGCAGGGTGTGGAAGGTCTGCCAGGGCGGCGTGGTGAGAAGTATTTTTGCCATGGTTATATCGGCCTGTCCAGGTATTTACCTACCGAGCTTTTAAGCCGGTTGCCCAGCATCCAGCCGGAGATTATAGAGGTGGTAACTCCGGTCCCGGGCCGGGTCCAGTGGCCCGTATGGTAAAGCCCGCGGACGGGAGACTTCATTGAAGGCCGGAAGTTGAGCACCTGTCCGGGGGTATTAGCCCATCCGTACATCGCCCCTTGCGAGGAGTTGGTCAGGCGTTTCAGGTCCTCCGGCGTCAGTATCTCTTTTACCGCGATATGCTTAGAGAGTCCCGGCAGCCGCTTTTTTTCTGCCATGGCTATCATCCGGGAGGAGAGGTCTTCTTTGATGGCGGCCCAGTCCTTCTCCGGCTGCCAGGGCAGCGTAGTGGTGAGTATAAGCGTGCTGTGCCCCGTCGGGGCCAGGCCAGGGCTGAGTTTTGTGGGCGAATACAGGCTCAGGGCCGCGGGTTCGCCGCGCTCCAGCGCCGCGTAAGTTGCCTCGTGGTCATAGCCCGGGAAGATCATGTACTCGTGGTGGTCCAGTCCGTGCGCGGCCACGTCATAATCAAGGCCGAGACAGACCCTGAAGGGCCCCATCGAAATCTTCATTTTTTCCAGCCGCCTGAGATAGCCGGCCGGGGCCTGGCCTGGAGCCAGCAGGTTTTTATAGGTATGCAGTATGTCGGCGTTGGAGATGACCGTCCCGGCCAGGGCTCTGCTGCCGTTCCTAAGCTCCACCCCGGTTACGCGCCCGTCTTCCGCCAGTATCTTGCTCACCGGGGAAGACAGGCGCAGCTCGCCGCCCCGCTCCCGGAAAGTTTCAGCCATTACGTCCGCCAGTTTCTGCGAGCTCCCGACGGGGTAATAGGTGTGCTCTATGTGCTGCATAGCCACGAAGACTTCCATCATTACCCCGGAGATGCGTTTGGGCGGAAGCCCCAGGTATATCCACGAACTGTGGATTACCGCCCGCAATTTTTTACTGCGCACCCAGCGGCGCAGCATTGCGTCGGCGTGCAGATGCACCCTGGAGGCAATGCCCCAGGCGAAAGTCAGTGGAAAGGTGACGAGCTTCATGAAGTCCACGGTGGCGGACATCATTTCGTCCACCGCGGGGCTGCCGCCGTGGAGCAGGCGCTGCGAGATCAGGGCGTCTTTTTTAAGGGTCTCCAGGCCGGTAAACAGCCGGTCTATATCTTTTTTTTCAGCCGGGAAATCCTTATTCAGTTCTTCCCGAAGTCCTTCCCTGTCCCCGCGCAGGCAGTAGGAGCGGTCCGGCATATCCACCACCAGAAAGGGGTCCACCCGCCTAAATTCTATCTTTCCGGCTATTCCGTATTCGCGCATGATGCCGGAGCAAAGACCGCCGCCGCCTATGCCTGAAAGCTGGTGTACGGCCAGGTCAAAAGTATAAGGCCCGACTTTCCTGGCGGTGCAGTTGCCGCCGGGCAGGTCGTTCTTCTCAACGATAAGGACTTTCCAGCCCTTGCCCGCGAGAGAAATTCCCGCGGACAGGCCGCCGGGGCCGGCCCCGATTATTATGGCGTCATATTGTTTTGAGAGGTTTTTCATATGCGGCTAACGGAGGGAAAGCTCCGGCGAACCCGGCGAACCCGGCGCGCGGCATGGGGACCGGGATTTTACCGCTGCCGGTAATTATGATACTAAAAGTAGCGTCAGCATTTCTTACGGCAGGCTAAGGTCAGGCCGGCAGTCGCCAGGGACATGGGCAGGGCCACCGACACTAGCAGGTCTTTATGGAAAAGCGACCAGACCAGCGCGAGCACCGCAAGGGCGGAGGCCAGCTTTGGCCGGACCGCGTAGGGGTCGTAGACCAGGCCGTCCGAAAGCTCCGGGGCCAGGGCGAGGCCGGCCCTTACCGCCAGGTACCAGGCTATAAAGATTGAGCCCTGCCACCGGGAATAGAAGCCGGTCAGGGAAGACTGCCCGGTCAGAAAACCCAGGCCGCCCGAGAGGAGCATAAGGGAGGAGGCCAGGACAATATCCCTCACAGGGACTTTCCTCCAGGCCGAAAGGGCCAGCACGGCCGAAGTGAGCGCAGCCCCCGTTAAAAAAGCGAGCTCCCAGGCCCGGTACGTGAAACCGTACCAGCGGGTCACGCGCAGGAAGACCAGCAGCGGCAGGATACCTAGCAGCTGATAAATATTTTTACGGTTTATCATTTGGTCCACTCCAGGTAGGCGAAGATCCCGTAGCGCGGGCGGATAGCGGCGCCGGGGAGCAGCTTCTCATACCTGCGCTTAAAATCCTGCAGGGAGAATTTTTCCTCCCTGTCCAGGTGCCGCCTGAGGAGCGCGGCGCCTTTAAGGCCGCCGGCAAGCAGCCCGGCGCAGCGGGCCGGGCCCAGGGTGAACAGCAGCCTGGCCATGAACTCCAGTACGCCCGCGGCGTTCTTGTGCAGGACCTGGTCCACTATTATTATTTTGCCGCCGGGAGCCAGCAGGGCCTTCATGTTCTCTACGGCGAAATCCACCTTGGAAATATGATGCATCACTGAAACGGCCGTGATGAGGTCGTAGTGGCCTTCCGCCGGTTTTTCTTTTTCTATGTCGGCCAGGAGGAAGGAGACATTAGAGAAATTTTTAAGGTTCCCGCGGGCTTCTTTAAGCATGCCTTCTGAAAAATCCGCTACGGTTACGTGCGCCGCTTTTGCCGCGATGGCGCCCGCGAACCTGCCCGTTCCACCCCCGATATCGAGGACCCGCTTCCCGCTGAAGTCCGCGGAGGCCGCCAGGCCGGCGTCGTTGAAGCTTTCCAGCAGGTCAGCGCTGTCGCGGTAGGAAGAGGCCCATCCGTCCCATTCTGCCAGGCTGTTCTCCGAGGCGCGTTGCTCATAAGGCACGGCTTTGCCGCCCCGGTCCGAAAGGCCGCGGCTGAAGGCGGCGGCGAAAGGCCTGGAATTGGTGGGGCAGCCGTTAGGGGAGTGACCGAAAGAGTTCTGGGAATCCCACATCCGGCCGGCTATGGCCTCAAGGGGTTCTTCGCGCAAATTCCCGAACGAGACCGGCATATAGATGCAGGGCTGTACTACCCCGAAATGGGAGATGTAGCAGGTTTTCTTCATGGAGTACCCGCACAGGAAGGCGGCGCCGGGGCTGTCGACTGGCTCCAGCTCCCAGTAGACGCGCCCGGGGAGTAGCAGTTCCCTGATGAGCTTCACGTTTTCACCGGAAAGTTTTTCCCCGTCGGAGCTGTGGAGCTTCCCGCAGCTTATAAGCGAGAGGAGGCGCGTTTTTACCCCGAGTTTATCAGCAATGTCAAGCATGCCGCGCAGGCGGCCGTCTTTGAGGTTGGAGGGGGTGGCGCAGGCGGAGATATGGCAGTCGAGACCTTCCTCCAGGCAGTTCTTTATCCCGGCCAGGACTTTTTTATACAGGCCTTTGTGGCCGCGCTGCCTGTCGTGCTCTTCCTCTAACGGGCTGTCCAGGCTGACCCGGAGTTTGCCCAGGCCCGCTTTCCGCAGGGCGGAGACCATCACGCCGTCCAGCAGTATGCCGTTGGTGTCGAGGCTGGTGCGCATGCCTAAGCCGGAGGCGGCGGAAATATATTTCAGAACTTCCGGAACCATAAGCGGCTCCCCTCCTAGGAAATACACTTCTTCCGCGCCCATCTTTCCCAGCTTGGAGATTATGGACTGGATCTCTTCACGGGAAAGTTCCGGCCGGCCGGAGTCTTTATATGCGGAGGCGCCGCAGTGGGCGCAGCTGCACTGGCAGCGGCCCGTCAGCGACAGCATGATGATTGAGCCGAAAAGAGGAGACCTGGTCCTGGGGATATTTATGGCGCGCGGATATAGAGCGCGGATTATGGAGGCGCCTGTATTGTTCCTTGAAACGTACAAGGCTAGTTCCTTCAGGAAAACCGGGTATTTCATGTTTATGTGAAACCGAGATGTTCACTTCCGGCCCCTGACCGGGAAAGACGGGCTGAATCTACATTTTATAATATTATCGCGCCGTTTACGGCTGCCCGGAATTGTCCAACGCAACATAAGCCTGAAAACGGCCCCTTCCTGAAAAAGCGCCGGTTTCCGTTCATTATCTGCAGCAATGACCATAGATATGAACGACTCGGCTATAGCTGCAGTGGCGCAATTAAAGCGGTTCCTGGCGGCCTCCAAGGCTCAAGTTCAAGGCCTGAGCAGAACCGACAGGTATAAATGAATAGAGGCCACCGTCCGCAAGTTCTACCGTTTTTCGCTTCGCAAGAATGACAAAAGCCCCGTGCGTGAATATACAATGCTGGCAACCGGGTTTTCAAGGCCGCAGATGAACCGGCTTTTGAGCGCTTGAAAGGGATTTCATCTTCGCGCATCTACAACTTACGGGAAAGTCCGGCGTACAGAGTTAAAGCCGCCGCTACAGGGAAGACAAAGAGCGTTCGGGTCGCAATAGGAACAAAGGGTAAGCCGAATCCTGAAGACAAGCCGGGACATCTGCGGGTCGATATTGTCCACTAGGGGGGGCTGAGCAAAGCCAAGGGCTTTTACAGCCTCAATCTTGTGGGCGAGGCTGCGCACCGGCATACTCCGGCCCATGCCCGAACTCCGGGTGCGCCGGGAGTTCCAGAGACTGGCCCGGCCTTTAAAATAGTTCAGAATATTTTGTCGAGGTATTTGCCTACCCAGCTGTTGAGCCTGTTGCCCAGCATCCAGCCGGAAAGTATGGCTGAAGTCACTCCCGTGCCGGGCCTGGTCCAGTGGCCTACGTGGTAGAGGCCCTTTACCGGTGATTTCATGGAAACGCGGCGTACCAGGGAATGGCCGGGGGAGTTGGCCCAGCCGTACATAGAGCCCCCCGAGGAGTGGGTAAGGCGCTGCAGGTCTTCCGGAGTAAGAATTTTTTTTACCGCTATATGTTTTGACAGGCCCGGCAGCCTTTTCTTTTCCGCCAGTGCTATCATCCCGTCCGCTATTTCGTCTTTGTGAGCCCGCCAGTCCCGGTCGGGGCGCCAGGGCATCATGGTGGTAAGTATCAGAGTGCTGTGTCCGTGCGGGGCCAGTTCCGGGCAGAGCTTGGTGGGAGAATAAAGACTTAGCCCCTCGGAATTACCACTGGTCATGGCTTTGTAGGTGGCCTCGTGATCGTAGCCGGGGGCTATCATATACTCGTGGTAATCAAGGCCGTGAGCGGCCACGTTGTAGTCCAGGCCCAGGCAGACCCGGAAGGGCGCCAGGGAGAGAGGGATCTTTTTCAGGCGTTTGATGAACCCGGCAGGCGCCGCGCCCGGGGTCAGAAGATTACGGTAGGTATAGAGCATATCGGCGTTTGAAATAACTATGTCCGAGTAAGCTTTTTTGCCGTCCTGCAGCTCAACTCCCCGCACCCTGCCGTTTTTCGTTATTATCCGCTTTACCGGCAGAGCTAGCAGTATCCTGCCGCCACGCTCCCGGACGGCTTCAGCCATCACGTCGGCGAGTTTCTGCGAGCTGCCGGCAGGGTAGTAGCTGGCCGCCGTATGCTGCATTGAGACGAAGATGCTCATCATCAGCCCGGAAAGCCGGCGCGGAGGCAGGCCGAGATAAGCCCAGGAAGAGTGTATCACCGAGCGCAGTTTCGGATTCCTCACCCAGCGCCGCAGGACCGAGTCGGCGTCGGAATCGGCACGCAGCGCGATGTTCCAGAGAAAAGTGAAAGGAAAGGTCAGCAGCTCCCGCGGGCTTACGTTGTCGGCTATCATCTTGTCCAGCACCGGGTCCTGCCCGTAGAACAGGCGCTGCGATATGAGAGCGTCCTTCCTCATTGAATCCAGGCCGGAGAACATGCGGTCTATATCATCTTCATCTTCTGAGAAATATTTTACCAGCTCCGCGCGCAGCGCCTTTTTGTTCCCGTGCAGCAGGTAGGAGCGGTCCGGCATGTCTATGACCAGGAACGGGTCCACCTTCCTGAAGTCCAGCCTGCCGGCTATTCCGTATTCGCGCATGATGCCCGCGCAGACTCCGCCGCCGCCTATCCCCGAGAGCTGGTGAACGGCCAGGTCAAAAGTGTAGCCGCCGTAATTTTTGGAGGTGCAGTTCCCCCCGGGCCGGCTGTTCTTTTCTGCCACCAGGACTTTCCAGCCCTTCAGGGAAAGAGAAAGGGCGACAGAGAGGCCGCCCGGGCCCGCGCCTACCACTATAGCGTCATAGTTTTCTCCCGGGGCGCTCACTGCGGTTCCTCCCTTAGCCGGCGGAAGGACACCACGTTGCGCAGCAGTTTATAAGCCCGCAGCGGGATGTCCGTTACCGAGGGCCTGTCCCGCGCTATCCGCAGGGCCCGCAGCGGGTTGAAGTAAAAACCGTAATAAGCCCAGCGGTAAAGCCAGCGGTATTTCCCGTCCGGAACTTCGCTGGCGTTGAACGGGGAGCCGTAGTACTCGTAGTCTATGGTTCCGGCGTCCTTGGGGAGCTTGCCAGCCTTGGCGAACATCTCGTACAGCCCGGTATTGCGGAAAGGGTTGGGCGTAAAGAAAAGGGCCAGGTGCAGGCGGGAGGCGTGGGCGAAGCTTATAGTGGAGCGCATTTCTTCTTCGGTCTCGGTGGGAAAACCCAGCATGAAGAAGCCGCGGGTGAAGATCTTTCTGTCGGCCAGCATATTTATAGTGCGGCTCACTTTTTCAAGCGCTAGGTTTTTGCCCAGCAGCTTCTGGAGGCGGCCGGAGGCGGTCTCTACCGCCACTGACACTTCGCCTACGCCGACGCGCTTGAGCAGTTCTATGGAATGTTCCTGCATCAGGTCGGCGCGGATGGCGTTGGGAAAGCTCAGTGCCGGGTGGAGGCCGCGCTCGAGCATAAGCTCGAGGATCCTGTCGAAGCGGTCCTGTTTAAAATTAGCTATGTCGTCGAGTATCTCTATGTCCCGGGCGCCCATCTTTACCAGCATGGCGGCTTCATCTGCGACGCTTTCGGGCGAACGGGCGCGGAAGGACTTGCCGAAGATCTGGTGGCAGTAGACGCACTGGTAGGGGCAGCCGCGCGAGGTGAACATGGTCAGGTAGGGCCTTACCCCTATGCTGGCCATGCTCCCCAGCTTCCAGAATTTTTTATAATCGATCA
>MNUR01000104.1 GCA_001871115.1 Elusimicrobia bacterium CG1_02_56_21 | reverse complement strand
GTTTTGAGTATATAACCAAATATGGCTGTTTAACAACCTTTTTAAGCCTGAAACGGGCTAACGGCGCGTTTCAGGGGGCATTTTCGGACTCAGTAGAAAAGGCCAAATCATGCCCGATTATTGGTACTCGCTTTAGGGCTTCCGGGGGACTTATCCATGAAAAATCTTACGGCGTGAATTGCAATACGAGGGCTGAGATAAGGATGTTATCTTTTTAACCCATTACACACAGCCTAAGGCTTTGCTTGAGAGGCCGGGCCGTTCAGCACCTCGCGCAGTTTTGCGGCAAACGCTTCGACGGAGAAAGGTTTGTAAATGAACGCCAGACCAGGCTCAAGAACCCCGTGATTTACTATGGCGCCGTCCGTGTACCCGGACATGTATAACGTTTTTTGGGCCAGCTTTCTGCGCGCCGCCTCCAACGCCAGTTCTCGGCCGGTTATGCCGGGCATGACGACGTCGGTGACAAGTAAATCCACCGGCTTGCCCAAGTGTTCAAGCTCCGCCAGGGCCGACGCCCCGTTGCAGGCGGTAAGGACCTTGTAGCCGCTTTCCTTGAGGATGCGCTCGCCAAGGCGCCGCAGGGTTTCATCATCTTCAACCAGCAGGATGGTCTCGGTGCCCTTCGCTGCGGCGGCGGGCTTGGGGCCGCTCTGCTCCGGCTGGGGTTCCGCCTCCGCTCCGGGCAGATAGACGGTGAAAACGGTTCCCGCGCCGGGCTCACTGCTTACTTCTATCTCCCCGCCGCTTTGCTTGACTATGCCGAAGACCGTCGCGAGGCCCAGTCCCGTGCCCTGGTCTTTTCCCTTTGTGGTGAAGAACGGCTCAAAGACGCGTTTGCGGACCTCCTTGGTCATGCCTGTGCCGGTGTCACTTACCCGCAGGCGCACCAGGGGGCCGCGAGGCAAGCCGGGGTGGGCGGCGAGCGGGTCTTCGGTTGCGGGGAGCGCGGCGGTTTCCAGCGTTATCGCGCCGCCCTTGGGCATGGCGTCGCGGGCGTTGACGGCCAGGTTCAGCAGGACCTGCTCCAACTGGCCGGGATCTACTTTTACCAGGCATGGTTGCGGGGCAAGGTTTGTTTTTAGTTCTACGTTCTCGCCCAGCAGCCTCCTGAGCATGCTGGTCATGTCGGCCGCTATTTTGTTCAGGTCCAGCACGCGCGGCGCCAGTATTTGGCGCCTGCTGAAGGCCAGCAACTGCCGGGTGAGCGCCGCGGCGCGCCCCGCTGCGGTGAGTATTTCACGGGCGTCGGCGCGCTGGGCGGAATCTGCAGGGAGCCCATTATGCAGAAGATCAGCGTAAGAGATAATTGCCGTCAGGATATTGTTGAAGTCGTGCGCCACTCCGCCGGCTAGCAGCCCGACGGCCTCCATTTTATGAGCCTGCTGCAACTGGTCTTCAAGCTGCAGTTGCGCCGTGATGTCTTTTTTAACCGCCACGTAATTAGTGATCTTCCCGGCGGCGTCCCGGACAGGGGAAATGGCGGCCTCTTCGGTGTAGAGCGTTCCGTCTTTGCGCTTGTTCACCATGCGGCCTTCCCAGGCCTTGCCGGAGGAGATGCTCCCCCATAGTTCACGGTAAAAAGCCTGGTCCTGCCGGCCGCTTTTGCAAAGGCTGGGTTTGGCCCCTAGGGCCTCGGCGCGGGTATAAAGGGTGACTTTCTCGAAAGCCGGATTGACGTACTGGATAACGCTGGCGGGGTCGGTGATGATGATGGTCTCCCCTACCTGCTCTATCGCGGTCATCAGCCGTTCGCGTTCTAATTCATCCACTCTCTGCCGGGCGCGCAGGCGCTGCTGCTCCCGTGCCCGCATTATGGCGGGGCCCAGGCGTTTAATATGTTCCTTGATCACATAATCCCAGGCGCCGGCCTTCATGCATTCCACCGCGGTATCCTCATTCATGGAGCCGGTCACAATGATGAAAGGGGTTTCAGGCGCGTGCTCCAGCGCTAGTTTCAGTGCGCTCAGGCCGTCGAACTGCGGTAGTTTGTAGTCGGAAATAATTAGGTCCGGCCGGAACGAGGCCAGGGCGGCCAGGAAATCCTCCCGGGTCTCTACCCGGAGGAACTTGCAGTCCGGCAGGACCTTTCTGGCTTCATGCTCAGTAAGCTCCGCGTCCGTTGGCAGGTCTTCTACTATCAGGACGTGAGTTGTTTGATTCATAACGCGCCTTTTTCCCCAGCCGCCGAAGGCAGCTCAACGTGAAATACCGAGCCTTCCCTTTCTTTCGATTCTACCCGTAGGCGGCCGCCGTTCTTTTCCAGCAAGCGCCTTACAATAGCCAGGCCTATGCCTTCGCCTTTCTTGCCGGCTGCGATCACAGGCTGGTGGAATATATCCGAGATCCGGTGCAGGTCTTTCTCCGGTATGCCGGAGCCATTGTCCGAGACGGAATAAAGTACCTTGTCGCCTGAAACTTCTCCGGCCATGGTTATCGTCAAAGGCCGGTCCTTGCTTCTGTATTTTATGGCGTTATCCAGCAAATTGGTGAAGATCCGGCTTACCGCGCCCTGGTCGGCCCTGCATTGCGGCAGGGGCCCGGTATTTATACTTCCACCGGCCTCGTCCAGCTGGAAGCGGAGTGAATCCAGTACTGCGGCGAAGACGTTTTTCATCTCAAGCGTTTCCGGTTTCATTTCCAGGCGGCCGATCCGGGAGACTTTAAGCAGGGCGGTTATGAGCGCGTCCATCTTGTATGCGCTGTCCAATACGAATTTCAGCGCCACAGGGATGCTTTCCCCTGCTATTTTCTGGAGTTTCGTCTTGGTCTCCTCCGGCAGCGGCGTCTGGGTCAGGATCTCCCGCAATTCCCGGGTATGGCGCTCCAGGTTCTGGCTGAAGCCCTGTATATTCACCAGCGGGCTGCGCAGGTCGTGCGTGGTTATGTAGAGGAAACTTTCCATCTCCTGGTTCTTCTCCAGAAGAAGCGCCTCGCTCTTGCGCAGGGCCTGCTCGGCAAGCAGCTTCTCTCCGCGCACGCGCCCCTGCTCCAGCGCGCTTACCGCCGCCGGGCCAAGGCGTTTGATATGTTCCTTTATCACATAGTCCCATGCCCCGGCCTTCATGCACTCCACCGCGGTATCCTCGTTCATGGAGCCGGTCAGGATGATGAACGGTATTCCCGGCGCGTGTCCCAGAGCCAGCTTAAGCGCGCTCAGGCCGTCGAATTGCGGCAGCTTGTAGTCCGAAATGATGAGGCCGGGGCTGAACGATTTCAGAGCAGTCAGGAAATCCCCCCGCGTCTCAACCCTGAGGAACTCGCTGTCCGGCAGGACCCTGCCGACTTCCCTTTGGGCAAGTTCATAGTCCGTAGGGACATCTTCCACTATCAGAACACGCAGGGGGTGGTCCATGGTATATTCTCCTGGCCTCGCTGCACCGGTTTATTTAGGCGGCTGGTTGACCAGCAGCCAGTACAGCCCCAGCTTGCTCATGGCCTTTATAAAGTCGTCGGAGCGCACGGGCTTTACCACGTAGCTGTTGGCGCCCAGCGCGTAGGCTTTTTTCACGTCGGGGTCTTCTTGCGAAGACGTGACGATGACCACCGGAACGGAGCGTAAGCGCTCGTCCGCCTTTACCGCAGCCAGCACCTCCAGGCCGTTCACTTTGGGCAGCTTAAGGTCCAGCAGGATCACCTTGGGCGGCCGGCTTATGTCCCTGCCCTCATAGGGGCCCCGGCAGAACAGGAAGTCCAGGGCGGCGGCGCCGTCCTCTACGGTGATCAGGGGATTGGCTATGTTCTGCTTGCGCAGCGCCCTGATGGTCAGTTCCGCGTCTTTGGCGTTGTCCTCCACCAGGAGGATGTCTACTACGTTCAAGTCGTTCATGTTAAGCCCCTTTGCCGAGTGTAAAATAAAAAGCGGCGCCCTTGCCGGTTTCCCCTTCCGCCCAGACCCGGCCGCCGTGGCGCAGTATTATGCGCTGCACTATGGCCAGCCCGACGCCGGTGCCTTCGAACTCTTTGACACTGTGCAGGCGCTGGAAAACCCCGAACAGTTTGTCCACATAACGCATATCGAAGCCGGCCCCGTTGTCCTTTACTGAGTAAACCGTCTCGCCGCCGTTCTGCCCGGAGCCGATCGCAATTATAGGCTTCTCGGTTTTCGAGGAGAATTTAACGGCGTTGGCGAGCAGGTTGGTCCAGACCTGACGCAACAAGGTCGGGTCCGCCACTGCGGGCGGGAGCGGCTCCTGCCGGAGCTCAATATGATTGCGGCTGTCCGGGGAGGTAACCTCGTGGTAGATGGCTCTGGCCATGGCCGTCATGTCTACAGTAGATGTCTGCATCTCCGTTTTGGCCACGCGGGAGAAGGCCAGCAGATCGTCTATCAGTTTACCCATGCTGCGGGCGCTCTCGCTGATAACGCCGCACACGCGTCTGCCCTCTTCGTCAAGTTTGTCGACATAATTCTCAAGCAGGATAGCGGTGTAGCCGTCCACGGCGCGCAGCGGCGCGCGCAGGTCGTGGGAGACGGAATAAGAGAAGGCCTCCAGTTCCTTGTTCGCGGCCTCCAGCTGGACAGTGCGCTCCTGCACGCGCCGCTCCAGGGTGCGGTTGAGTTCGCGGATCTCTTCCTCGGCGCGTTTTATTTCAGTGACGTCGGAGATGATGCCGTACCAAAGCGTGCCGCCGTCGGGCAGGCGTTCGGGCACGGCTGAACTGACGCGCCAGCGCAGGCCCTGCCGGGGCAGGACCATGCGCAGTTCGCATTGAAACTTATTGAGCGTGCGGGCGGATTCGGAAATAGCGTCGGCGGTGCGTTTAAGGTCGTCGGGGTGTATCCGCCCGAACACCGCTGTGGCGTCTTCGCGCACTTCCTCCGGGGTTACCTCGTAGATGTCGTTCATCCCGGAGCTGGAGATGGGGAAGCAGGAGCGGCCGTCCGGGTACAGGCGGTATTCGTAAACTACTCCAGGCACCATGTCCGTGAGTTTGCGCAGGCGCTTCTCGCTTTCGTGCAGCGCCTCTTCCGCCGCCTTGCGCTCGGTGATATCCTGGAAAAAGCCGTAGAGCCGGCGGTTTTTCAGGTCCGGCTCGCCCACGGCGTGGACGTTACGGCGGTTGCCCTTGGCGGTTACTATCTCCAGTTCCAGATCGTAGCGCTCGCCGGCTTCAATGGCCCGCTTTACGGCCTGCTCAATGACGGGCCTCGCGCCCGGCGCGTAGAAATTTATCCCGTTCTCCTTGTTCGGGTCGAAATCCGGCCCTACTTCGTGTATGCAGTAGACCTCCCGCGTCCAGGTCTGTTTGCCGGTGTCCAGGTTCAGCTCCCAGCCTCCCACTTTGCCTATGCGCTCGGCCTCGGCGCTCAGGCGCTGCAGTCTGGCCAGTGTCTCCTGCGTTTTCTTGAGTTCGGTTATGTCCCGGCCCACTACCACCGAGCCCACTATGGCTCCCCCGGAGTCGCGGATGGGCGCAAAACTGTAGCTGCCTGTCCAGGTTTCGCCGGTATCCTTGCGGCGCAGTTTGTATTCGGCGTTGGCCACGGTCTCGCCCCGCAGCGCCCGCGGCACGGCCCACATTTCCAGCGGGGCCAGCTCGCCGGAGGGCAGATATACGTCCAGGAAGAGCGGGTAGTCGGAAAGCTGCTTGGCACACTCGGCTTTGTTCCTGAATTTGTGGAAAGTGGCGAAGGCGTCGTTGAACTCTATAAATTTGCCCGCGGTATCGGAAATGAAGACAGCGTCGCTCATGCTGGCCATAGCCGCTTCCAGTTTGCTTCGGTTGTCGCGCACGGACTCGGCCAGTTTTGCCTGTTCAAGTTTCTGGTATGTGAGTTCGCTGATGAGCTCGGTCATGTTCAGCAGGAAATCCATGGCCGCCTTGACTTTTTCTTCAGAGACGACCGGAACGCTCGCCAGCGCTTTTAAGTATTCCTCCTCGTCAAACCCGTATTCGGCGGCCTGTTTCCTGAAGAACTCCGGATCGGGAGCTTCAAAGAAGAACTGCCCGGAGAAGAGATTGGCTATGTGCTCCCCCTTTATAACAACGGGCACCGCTACGTCGACCAGACCGTTGAGGCATTTGTAAAAATGGTATTTTTCCCCGGCGCCCAATTTCCCAGCCAGCACCGTGTCGCTGATGGTGCACTTTTTTGCGGTTTCCGGGTTTACGCGGTGGAATTCGGTGCAGATGCGGCGCCACCCGGATTTGAAGAGAACCTTGCCTTCAAGGTCTAGAATGGCTGTAACGAAGCCGGTGGACGTGTTGAACCCTTCTAGCAGGGTATTAACTTTCTGCAGATCGATCAGGTCCAGGATATTGGTTTTCATAAGTTCAACGTTTGCCGCAGTTTAAGGTGAAAGGGTTTCCTGCCGTAATTGCCTGTATACGCACAAAAGAATGCCCGCAAATGGCAAACAGACCGCCTAGTGATGGTGTTGACCTTCCCCCGCTTATTAGACTACTAAATTTTAAGACCGGGACTTTTCCGTCCCACTTAACATTTCGGCCGCGTTCTTTAAATCTTCCGGGAACACGTCCACATAAAACCTTAATGTCGTCGCCACGTCCGAGTGTCCCAGGTAACGCTGCACAAGCTTGGCATTACCGGTACGTTTCATTAACTTAGTGGCGGCGGTGTGCCTGAGCGCGTGAGGCGTGAACTCACCCTCGATCCCGGATTCTTTAATCCACTTCTTAAAATCACGCTGCGCCTGCCGGCAGCTCAGCCTGGCGCTCTCCCTGGAAGTAAATAGCGGCGCTGCCGGCGCCAGGCTTTCACCTTTGCGGCGCTTGAAGCGGAGGAACTGTGCTAGGCGCTCCTGCAGGGCTTTGGGGAAATAGACAGTTTTTAACCGGATCAACTTTTCGCCGTCGCGCGTCCAGCCTTTAACCTTCACGTCCACCTTGGCGCGTTCCGCATCGCCGACATTGAGGCTCAGGGCTTCGCTAATCCGCAGCCCGGTCACGAGCATGAGGCGGTAAAGCAGGTGCGCGCGCTCAGCGTCTTTGCGTTTAGCCAGGACGTTTAATAAGGTTTCTTCTTCTTTTAGGTCGAGGCACTTAATATTTGGGCTCATTTAGTCTGCTCCGCTGGCCCGGGGGTATGCAGTTCCAGGCATTTCTCTTCGCCGCCGAGTTTGGCGGTAAGCATCCAGTCGTAAAGCCCTTTTTCTATGGACACTATTATCGGCTTTCCGTCGGCGGTCTTTTGCTTATTTAATTCTTTAATGGCTTTTCCAAACACGCTCTTTCTCCCGCTTTTATCCTTATGCCAGCCGGCTGCAGGCAGGGAGAGCTCTTTAATGAGGTCCGTCAGGGTTTTATTATATTCCGCGCCATCCAACCCTATAAGTATCGGCTCTATAAACAGTCTTATTAAAAACGCAAGCTCGCCGTGGATATGCGGTAGTTCTTTGGGCCGGCTTACGGCATGGCGATCTAAAAGCTGGACGCTGAGCGGCGTTGAGAATTTAACCTTAAGAACGGTTTCCGGCTGGCCGCGCTTTTTCCCTTCGGCCAGCTCGACATCACCGAGCAAGCTGAAGCCGTAACCGTTTATATTTTTTAAATTCAGTGAAGTTAGATCAAGGTAATACGGCTTTGTTTTAAGATCATAAACCATATCTGTTAGCCAGGTTAAATCTTTGCCGCCGAATGTCTTCCAGTTTAAAGCCCGGGCAAGCTCCCTGATGGAGACATAACAAAAACAGGTGACGGCGCCGGAAGGGTATTTGTTGCGCGGGCAGTCCTGGTCAACCCAGAGGCCTTCTATCGCTGCCAGTATTTTTGCATGCTCCGCTGTTAGAACTCCGCGCTCCTGGCCATTGGGTTTAATTCGGCCGCGAAATAATGGAATAACAGAAACTTCACCATCAAGTGATCTAAATTTCGCCTGAACCCGGTCGGACTTGGCTTTATTGGTGGAAAGGGTAAAAAAGGATGAGCTGATAAAAGTGGCCCAGGGGATGATTTCTTTTCCGTAAGGCACAGCCATTTTACCCTGGTCAACTTCCCCCTCTTCCTTAACCGGCCGGAAACTAGAAAATAATGTTAATTGAGTTTCTTCAAAGTAGGTATTAATCTTCTTTTTAGGTCCCGCGGGGTTTTGTTTCTCTTTCCCTTTTATCTGGTTTAATCGTTTCTTTAATAAAGCTGTAAGGTACTTGGCCGGGTTGTGGACCTGGCGGGTTTGTATCTGATATTTTAGTTCGCCGAATTCTTCGGCCAATACCGGCTCCCCCAGTTCCCTTAAAGCCTTTTCAAAGAAAGGGCGGCTTTTATGGTCCTTGGTTAGCTCAAGTATTTCGTCTATTAAGTACGAGCTCATGCTGCGTCCTTGCGATAGTTATCAACAGGGTTTTGCTGAAAATCGTTAACGATTCTAACCGTTATATTCTCTCTGAATTCTAGAGCCCTGTTTTTCATAGGAGACCGGCAAACCCATATCCCATAGCTTCCAAACCCATATCCCATAGCTTTATGGCGGTTTCAAACCCATATCCCATAGCTTTCATGCCTAGATATTGCTGCCAAGCTACGATTGTTAACAACTTTCCCCCCACCAATATCTATCGCTCTATTCCCTTCTCTTTATTCCAGGCAGCCCCCAGCTCGAAACATCTAGAACAAACGGTGGCATACTGATGCTCACCTATTTTTACCCCGTCTGTTATAGGTCTGGCGCACCAGCCACAACATAACCCCGGGACCCCATCCGGTTTCTTTTCGCTTTCCGGGGTATGGGTTCGAAGATAGGTTATTAAATCCCATTTATCCTTAAACTGTTTAAAAAATTTATGGTGTTCGGTTTTCTCTTTCATATAACGGTGTTGTTTTATGAGTAGCAAGGTAATCCGGATTTAAGCCCGACCATCTTCTGCCTTGATTGCGGCCAAGGCTTCAACAAGATCGTTGGAAAGCGGCGCAGTCCGGAGCGCCAGTTTTACAGCCTGCGAAATGGAGATCCTTTGGCCGTTCGTTTCCATAAAAGAACGGAGGCCATCAAGCTTAGCCATATCGGTTTTAAAAAGCGATATGCTCAGCTTCTTGCACTTCCGATCATCCCCCACCGGCAAAGCCATGGGGGCCGCGGTGTGGGCCTTTGATTCGCGCTTATTCATCTTGTCCAGGGACTGGGCAAGCCGGGCTTGTAATGTGTTTTGTTTGGTCATACTTTCCTACTTTATTACTCTGTTACTATTTCCAGCGCTGCCTTAAACAATTCTTCCCGGGCTGCCAGGTCCAGCGCCTGCCAGCCGAGTAAAGCTGCATGTTGGTAGCACTGCCTGCGCGAGATCGTGGTTGAAAGCGCTTTAACGCCTATCCGCTTTGCCAGGTCCGGAAGCTCGCGGGATAAAACAGTGTTTGCGAGAACACCATTGAAAAGTATTTTTAACCCCGCTTTCTTGGGCAGGTGCGGCCGGATCGCTTCCGCGGTGTCGCGGGTGGTCCAGATATCCGCAGGTGATGGCGAACAGACCAGGACAGCCACGGAACAGGAGGCGAGCGCCGAGGTCAGCGTGTCCAGGCGCGGCGGGGTGTCGATAAAAACCGCGTCGTACTTGGAGGCGTGGTTATAA
>MNUR01000024.1 GCA_001871115.1 Elusimicrobia bacterium CG1_02_56_21 | reverse complement strand
CGCGGGCCGCGCCTATGCGCTTGGCCAGCATCCAGGTCCCCCCGAAACCGGGGATCACTCCCAGGGTAACTTCGGGAAGGCCCAGCTTGGCGTTCCCGGAGGCGTAAATAAAATCGCAGGCCAGGGCCAGCTCCAGCCCGCCGCCCAGGGCGTAGCCGTTTACGGCGGCTATCACCGGCTTGTTCATGCCGCTGATAAACCCTAAAACCTCGCTGCCTTTGCGCGAAAATTCTTTAGCCTCCAGCGGGGACATCCCGGCCATTTCGGAAATATCGGCGCCGGCCACAAAAGCTTTCTCGCCCTCGCCGGTTATAACCACCGCTTTCACTGCGGGGTCACAGTCCAGCGCGGCAAAGGCCAGCTTCAGCTCGCCCAGGACCTCGGTATTTATAGCGTTAAGGTTCTTGGGGCGGTTTATCTTTAAAACCGCTATGCCGCCTTCATTTGTTTCAAGGTTCAGGGTATTGTAGGCCATATTATTTCACGGGATACGCGTAAAACCCTTTGCCGGACTTGCGGCCCAGATAGCCCGCGTTCACCATTTTTACAAGCAGCGGGCAGGGGCGGTACTTGGGGTCTTTGAACCCTTCATAAAGCACATTGGCTATGGCCAGCACGGTGTCCAGCCCGATGAAATCGGCCAGGGCGAGGGGGCCCATAGGCTGGTTGGTTCCAAGCTTCATTCCTTTGTCTATATCCCCGGCTGTAGCGGTGGACTCGTAAAGCGCGAAGACGGCTTCGTTAAGCATGGGGATGAGGATCCGGTTTATGATAAAGCCGGGATAGTCCTGCGCCACGGCGGTCTCTTTGCCGAGGGCGGCCGCGAGCTCCGCGACCTCTTTAAAAGTCTCTTCGCTGGTGGCGTGCCCTTTTATAAGTTCCACCAGGGTCATTACGGGGACCGGGTTCATAAAATGCATCCCGATGACTTTCTCAGGACGGGAGGTAGCGGAGGCGATCTTCGTTATCGGTATCGAGGAAGTATTGGAAGCGAGGATAGCTTCCTTTTTTACGAATTTATCCAGCTGGCGGAACAGGTCCAGTTTAAGGGATTCTTTTTCGGTCACGGCCTCTATTACTATGTCGCAGTCAGCCAGGCCGCTTAGATCGTTCACCACGGAGATCCTGGCCAGGATCTCCTTAATGTCCCCGGTCAGCAGGCCTTTCTTCGCCTGCCGCTCGAGGTTCTTGCCGATAGTAGCCATGGCTTTTTCAAGCTGGGCCGGGGAAGTGTCGCAGAGCAGGACTTCGTATTTATTCTGCGCCAGGACATGCGCTATCCCGTTGCCCATCTGCCCCGCTCCGAGTACTCCGGTTTTCTTGATCATAAAATCTCCTTAATTTATCGACTGGGACTACACTCTTTCAAATATCACGGCCACAGCTTCTCCGCCGCCGATGCAGAGCGTGGCAAGGCCGTAGCGGGCCTTCCTCCTGCCAAGCTCCCTGACCAGCGTGGCCGCCAGCCTGGCCCCGCTGGCGCCCAGGGCGTGGCCTATCGCGGCCGCGCCGCCGTTAACGTTGACGCGGTCAATGTCCAGCCCCAGCTGTTTTACAGCCAGGAGCGTAACCGCGGCGAAAGCTTCGTTTATTTCAAAAAGGTCTATCTCGCTTATCTTGAGCTTCGCTTTCTCACAGACCTTTTTAATAGCCTCCACCGGGGCCTCGGGGAACAATTCCGGGCTGAGGCTGCTGGTGGCCGTCGCTACTATCCGGGCCTTGGGCTTGAGATTGTGTTCTTTCACCGCCGTCCAGCTGGCCAGCATGGCGACAGCCGCTCCGTCGTTTATGGTGGAGGCGTTGGCGGCGGTAATCGTCCCGTCTTTTTTAAACACCGGGCGCAATTTGTCTATCTTCTCAAAATCAACTTTCAAAGGCTCTTCGTCTTCCGAGACGGTGACCGGGCCTTTCCTGGACTCTTTTACGAATGGAACTATTTCAGCTTTAAAAACGCCGTTCTTGATTGCGTCCTGGGCCAGCCGGTAGGACCTGGCGGCGAACTCGTCCTGCTGGGCGCGGGTGATAGAATGCTTGGCCGCGCTCTCCTCTCCTATCTGGCCCATATGCCGGCCGGTATACGGGTCCCAAAGGCCGTCGTGGATCATCATATCGAGAAGTTCGCCGTTGCCCAGGCGGTAGCCGGAGCGGGCCTTTTTCAGGAAATAGGGGGCCAGCGACATATTCTCCATCCCGCCGGCTATAACCACGCCGGCTTCTTTGAGGGCTATGGAGCCGGCGCCGAGCATGATAGCTTTCAGGCCGCTGCCGCAGACCTTGTTTATGGTCATTGCCGGGACGCTTGGGGGCAGGCCGCCGGAAATAGCCGCCTGGCGCGCGGGCGCCTGGCCCGCGCCGCCGGAGAGCACCTGGCCCATGATAACCTCGCCGACCGCTTCGGGAGGCAGGCTGGCGCTTGCCAGCAGGCCCTGTATCACCGCGCCCGCCAGCCTGGGGGCCTCCACCTCTGACAGCGCGCCGCCCAAAGAGCCGAAAGGCGTGCGAAGAGCGTCAACTACAAAAATATCCTGTTCCATGTTTCCTCCCTCCAAAGTATGCTTACAAATAAATTATTTCATCGTCCGCGCTTGTTATCCGCTCGGCTTTGTCTGAGCCGATGATAAAAGTATTCTCTATCCCTACCGCCCCGAGCCCCGGGAAAATAAATTTAGGTTCCACCGCCACCACATTGCCGGGCTCGAAAGGAGCTTTAAAACCGGAGCAGAGCACCGGTATTTCGTCGAGCTCAAGCCCCAGGCCGTGACCGACGAACCTGGCCTGCTCTCCGGGAGCGCCCATAAAATTATCGCCGAGCCCGGCTTTAGCGGCCAGCTCCAGCGCTTTCTGGTAAAGCGCTTCTCCGTTGTTGCCCGGCCTGAGGTTTTCCGCTATATACCGGTGAATTTCAAGCGAAGTAGCGTAAGCCTTCACAAGCTGCTCCGGCAGTTTTCCAAAAACGAAAATGCGCGTCATGTCGGAGATATAGCCGGCGTGCATGAAAGTGTAATCCAGGAAAACGGGGCTGTTTTTTTCTATAGGCCGGAGAGAGGCGCCCACCGGGGAAGCCGGGGAAAGTCCCGGGCCGGTGACGGCGCCGTCAAAATAACCGGGCCTGCCGGCGCTGGCTCCGGAAACGGCTACGCCGATAAAATTCTCTCCTATGGGCGCGCGCATATGGCAGCCCTCGTTGCCGGCCAGGCGGGAATGATACTCAAAAGTCCCCCCGGCTTCCAGCTCGCTCATCCCGGGCTTTAAAAAGCCGGGAACCAGCGCGAAGACCGAGCTCAGTCTTTTGGCGCTTTCGCGCAGCAGGTCCTGCTCGGCCGGAGACTTAACGGACCTGAGCTCCCTGACCATGGCGGCTATATCCGAAAATTCCGCCCCGGGCATAAGGCCGGAATAATATTTGTACGATTGGGCATTAAGACCGTTGAACACCAGCCCGGTCTTGCCGGCTGCGGCCGGCATAGCCCCCGAAAAATCCGCCTTTGAGGCGAACGGCCTGACGTCCAGCCAGGGGCATTCCTCTTTAGCGCGGCTAAAACTTTTGCGGGCCAGCAGTACGGCCGGGCCGGAGGCCGGAACCCAGAGCACGGAATTCTGCCTGGTTCCGGTGAAATAATAAATATCGGTAAAAGCCGTCAGCAGCGCCCCGCCCAGCCCTTTAAGCGCGAGGCGGCCCTTAAGCCCGGTTATTCTTTGGCCGTGTTCGTTCATTTTAATCACATGTTTCGCCGGTACCTGCCGCCTATCTCATACAGAGCCCCGGTTATTTCTCCGAGGGAGGCGTATTTCACGGTCTCCATCAGCTCGGCAAAGATATTCCCGCCGCCCTGGGCGGCGCGCTGCAGTTTTTTGAGGGCCGCTTCGGACTTGGAGCGGTTCTTTTTCTGAAAAGCCAGCAGGTTCTTTATCTGGCCTTCTTTTTCCGCCTTGGAAGCGCGGGTGATAACCGCGGGGGCCTGGTAGCCGGTCTTGGCCGCGGCGGGATCGAGGAAAGTGTTTACTCCCACTATGGGCAGCGTTCCGTTATGCTTGCCTTCCTCGTAAACCATGGACTCGTCCTGTATTTTGCCGCGCTGATACTGGGTCTCCATAGCCCCCAGCACTCCGCCGCGGAGGTCCAGCCTCTCCAGTTCGGCGAGTACGGCTTCCTCTACGAGGTCGGTCAGTTCTTCTATGATAAAAGAGCCCTGGCTGGAATTTTCGTTCTTGGCCAGCCCCAGTTCCCTGGTAATTATGAGCTGTATGGCCACCGCCCTGCGCACTGATTCCTCGGTAGGCGTGGTGACGGCCTCATCGTAGGCGTTGGTATGGAGAGAATTGCAGTTGTCGTAAATGGCCATTAAAGCCTGCAGGGTGGAGCGGATATCGTTGAAAGCCATGTCCTGGGCGTGAAGCGAACGGCCCGAGGTCTGTATATGATATTTCAATTTCTGGCTGCGCTCCGAGGCGCCGTAGCGGTTCTTCATCACCACGGACCAGATGCGCCGGGCCACCCGGCCTATCACCGCGTATTCGCAGTCGAGACCGTTGGAGAAGAAGAAAGAAAGGTTATGCGCGAAATCATCTATGCGCATCCCGCGGCTGAGGTAATATTCCACGAAGGTAAACCCGTTGGCCAGCGTGAAGGCCAGCTGGCTTATAGGGTTGGCGCCGGCCTCGGCTATATGGTAGCCGCTTATGCTGACCGAATAATAGTTGCGCACTTTATGGTCTATAAAATACTGCTGCATATCTCCCATCATCTTAAGGGCGAAAGCGGTAGAGAAGATGCAGGTGTTCTGCCCCTGGTCTTCCTTTAAGATATCCGCCTGCACGGTTCCGCGCACGGTCTGCAGGGTGCATTCCGCGATAGCCGCATACTCGGCCTTGCCGGGGGCGCGCTTCTCTTTCTTTACGAACTTCGCCACTTCCCCTTCTATAGCGGCGTTGAAGAACATAGCCAGCATTATGGGGGCCGGGCCGTTTATGGTCATGGACACGCTGGTGCCGGGCGCGCAAAGGTCGAAGCCGGAATAGAGTTTTTTGATATCTTCGAGGGTACAGACGCTCACCCCGCTCTCCCCTACCTTGCCGAAGATGTCGGGCGAGCGGCCGGGGTCCGAGCCGTAGAGCGTGACGCTGTCGAAAGCGGTGCTGAGGCGCTTGGCCTGCTCGCCGTCGCTTAAAAGATGGAAGCGCTTATTTGTGCGCAGCGGCGAGCCTTCCCCCGCGAACTGGCGCTTGGGGTCCTCTTCCACGCGCTTGAAAGGGAAAACCCCGGCCGTATAAGGGAAAAATCCGGGCAGGTTTTCTTTCATGCACCACTTAACTATCTCGCCCCAGTCCTCAAAGGCAGGGACCGCCACCTTGGGAACCTTGGTGCCGGAGAGCGTAGTGGTATAAAGTTCGGTGCGGAGTTCCTTGTCGCGGGTCCTGGTCACCAGCGTACCGCCCCGGTAGCACTCCCTGGTCTTGAAGAAATTTTCCAGCAGGCCCTGCGTTTCGGGCTTGACCCTGGCTCTCAACCCGGCCGACATTTCGTCCAGTTCCGAAACAAGCGCGGCCCCGGCGGCCCCTCCGGACCGGGCGGGTTCTTTAAGCAGATCGCGGGTTCCGTTAACCTGGTAAAGTTTTCTAGCGGCGTCCGACTGCTCAGCCGAGGCCTGCCTGTAATCCCTGACCGTCCTGGAGATCTCTCCCAGATAATGCGCCTGGGCGGGCGGGATAATACCGGCGTCGGACTCGTTTCCCGATACCGGCGTTAAGGAAGATTTATATTGTCCGGTTCCGTTTTGCACAGAACTGGACTCGCCGGCCGGCACCGCGTCCTCTTTCACGCGCCAGTTAAAGTTCTTTTTCTTGTTAAGGGCGCCTATAAGCGCCCCGTAGAGCAAATTGGTCCCCGGGTCATTGAAGCGGCTGGCCACCGTACAGAAAACCGGGATATCTTTGGCGTCGGCGCGGCTTAATTTGTGGTTTACGCAGTACTGTCTGCAGACTCCGCGGTAGGCGTCCTGGGCCCCGCCGCGGTCGAATTTATTCAAAACCACGATATCGGCGAAATCCAGCATATTTATCTTTTCAAGCTGGCTAAGAGCCCCGAATTCCCCGGTCATCACATACAGGGAAACGTCGCAGACTTCAACTATACCGGCGCTGCCCTGCCCGATGCCGCCGGTCTCGACTATTACCAGGTCATACCCGGCGGCCTTCGCCACCTTTACCGCGTCTTTTATGGACGGGGAAAGCTCGGTCCCGGAATCGCGGGAAGCGAAAGAGCGCATGAACACCCTGGGGGAGTTGATGTAATTCATCCGGATGCGGTCGCCGAGAAGCGCCCCGCCGCTCTTGCGCCTGGAAGGGTCTACGGCCAGCACAGCTATGGTCTTATCTTTGAAATCCCGCAGGAAATGACAGACCAAATCGTCTATAAGGGAACTTTTGCCGGCCCCGCCAGTCCCGGTAATGCCGACTACGGCAGATACGGATTTAACGCTCCCGAGGACCTTGCGGATCTCAGGCAGCTCTTTCACGGACTGGCCGGCCGCGGACCTTTCGAAAGCCGAAATCAGCGCGTTTACGGCGCCGGTCTCCCTGGTTTTGAATCTGGAAAGTGCCTTTTTAAGGTCCGGCTTAAGCTGGAAATCGCAGGCCTTGAGCATCATGTTTATCATGCCCTGCAGGCCCATGTTCCGGCCGTCCTCGGGCGAGAAGATCCTGCTGACCCCGTATTTATGGAGCTCGGCTATTTCTTTAGGGATAATTACGCCGCCGCCGCCGCCGAAAACCTTTATATGGGCCGCGCCCCTTTTTTTAAGGAGGTCCATCAGGTACTTGAAAAATTCTATATGGCCGCCCTGGTAGCAGCTGACCGCTATCCCCTGGACGTCTTCCTGTATGGCCGCGTTCACTATCTCGTCCACGGAGCGGTTATGCCCGAGGTGAATAACCTCCGCGCCCGAGGAAAGGAGGATGCGGCGGATAATATTGATGGCGGCGTCGTGGCCGTCGTATAAACTTGTGGCCGTGATGAAGCGCACTTTATTGACCGGCTGCCAGGGTTTGGTCTCTTGTTCCATTATAGAATCCTTTAGCCGGCGATGGTGAATTCCCAGCCGCAATAGAAATCCTCAGGGTGCTTGTCGGGAGGGCAGGCCAGGCAGCGGGTCTCTATGCGCGGGTCTACAGCCCTGGCGAAGCCGGAGTATTCAACTATCCCGACGGACTTACAGGGGAAATCGGGCAGGCCTTTTCTTTTTCTGGCGCTCTGCACTCGGCAGTCCAGCATATGGAAGACCGCCTTCTTTTCACTTAAAATCTCGTATTTCTGGGTGTTAAGGCGGGCGTAAAACCGATGCTTCAGGCATTGCCCGAGGGCTGCCAGGCCGCCGCCGGAGGCTATGCCCAGCCGCTCCATTATCCGCCTGGCCTCTATGACAGTGAATTTTTCCCAGGCCAGGGCGTCGGCCTTGATAGCGTCTTCCATCCCGTGCAGGCCTTCTACGGCCTGGAACCAGAGGCCGTCATGGGCCAGCCAGTTCTTGGCGTCGTCCACTATTATCTTTACCAATTCTTCTTTGGGCAGGGCGCGGAGAAGGTCCAGGCAAGCGTCTCCCCGTTGATTGATATTTTGCTTGGCAGACTTCATTGCGGCTCCTTTTGGAACAAATCCAGGGCTGGCGCTGCGCTGCGGAAAACAACGAAAAAACGTAAGATTGTCTTTGCTTTTAGTTAAGATATCTTATTAATATATTACAATCCGTCGTCAAAAATTATACACAAAAAGCGCCCGTTTTGACTACCGCCAGACTTATCCAGAATTATCCAGTGCAGAATGAGCCCGAAACCTGTTTTGCCTTGAAAACCGTGGCCATTGCGTCCATAATCTGTAGCTATGATGATGAAATGGACTATTTAAATATGCGGCTATAGGGCAGATAGAGCGCCTGCTGCCGGCCTCGCGGACATCACCGCGGACGGCAGGGACGGCGTCGCGGGAAGCACAAGACCCGCCGCGCTCCGTACCGGGCCTTGCCGGCGCTGAGTAAGCCGGAGCGGTATCTTCGGGAGGGTGTTACGCCGGAGGGCCTGAAGACGATAGCGGACGCACATAGCATAACGGGTTTGCGCGGCTTCTGCAGGCGGCGGAGGACGGACTGTTTAAAAAAGGGCTGCCCACTGGTACCGCGGCAAAACGAAAAAAAGGCCCGGCTAAAGAATTGCTGCGGAGTCAAGCCGGGTGATTTTACGCTCATTCCCGGATTAAAACCGCTCTCGGCGGCAAGCGCCGGCCGGCTAAAGCTCTTTTATTAGCTGGCGCAGTTCTTTCTTAATATCTTCAAGCAGGTCGCTTTTGGCTGTTGCGGTCGCCGCGGTGGCCTTTACCGCTTTCTTCCGGCGCTTCTTTGCGGCCAGGGCTTTTCTAGCCCCTTCAAGGGAGTAGCCCCGGACAAAAACCAGGTCCTTGATCTCCAGGAGTGTGTCTATATCGGCGCGGACATAGCGCCGGTGGCCGCTGGCCAGGCGCAGGGGACGCAGCAGGCGGAACTTCTGTTCCCAGTAGCGTATTGTGTATTCCGGAACCTGCGCGCTCCGGGAGACTTCCGCCATCGTAAAGTAAGTTTTCTCGGGCATCGGCTGTTTAGGGGCGGCTGGCTGCCTACATTCCTATAGTTAACTTCTTTGAAGGCTTGAAGCGTATGCTCTTCCGGGGGCCCACCATCACGCGCTGGTTGGTTTTCGGGTTGCGCATCTGGCGCGGCATTCTTTCCTTAACTTTGAAGGTTCCGAAGTTGGAAATAACCACTTTGCGGTTGTCCCGCAGGGCCTCTCCCATTATTTCAAAAGTCTTGCAGACGGCCATTTTGGCGTCTTTCTCGGTGGTGAGGTACTTGGTGAGCTCTCTTATAAGATCAAGTCTGTTCATCGTCGGTCTCCCCGTCCTGGCTATCCTCGTCCTCTCCTTCTTTATCGTCTTCCCGCCCGGCGCTGTTTTTCAGCCCGCCGTTGAGCAGCTGGCCTATGATATCGTTGGGCTTGAGGCTTTTCAAGTCGCGCTTGAATTTTACAACCTCGTCCTCGGTAATGGGTTTGCTGAGGACCTGGGTTTTTTCAAAGACCTTTTCATTTATATAGATAGGGCAGCCGAAACGCACCGCCAGGGCCACCGCGTCGGACGGGCGGGAATCGACAAGGCGGAGGTTCTCGCCTCCGGGGTCCGCTATGTGCAGGCTTGAATAATAGGTGTTCTCTACTATGTCGGTTATGGTCACGCGCTTGATGGTGAGGCCCAGCGTTTTAATGACGGAGAAGATCAGGTCGTGCGTCATCGGGCGGGGCGAGGGGTAGCCGGACAGGCGTATAGCGATGGCCTGCGCTTCCATCGGGCCTATCCAGATAGGCAGTATGCGGGTTCCTTCCGTTTCGTCCAGGAAGATTATGGACTCGGTCAGACTGGTGGCTATAGAGTAGATCCGTACTTCTACTTCTTTGCCGGGGTCTTTTTCCGCTTCGGGGTCTTTTTTAGTTTTCATTCTTTTTCTCCCCCTGGCTTCCTGAGCCGCGGTGTTTGAAAGAGAGCTCGGCCCCTTTAAGGATGCGGCGGATATTGGCTATATGTGTGTAGAAAATAAGGACGCAGACCGCAAGCGCAAGAAGGGTAAAAGGCCGCTGGTGCGCATCCGTCAGGAACAGGCAGAGTATAGGCAGCGCCACCGAGGCCGACATTGAGCCTACCGAGATATGGTGGGTAATCCCGACGGCTATCGCGAAAACCACGAAAGCGCCGGCGGTGGGTACCGGGAGAAGGGCCATGAAGACGCCTGCCGCTGTGGCCACGCCTTTGCCGCCGTGAAAACCGAGAAATACCGTCCAGATATGGCCGGCTATCGCCAGGGCGCCGGCCGTTACCGGTATCCACCAATGCCCCTTGCTGAAGCCCGCGGCCCCTTCCGCGTAGAAGAAGTGCATGGCCAGGATGGCCGGGATAAAGCCTTTAAGGAAGTCGGCCGCGAAAGTCAGTATGCCGGGTAATTTACCCAGGGTCCGGTAAACGTTGGCAGTGCCAGGGTTCCCGGAACCGTGCTGCCGGATGTCTATACCTTTAAGGCGGCCGATGATATACCCCGTGGGTATGCCTCCAAGCAGGTAGCTGGCTATAAAAAGGAGACCGATTTTAGTATTGGTCATTATTTAGATTATATAAAAAAGAAAGAGAGCTGGGAGGCGCTCCGCCCAGGGGCGCCCGCGGATAATAAAATTTTCCGGATTTCGGTCGAGTTACATAGCCCCAGCCTGAACCTGTCGCTTTCAGGCCCCGCAAATATACGGGATGCTTTATAAGCCGCTTTTATCTATAATTAGTAGCCGGATCACCGGCATCTATGCCAGAAAGAACGACCAGATCCCTGTGCCCCGTTTGCAAAAAACAGATCAGCGCCGAAATCAAAAAAGAAGGTTTTAACGTTTACCTGCACAAAAACTGCCCTGAACACGGAAAATTCAGGGTTCTTATCTCCAAAGACGCCGCAAGGTTCTCGGACAAAACCTTTTCCTCCCCCGGCAAACCCTTCAAAGCGGCGATCAAAGCCGGGGCAGACCCGGGCTGCCCGGATAATTGCGGCTGGTGCAGCTCGCATAAGCAGCATATCTGCACCGGGCTAATAGAAATTACCGGGGCTTGCGACATGGCCTGCCCTATCTGCTATTTCGGCAGCAAGACCGGAGGTTTCATCTCTACCGGGGAATTCTCCAACAGGCTCCGTACCCTTCTCGAAATAGAGAACGGCGCGCTGGAGGTTCTGCAGATATCCGGCGGGGAGCCGCTGCTGCACCCTGAATTCGGCAGCATCCTCGCTCTCGCCCTGGCCAAAAACATCAAGCGGATCCTTGTTAACACCAACGGGCTGCGCCTGCTGGAGGACGAGAAGGCTTACCAGGCCGTTAAAAAAAACAGGGACAGGGCGGAAATTTACCTGCAGTTCGACGGTTTCGACGAGAACTCCGGGCAGAAGCTCCGCGCGGGCAGATACCTGGAAGCCAAAGAGAAACTTATCAGCAAACTGGACGAAGACGGGATAAAGATCTGCCTGGCCGTTACCGTTTACGCCGGGAACCTCAGCGAGATACCCCGCATCCTGAAAAGAGCGTGCGAAGTGAAGAATATCTCGGGCATAACCTTCCAGCGGCTCGCCAAACAAGGCTCGGCTTTTGCCACCGGGCTTGAGACGGTATGCCAGGAGGATATACTGCAGGCCATGGCCGGCAGCGGGCTTATGCGGTACAAAGACATCATTCCGCTCCCCTGTTCCCACGAGAACTGCACTTCGCTGGCCTTTTTATTATGCAGCGGGAAAAAGATCTATTCCCTGGGAGAATACCTGGACTATTCAAAATGCACGGGGGTCCTGTCGGACCGGGTAGCTTTCGACGGGAGCGTACTGGACTATCTGCGGGATAACGCCTGCAGATGTTTCCCGGGCTGGCTGACCGGCAAAGATTTTATAGCCAAATCCCTCGCCCGCCTGGCCGGCTCCGGGAAAAGCTCCGATGCGGACCTGAAGGTTCTGCGCATAATGGTAAAAAACTTCATGGACTGTGAAACCTTCGATTTCGAGCGGGCCCAAAAATGCTGCGTCGGAGTCAGCTCAGGAAGCGGCCGGGTGGTCCCGTTCTGCGTACACAATAATCTCAAGAGTAATTTTCAGGAGGTTCCATGAAGGATAATGATCTGTTCTGGTCCATAGTGAAGTACAGTCTTTTATACGCGCTTGGCCTTGTGCCATTGGGCCTTTTCCTGGGGGTCGTCACCTGCACCGGGGTTTTTTTCGGCGCGGACCGGGCTAACAACGACTTCGGGACGGTCGCGGGAATAACGGGCTTCGCTATTGTCTTTGGCGGCAGCCTTTACATCTCCTATAAACTTGGGCGGGAGAAAGCCGAGGGGAAGGCAAAGGCCGGAACGCAGGAAATAAATAAAGACCAAAACTCCGGCGGCAGCCCTGCCCCCCGGGCTTAAGACATGCTTCTCTACGCTGTCTTCTCCCTGACAGGTTTATACGCCGCGGTTTTTATCTCAAAAAAACTGGAGCTGGCCCCAAGGGAAAAAAATCTGCCGGCCGTAATTGCGGCCCTGGCCGGCGGTGTTCTCGGCTCCCAGGTCCCTTTGTGGGTCTCCTCGGGTTTCGGCGCCAGGGGAAAAAGCTATCTCGGCGCCCTCCTGGGCGGCTTCCTCGCTATCAATCTGTACAAGTTTTTTTCCGGGCGCGGAAAAGAAAGTTTCGGGGATAATTTCGCGGTCGGGCTGGCCCTCGGCGCCGGCTTCGGGAAAATAGGCTGCTTTTTCAACGGCTGCTGCGGAGGCGCGAGCTGGGGCCTGTCCGGCCTGGAGCAGTACCCGACGCAGCTGATTGAGAGCGCTTTCAACTTTGCGATGGCTTATGTGCTGTACAAGATGCTCAGAAGGGGGAGCGGGAAAAATATCCTTTTCCCTTTTTATACCCTGAACTACCTTATTATGCGCTTCTTTATAGAATTTCTGCGCACCGAGCCCGTAGTGCTCGCCGGGCTGACGGCTTACCAGCTGCTGGCTTTGTTTTTTATTCCCGTTTTCTACCTGATAATAAGGAGCAGAAAAAATGTCCCGTCTTACGCAGGCGCTTAAAGGCCTCGCGGAGCTGTTGCCCGCCCCGCACTTTACCGGGTTAGAACTGGGAACGCTCTACTTCCTTCACTTCAGCGCTTTCCTTATTTTGGCGAGCGTTATTTACAAGTTCAGGGCGAAAAGCGAAAACGAAAGAAAAGGCCTGCTTCCTGAAAAAAAGCGCGGGCATTTTGTGGCTACCCTTACTATGTCGGCGGGAGTGCTGCTGATGTTCATCTTCATAAACCACCGCGCCCTGCCTTTTGATCCGGGAATACGCCTGAAATGGTTCTGTTATGCCTTCGGGATGGCCCTTGTTATTTCAGGACTCTTCTGGCATCTCTGGTCAAAGGTCAGCATAGGCAAGTTCTGGTCGGACCAGCCGGAAATCCAAAAAGAGCATATTATAGTGACCTCCGGCGCTTACTCCTTTGCGAGGCACCCGATGTACGGCTCGCTGATCCTTTGGTGCCTGGGTCTGGGGCTCGCCTCTTTCAACCTGGCGGCCCTTCTGGCCACCGGGCTCGTTTTCATACCGATGATGATAATAAGGGCCAAAGCCGAAGAAGCAATGCTCTCTGCCCGCCCCGGCTACGACACCTACAGAAACAATGTCAGGATGTTCTTCCCTTCGCTTTCAGGAGGAGCCGGTTTCGCCGCAAAAACGGCGGCGCTGGCCGCTTTTATTTATTCAGCGGCCTCCGGGATTACGGCCGGCAGCCTGGTTTTCCTGTTAACGCTGCACCTGCTGCTCGGGTACAGCTTAAAGCCTGAAAAAACGGCTTTCTCTTACAGGTCCAAGGCTTTTATGATGGCGCTTACCTTTATACTTTGCGCGAGGTGGCGGGTTTTTTATTTTTTATATTACTTGATCGCGGCGATGTTCGCTTACGGCCTGTTTTTCGACTGCCCCTGCATGATCGTATATGAAAAATACCATCGCTGCCCCTGCTTTGACCTGCTGGGCAAAGCCTGCCGGATAGATAAGCAATAAATCTGCGGACAAAAAAAACGGGTATCTTTATAACCCGCGCCTTGCTTTAAACCGGGCCTAAAAAAAAGACCGCCGGAGTCCCGGCGGTCTTTTTTTCGTTACTAACCCGAAGTTTGGTCCTGAGCTTAATTCTCCGTAACGGCGGCGTCTCCCGACTGCCTGACTCCGGCGGGATAGCCGAAGAGCTGGTTATTGCGCTTTTTGAGCGAGAAACTGAGGTCCGAAAGAAGCCTGTTGCCGACCGGGAGGTTTCCGGGAACTACCAGGCTGATGCCGCGGTTGCTGCCCTGCGGTCCGCTCCCGGGGCCGCCAAAGGGAGACACCATTACCCCGGCCTTTACCTGAAATCCGTATCTGGCGGAAACATCCTGCATGCAGCTGTTAAGCATCTCTATAGCTTCGGGCATACTGGGCTGCCTGAAGAACATCGCGTCCACTATAGTGCAGGCCGGAAGGGCTTTAAAAACGTCCGTACGGGCGGGCATCCCTTTTGCCGGGGCCGGGCCGTCCGACCAGGCGAAATCGGTATCAGCAGTTCCTTCGCCGTAAGCCACCCTGACGCCGGCGGCGTTGAATACGTAGAGGCGCATGCTGTCGCTGTAAATATAGCTCTGCACTATGAAAGCGGTCCTGTTGTTGACCAGCAGTTTAAAAGCCTCCGAGCTGTTGCCGGGGCCTTCGGGCAGGGTCTGCCATTCCTGTTCAAGCTGGCGGCGCACACCGGGAGGCAGCTCCTGCAGATCGGTAAAGCCTATAAAGCCCCCTGCGTCAAGTTCGCGCTCTACCGCGGTTTTGACGGCTGCGGTCCAGTTCTGTACCGGTGCTTTTACGGCCTCGGGGGCCGGAACCCGGGCCGGGGAAACCGCGGGGGGAAGCCCGGCAGAAAAGGAAAGCGGAGAACCTGCCGCCTGGTTTTCTAGGCTGCCTGCTATTGCCGGCGAAAAACCGGCGGCAAGCATTACCGTAGTTATAAATAATTTCATTATTTTCTCCTTGTGCAGGGCCCGGAGGCCGTCTTACCGCGTTAATTCAGTTTATAAACTAGAGCCTAAGGACCGCATAAGGCTTTGGGCCCAAACCTCCGCGGCATATAGTCCCAGGCTTTATTGGGCAATCCGCCCTTGCTCTTTTCGTTTTAAGGATTGACATGGCAATAGGAGAGAACCTGACGCGCCTGAGCGTAAAGCTCCTGGAAACTCTAACGGATGTTGAAGTTATTGACCGGCGCCGGGCAGAACATCGCGGAGCAAGCCCCGCAGGTCTGACGATATTGCCTCGCGGTCATTGCCGGCCGGGGAATAGAAATCGCGGACATAGCCTTTGTGGTCTATCAGGCAGAGCATCGGGGATTGCGCCGGCCGGAATTGCCCCGGCAGATGACCCGCGCCGTCATAAACAGGGTATTCCAGCCCCTTTGCCGAAGCGAAAGCCCTGACATCTAGGTTGAAGTCGGGAGTGAGAGTTACCGGCAGGAAACTGACCTCCGGGACCAGTGCCAGGGCCCTGGTCAGGAATTCAATTGTTTGTCTGGCATAGCCATAGTTCCCTGTTCGCAAAAACACAAGCGGAGTTACCGCAGGCTCCCCCGCTTACCAGCCCGGCCCGGCGCGTTTTTATTTAAAAACTATTTTCCGCCGCCTTTTTATTAATCATAACAAAAAGCGGCGGAGAAGTTTAAAGCCGCCGCAACGCCTTGTCTTTTATGTAAAATCTATTAATATTCCACACCGGCAGCCGCGAGGAAATAATATATATGGAACAAACAGAAATTTTACGAAAAAAGTTCAAGTCGCTTGTCCTCGGTAAAGGGGTAGTGCTCCCGGGGGCTTTCAACGCGCTTACCGCCAGGCTTATAGAAGAAGCCGGCTTTAAAGGCGTTTATATTTCCGGCGCGGGCCTCAATAACGGCGCCGGTTTCCCCGATATCGGCCTGCTGACCCTGACTGAATTCGCCGCCATGGCCAAGTATATTACCGGGGCCACCAGCCTGCCCTGCATCTGCGACGCGGACACCGGCTTCGGCGAGGCGGTCAATGTGGCGCGCTGCGTAAGCGAGCTGGAGCAGGCCGGGCTAGCCGGTATCCACATAGAAGACCAGGTCTTCCCCAAGCGCTGCGGCCATCTTTCCGGCAAGCAGCTTATCCCGGTTGAGCAGATGGCAAGGAAGATAAAAACAGCAGTGCTCAGCCGCAAAGATAAAAACTTTCTGATCATAGCCCGCACCGACGCCCGCTCCGTAGAAAGTTTTGATAAAGCCGTGGAGCGCGCCCGCGCTTATGCCAAGGCAGGGGCGGACGTAATATTCGCGGAAGCGCTTAAAACCAGTGAGGAATTCGCGCGGTTCGCGCGTAAAGTAAAGACACCGCTGCTGGCCAATATGACAGAGTTCGGGGTCTCCCCGCTGCTGAGCTCGCAGGAACTTTTGAAGATGGGCTACAAGATAGTCATTTATCCGATGGGCGCCTTCCGCACCATGATGAAAGCCTGCGAAGGTTTTTACGCCGCAATAAAAAAAGAGGGGACCCAGGCCGGGATACTGGACAAGATGCAGACCAGGAAAGAGCTGTACGCCCTGCTCGATTACGACAGCTATACAAAACTGGACGAAAAAGCCTACGGCGATTTCCGCGGAAATATCGGGAAGAAATAAAAGGAGAGATCTAAATGAGCCATATATCCAATGTCAGGCCTGAGACCGACGCGGTTATTTCAAAGATAGCCGATTATGCGGACAACTATAAGATCGAAAGCGCCGAAGCTTATGAAACGGCCCGCCATTGCCTGATGGACAGCCTGGGCTGCGCGATACTGGCCCTCCGCTTTCCTGCCTGCGCCAAGCTCCTCGGGCCGGTAGTCCCGGGCACTACGGTGCCCGGAGGGGCCCGCGTTCCGGGCACAGATTTTATATTGGATCCCGTGCAGGGAGCTTTCAATATAGGGGCCATGATACGCTGGCTGGATTATAACGATACCTGGCTGGCGGCGGAATGGGGCCACCCTTCCGACAATCTCGGGGCCCTGCTGGCCGTCGGCGACTATGTGGCGCAGAAGCGCCGGGCTGAAAAAGGGACGCCGCTAGTGATGAAGGATATCCTGACCGCCCTGATCAAAACGCATGAGATACAGGGCGTGCTCGCCCTGGAAAACAGCTTTAACCGCGTCGGCCTGGACCATGTAGTACTGGTCAAGGTAGCCTCAGCCGCTCTTTCCGCCAAACTGCTCGGCGCTGACAAAGCGCAGATAGCGGACGCGGTCTCCCAGGCCTGGATTGACGGTCAGAGCCTGCGCACCTACCGGCACGCGCCCAATACCGGCTCCCGTAAATCCTGGGCGGCCGGGGACGCAGCCGCCCGGGCGGTAAAACTGGCCATGATGACGCTGCGGGGAGAGATGGGCTACCCTTCCGCGCTTACCGCCAAAACCTGGGGCTTCTACGACGTTCTTTTCAAAGGAAAAGAATTCTCCCTGCCGCAGGATTTCACTTCCTATGTTATGGAGAACGTTCTTTTCAAGATCTCCTTCCCTGCCGAGTTCCACGCCCAGACCGCGGTGGAATGCGCCGTAAAGCTGCACCCGCTGGTCAAAGACCGCCTGGACGGAATAAAAGAAGTGAGGGTGCACACCCATGAATCGGCCCTGCGCATAATAGACAAAAAAGGCCCCCTGCATAACCCCGCCGACCGGGACCATTGCCTGCAGTACATGACGGCTATCGGGCTTATTTTCGGAGGCCTGACGGCCGACCATTACGAGGACGCCGTGGCCAAAGACCCCAGGATAGACGCGCTGCGCGACAAGTTCACCATGACAGAAGAGCCCCGCTATTCAAAAGAATATCTTGAGCCCGCAAAGCGGTCCATAGCCAACGCCGTCCAGGTCTTCTTTAAAGACGGGACCAGCACAGAAAAAGTGGAAGTGGAATACCCGCTGGGGCACCGCCGCAGAAGGAAGGAAGGTATCCCGGAACTGGTCAGGAAGCTTGAGGCCAACCTGAAGACACGCTACACAGAGGCCAAAGCCGCGGAGATAATGGCTTCTTTCGCGGACCCGGCGAAGTTCGAAGCGATGCCGGTTGACGACTGGATGGCGCTGCTGGCAGGCTGATATCATAAGGGCACATAAGAAAACCGGCAGGCCGATATGCCTGCCGGTTTTTATTTACGAGTCCGCTGTTGATTAAAAATCGCGGGAAACATAAGAGCAAATATCAGCCCCACCCGCATTCTTTTCCCACGGCGCCGCAGGCTTTGTCGAAAAGCGCTATTGCGCCCGGAACATCCGGGGCCGTGCCATGCCCCGACAACTGCATAATACCCTGCATTGTACAGGCTTCCGCTATCCCTCCGGCGCAAGCCCTGTTTACAAGAGGGAATGCGCGCTCTTCTGCTCTTTAAGGCGGTCAGCGCCGGCCGGGGGCGCTGTATATTCGGGGTTCCTTTCTTTCTGCATAAACTTTCAGCCGGCTTGCCGGGTCCGGAACTAGCTGCCGGCCCGGCCCGCGTCCCGCTTCCCGGCCGGGTAGCAGACTATCTTGCCGTCCGGCCCGAGGCGGAACGAGACGGTCTTAACTTTCTTGTCGCGCATGGCCACCAGCTGCTCGGCGAAGAAGTCGAAGATTATGCGCTCCAGCTCGCGGATGCCGAAGCGGCTCACCTTCAGGTTCGCCTCCAGCGCCTGCAGCAGCAGCTCCGGCGCGACAAACTCCACTTTCATCCCGTAAGACTTGCCCAGCGCGGCGATCTTGAGCAGCGCTATCTCCGCCACTATCATTCCGGTGAGCGGCTTGAACAGGTAAACTTTGTCGATGCGGCCCATGATCTCCGCCCGGAAAACCCCGGACTCGGAAAGCAGCGTCTTGAGGGCGTTAAGGATCTCGCGGTAATCAGTCATTCCTTCCGTGGCTTTGCCGACTTCGTCGGCCAGGGCATTGCTGGTCAGGACCACGATGCTCTGCGTAAAATCCGCCGTCTTGCCGCTGCTCTGCTCGGTAAGGCGCCCTTCGCCCATAAGCTGCAGCAGCAGGTCGAACACCAGCGGGTGCGCCTTCTCTATCTCGTCGAAAAGTATCAGGCGGCGCGGGTTGGCCATGATCGGGCGCGTAAGCTGGCCGCCGGACTCGGAGTCTTTGTAGCCGGAAGAAGAGCCGGTCAGCCGGCTTTTGGCCATATCAGGGTTGCTCAGTTCGGAGCAGTCGAAGCGGAGCATGTCCTTCTCGTTGCCAAAAAGATATTCCGCCAGCGCTTTGGCCATCTCGGTCTTGCCGGTTCCGGTCGGGCCCAGCAGGAGCAGGCTGCAGATCGGGCGGGTGCGCTCCTGTTTTTCCCAGCTGAGGCGCACCAGGCGGGCGGCGTCGGTGATTATATCGTCCTGGCCCTTGATGCGCGACTTCAGGTGCTCCAGCAGCAGTTTCTCGTCCACGGTGCGGCTTTTGGTCTCAAGCTTGGCGTCGCTCACCAGCGCGCGCAGTTTGTCCCAGTCGGTCATTTTATTAAGGTCGCTCATAATATTCAAGTCACTCCTCTGGTTTTCCCGCTACTTTTTCGCGGGCGCCCTGGCAGCGCGCTTTTTTGCGGCCGGACGTTTTTCGCCCGGAACCAGCAGCCCGGTGTTTCCGGCGCCGGTTATAATGGCTTTGTCGCCCTGCAGCGGGCTGACCGCTATTGCGCCCATGGAATTGTCCGCGAACTTATTCCCGCGCGCCTCAAGAGTTCCGGCGCCGGCAAAGCCCACTCCGCACTTGTTGCGCGTCAGGGTCACCTGCTCCAGAACCAGCTTGCCGTTCTCCTCGATATAACCCCCGCATTCGCCGTTGTTCGTCAGCTTGGAATTAGACACGCGGACTTCCGCGCCGGAAGCGACCATGATGCCCGCGTAGCGGTTGCCGGAAATAGTGGTTCCGCTGACCCTGGCCCACGCCCCGTCCGAAACCCTGAGGCCCGCCCCGCCTCCGTCCGAAATTTGCGAACTTTCCAGCTGCAGGTCCGCCAAAGCATCCTGCGCGCTGATACCTATAAGCCGGCCGGTAACGGAGACATCGGTAAGCTTAACCCTGGATTTTCCGGAAACCGACAGCCCGGCGCTGCCTTCAAACTCGCAGTCCGACGCCTCCAGGTTTGCGCCCTGCACTTTTACGCCTTTGCTTGAGGATTTTATTTTCACGCCGCTCAGAACCATCGTGCCCCGCGTCACCGACAGCGCCCAGTAATCCACGTCGCTCGTATTTGCGATAGTGAGGTTCTTCATCTCTACGCGGCCGCCGGAGACGGCGAAAGTAGGATTTAAAGAATTTGTCAGCTCGACAGCTTCGGGGGAGCTTCCGCCTCCGGAAATGGTCAGAGACTTGGAGGTCAGCACGCTGACATCGTAGGTTCCGGGCTGCACCACTACGGAGTCGCCGTCGGCCGCTCTGGCCACCGCGTCGCCCAGCGAGGCGCAGTTCACCCCGGGGGCGCCGGCCTTGCCGACCACCCAGCGGCCCGGCGTCTTGGGTAAAGCCGGTTTTTCTTCCGCCGCGGCGGGAGCAGACTGGCTCACAGGCCCGGGCAGGGGCGCGCCGGCCCGCGCAGGCAGAGCGGCGGAGGGGAGAGCGGCCGGCGGGGCCGGCTGCATGGCCTGGGGCGAGTGCAGCATATAATGCAGCGAGAAAACTCCGGAGACTATGAGCAGCAGCACAAATACCTGCAGCCAGACATCTTCCAGGAGGGTGGCTTTAGGATCGGCGCTCATACGCACGCCCTCACCATGCCGGTTTTCTTATCCAGTTCCAGCCTCACCCTTGTAGCCCCGATCCGGCGGGCTTCTTCTATGGACGGCGTGGTTATATCCCGGATAAGGCCGGCCAGCTGCCTCACGCCGTAATCCTGGAATTCGACATTGCGCCTGATCGCGTCCACCAGGACCTCGGGCGAAGTATACTCGACCTCGATGCCGTACTGGCGCCAATGCTTGGCTATCTGCAGGCAGGCCACCTCGGCTATCTCCACGGGCTTAAGCTGGTCCATCAGGAGGATATCGGTAAAGCGGGCCAGCAGCGGCCGCTCGAAGCCCTCCCTGGCCATGGCTTCGCGGGCGCGCCCGCTGCGCAGGGCCTGGTCAGAGGTTTCCCGCCATATCGCGCGCAGAGCGTCTACTCCGCTGTTGCAGGTGGCGAAAAAAACACAGGCGCCGAAATGCACCTTCTTTCCGGAGCTTTTTTCGTAGCATTGCCCGTTGTCGAGGATGTCGTAGAAGCAGTGCTGGACGTCCAGATGGGCTTTCTCAAATTCGTCGAGGATTACCACCCTGTAAGGGTTCTCCAGCACCGGGCGCGTAAGCGAGCCGCCTACCTCGTAGCCCTGGTAGCCTGGCGGCGGGCCTATCAGCGTAAATACGTCCTGCGCCGACTTATACTGGCTCATCGACAGCAGCAGCGGCTCGGTATCCTTGTAGAGAGCCTTGGCCACCATCTCGGAGAGGAAACTCTTGCCGGTGCCGGTGGGCCCCGGCAGCAGGAAAGCCCCCAGAACCTGCCCGGGCGCAGCTACGGCCAAACCCTGCTGTATATGCCCCACAACATGGTCGGTGACTTCGTCATGGCCGCGGACGTTCTCCTTTATCCAGGCGGCATAGGGCGCGAATTTCTTGGCGCGCAGCAGCGGGAAATCTATAGCGGCAGACGCGTCAGTCTGCTTTTTTTTCTCCTGGAGGACCTGGTTGAGCCGTATAAAGAAACCGGCCAGGCTGCACACGAAGATTATCGGCATGCTGACCGGAAGGATATTATAAACGGTATACATCCCGGTTACTATACCCAGCACGACCATCAGCATAAATAAAGGGTGCATTTTCATTCTAGTTCCCCGCCTGCGGCCCCGGAACAGCGGGGGCTTCTACCGGAGCCGGCTGCCGCGCGGCCGGAGCGGCGGGGCGTTCGCGGGAAAAAAATATTCCCGCGGCCGCTGCCAGCGCCAGCAGGAACGCGGCCAGCGCGTACAGCCAGCGCGGGCGGGCCGGCCGGGAGAAATCAGGCAGCGGGGTATAGGGTTCGCCCGGGCCGGAAGCCGGGGGCCCTTTGCGCGGGGGCTGGCCGGAGGAAAAAGGGGCGGAAGCCGGCTCTCCGGCGGGGGCTGTTTCGCTCCCGGGGGCGGCGGCGTGTTTTTCTGGTTCGGGGCTCATATTCAATTGATGACTTCGCTCAGCCGGTAGCTTTCAAAATTTCCGCCGGTGAATTCGGTAGAGCTTTTAAGGCTGGTCTTCTCGCCCGGCTTCAGCGTGAAAGTCCAGGCCTCCCCGGCGCTGGTAACAACCTTCATCCCTATCGTCTTGTTGGAGGTAAGGTTAACGTAATCATATATGTGCTTTCCCTCGCAGAGGCCCGCGTAGGTAGTGGAGATCTCGTGTTGTATAAAGCCCTCTCCGCCCTGCAGCGCGGCGCTCGTTTTAACGCCGGCAACTGCGCCCGCGCAGGAGGTACATGCTCCCGGTGAAACCGGCGCTGCAAGCGCTCCTGCCGGGCCGCCCATGGGCCGCAGGCGCGGGGCCAGCCGGCTCGCGGCCGGCAGCACGGGCCCGGCCGAAGCCGGATTCTGAGCCGGCTCAGAGCTGTTGTTATATGGCTGCAGGGCGGCGGTCTTCGGCACAACCGCGGCTTCTTCGGAGTTAAAAAAAGGCAGCGGGCTGGGGATGCTGCGGGGCGCCGGGGCGGTAGTTTCAACAGGGCTTCCCGGAGTTTCCAGAGTAGCGAGTTCGGACGGAGGCAGCACTGGGTTGACCGGCTCCCGGGAAAGAGAAACTGGCGCCGCTTCTGCAAGGGCTTCCTTCGAAATGACCTGCACCTTATTAGTTTGCGCCGGAGCGGCCTGCTTCGCCCGGGAAACATCGCCCTTAAAGACTATTCCGGACGCAAGCCCGGCCGCCAAAACCGCCGCCAGCACAAGCCCGAAAATATTGGAGCTTCTCTCCCCGGCCGGGCGCCGGGAAGTACCCGGCCCGGCGGGCATCGGGACGCGCTCTCCGGGACCCGGCCTTGATATACGGCCGGCGGATAAAGCCGGTTCCGCCTGCAGTTCTGGCTTTTCGAACTCTTTTTCCATATTTACATGATTATTATACAAACTCTATGTCGAGCCAGAGCGGCCGGCGCCTTTCACTGCGACACCCAAAGCGCCTGCCGCCTTTCCCCCTCTTTTTAAACCGCGCGGGCCAGCCGGGAGGCCAAAGCGGCCAGTTCTTTGGGCTCGGTTAGAACATAGGGGTCGCCGCGCAGGAATTCCGCCCTCAGCCGCCGGCCCTCTATCACAATAAGGCGCAGTCCGCCGTCCGGATGAAAAAGCGGGGCCAGCGCATTCTCGTCCCCCAGTGCCGACAGCACTCCGGGGGTTACCTGACCGCGGGCCGCCATCTTAAATCTGCCCAGCCAGGCCGGCAGATCTAAAGGAGCGCCGGCATGGGCGGGGACCTGCCTGGTAAGCAGCCTATAAAGAACCAGCCGCGCGCCAGTATTGGAGAGCGGCAGCTCAAGCTTCATAGAGAAGCCTGCGCCGGCCTCGCCGCTGTTTATATATCCCGGTAATTTAGCCCGGAAAGGCAGTCCGTCCGACTCGCCGTACAGCCACAATGAAAAAGCATCCGCCCGCAGACCGCGCTCCCCGGCTATACGCTTTCGCTTCAGGAAGGCTACCAGCCATAAAGCCGCTGAGAACCACGCGGCCCCCGCGCAGACTCCGGCATAGGCATATTTAAAGTAAGGAGAATGAAGATCCAGGAAATAAAAAGCCGCCAGTCCCGCAACCAGCAATAGGGCCGGCGGCCCCGCCAGAACCGCGTTATGCCGCAGCTCCGCCCCGAAGTCCTTCTCCGCCTTCATCTTTATCTCACGCAGGCGCCTCTCAATATCTTCAGTCTCAAATCTTTCCATGATACCTCACGCTGAAACTTATAAGGCCGCCTGATTTACATCTTCACAAGCCCGTTCGCCTTTTAAAGTATAGCAGACACCCCCGGCAGCCGCCAGTCCGGCAGGAACAACCGCCTTTTTAAGCGGGCTGAGAGAACTTCAACACCCGCAATACCGTCGCTTTCTTTACCCAGGTTTCCGCCACCTATTCAGGTCTGCCCTCCGGAAGCGGGCCGGCCACGCTTTCCGTTTCGTCAAGGATTACCTGCTGAGCGGGGAATTCCGCAGGACCAGGCCTGAAGACTGCTATGACGCCCCTTTCCATCGGCCGGCTTTAATCCAGCTTACTCTGGCCGGAGGCGCGGGAGCGGCACATTCTTTCGGCAGCATGATTTACATGATGTCCGTTTTTATTATTGCCAAGACGGCAATAGAGCTTCGCCCCAAAGAAGGCTGTCTTGGCGGAGATAAACCCCCTTCCCCGGCCGGAAAACGGTAACAGAAGACTCCTGCCGACTTCCTTCCACAAAGAACTGATTACCTTACGATCCTGACCATGCCGCCGGCTGTTCTGCCGAATATCTCGGGCTCGTACATGCCCTCCACCAGCGAGGACGGGCCGTAATAGACTCCGGGGCTGGTCGCCTGTACCACATAGGAATATTTATGCGTTCCGGCCGTAAGATAGTCGGCGAAGATCAGCATCCGGTCGTCGTAGCGCTCGGCCCGCTCGAATTCCCCCCAGCCGCCGCCGCGCCCGCCCTTCTGCGCCAGCGCCCGCGCGTCCTCTGCGCCTTCCACGGCGAACTCGGTGTTAACTATTTCAAAGCCCGCGGGGACCGGGTCTTTAACAGCGACAAAAGTCCTGTCCTGCGGTGTCCTGACCGTAATAGTAACCACAGCCCTGGTTCCGGCCTTGAACGCCCCGCTCCCGTCCATCGGCTTTATTTCCCGGCTCAATTCAAAGCCTTCCGAAGCCGGCTTGTAGCGCTTCCCGGGCACAAAGCCCATGCGCACTGAATAATACAGCCGCCCGGTCCCGGTCTTTGAGAACCGCAGGCTGGCGGAATCTTCATCCCCGAACACCGGGAAGAAAGCGTAGTTCCCCCCGGCTGAAGTCACCTGTCTGCCCTTGAACGCCTGCTCCAGCAGAGGGCTGGCAGCCCCGCTCGCCGAAACAACCGCCTTGAAGTCCGGCTCCTCACTCTCGTAACGGCGGTAATATGACTGGAAAGCGCGCAGCGCCCAGGAATTTTCCTGGGTAGTCCGCCAGCGGCCTTTGTCCTTCTTTTCCGCGGTAAGCCATTTCACGGCTTTTTCGTCACCGGGGAAGCCGCCTTGCGCCTCCAGCATCGCGTCCAGCATTACGGCGGTGGTCTTAACGGGGCTATTATGTATCCAGGGCATGGCCTCGGCGTCCTCAAAATGAAGCTGCGCAGGAGAATACCTGGCCTGGTTCATGATCCCGGCGGTCAGTTTCTTTGCCGCTGTTTCGTCAAAGCCCAGCAGCTTCACCGTCTTAACCATATAACCTTTGGCCAGGTACGGGACCTGGTCCCGCCTGAGATAGAGCTGGTTGAAATAGGCGCTCACATTTCGCCCGTTCATAGCCAGGGCATAGACCGCGTAAGCGCGCGCCGCATAATCCTCGCTTACGCTGTAAGGATAAGCCCAGTCCGTCTTCTCGGAAGCCAGGTATTTTTCAAGCCAGTCAGCGTCCCGCTTGAGGATGCCGGCGTCCACGGAGTAGCCTTCTTTCAGCCCCAGCGCCCCCGCCTCAAGCGCGTAAGCGCTGAGGTAGGGGTCCGGCTTCCAGCAAACGCCGGGCCAGTAGCAGAAACCGCCGGAAGGATGCTGGTAATCGGCCAGTCTGCCGAATACTTTCTGCACCTCTCCCTTCAGGTCCCCCAGGGAACCAAGGCCAAAGGTCTCTATGAGTTCTCCGCCGGTAATAACGGGGATGGCCCGCGAAAGCTTCTGTTCAAGACAGCCGTAAGGATATTCAAGCAGGTAGCGGGCGCCCTCGTTAAGTCCGGCCAGGGCGGTAGGCGAGATATCTATGGCTATATCCCCCTTTGCCCCCGGATAGGGCCGCTTCAGCGCTTCTTCCGCCGTATCGGCGGCAACCCCGCTTGTGGCCGCGTATTCGCGGGGCTCCCAGGTTTTAACCGGCAATTTAACTTCCAGGCCGTCTTTTTCCCCTCCGGCCGAAGCGCGGAATTTAAACGCCGTTTCGCCCGGATTTCTGGCCGAGCAAGCCCAGGTTATTTCCGCCGCTTTACCGCTTTCAACTGAAACCTCGCGGGCGGGCTCTCCCTTTACCTCCACGGCGTCCCCGGAAGTCTCGATTGAAACCGATATTTTTTTAGAACCCGGCGCGTAATTATGCGCAACTACGCCGCATTCAAAAACGTCTCCCGCCCGCGCCAGGCGCGGCATTGAAGGCCGCAGCATCAGCGGCTTGGACACGGTCACGGAGGTTTCCCCGGAGCCGAATCTTTTTCCTGAATTCGCAACCGCCATCAGCCGGAACCGGGTAAGGCTGTCCGGCAATCTGAAAGAAACTTCGGCCCTGCCGTCAGGTCCTGACTTCACCGAAGCGTTCCAGTAAGCCGTAGCCACAAAATCAGAGCGCAGGTCGAAGCCGGCCAGCCCCGCGCCGCCGCCGCCGCCCCGGGCCTCGCCTTTCTCTCCGTAGCTGCGCTGGCCTATTACGTGCAGGCGGGAATCCGCGGTAAGCACGTTGAGCGGGCGCGGCCCGTAGAAGGCCGAAAACGCGTCCGGAGTATTATAGCCGGTCAGGCTCAGCACGCCCTCGTCCACCGCGAACACGGTCAGCTCTCCCGCGGCGGGTTTGCCGCCTTCGTCCGTGGTTTTAATTTCCAGCTTGAGCTCGCTGCCCGGGCGGTAATCGGCCCGGTCGCTCTTAAGCTCCAGCGAAAGCTTCCGGCCCGCCGGGCTTACATTGAAAGAGAGATAACCGAACCTGGCCTGGGGCTTGGACAGGTCGCTTTCCCCGTCTTCCGAGTATTTCTGCTCTCCCGCGCGGCCTTTTACCAGTATCACGCTGATAAAAGCGTTGGGCAGATAGCTTTCCTTTATAGGAACCTTTATAAAATCCGCCCCGCCTTTAGTAGCGGTCAGCCAGCGGTCCAGCACGCCCTCGCGCTCCACCGTAACCAGGGCCTGCGCCTCGTCATAAGGGGACTTCACCATTATATTCGCGGTCTCTCCCGGCTTATAGTCGTATTTCTCGGAGACCAGTTCTATAATATCCGAATCTTCACGGGCCCACCAGGCGTCGCCTTTGCCGAACACGTAGAAGCTGAAGGAGGTTTCCGTTTCTCGGCGCTCTTCGTCCTTCCCGGCGGCTCTGAAAATATAAAAGCCGCCTTCTTCCGGAGTGAATTCCCAATTTACGGCGGAGCCGGAGGTATTAAAAGTAAAACTTGAGACCACCGTATCTTTTTTCTCCGTCACCCATTCAAGGCGGCCGCCCAGGCCGGCCCGGCGCGAACTGAGCCAGACCCTTTTTGTCAGCTTGCCCGAGCCGGCAAGCCCGGGAGCCGGGGAGCCGTCAGGGCGCACGCTTATTATCTCCGCGCTCCAGGGCTTGCCCGCCTCCACAAAGCCGCCCGAGGCCTTAACGCCGAAGTAAAGATTGGACTTGTGCACATAAGCCGAGGCGCGCCCGAAAAGGCGCTGCCGCTCCGGATCGCTGACCCCGGCCTCGAAAGAAGCGCGCAGAGCGTTGCCCGCGCCGCCGTAGCTTTTTTCCAGCTGGAGTTCTATAGCTGTTTTGCCCTTTGGATCCAGCTCTGCGCTGGCCGAGCCGGCCAGTTTATCCAGCCGCTCGCCGCGGAATTCGCTGCCGAAACTAAATCCCTCTTTGCCGGGCGGATCATAATGTGCGCTGTTCAAACGCAGGGTCCAGTCCGCCGGGCTGCCGGCCATCGGGGCCCCGAAAAGGTACCAGCCCTCGACCGAGGCCCGGAACTTATCCCCTGCCAGGTAGGAAGACTCAAGCGTACGGGCCTTCACCTCGAAAACGGCAGGTTTAAATTCCTCCACCCTGAAAGTTTCGGCAAAAAGAAAAGGCCGCTCTTTGCCCGGGGCATAGCGGTAGCCCTCTGCTTCCTCTTCTGCTTCTGCGGCGCCCGCAGAGGAAAGGTCGTCCTCATAAGGCTCTGCTGCCTCCACCGTCCAGACCCCGGTAGGGGCTGCTTCTGACAATTTATAAGCATAGTCGAAAGAAGAGAACGCCTTATCCACCGGGACGGTGGTCTTAAAGACCCGGTTGCCGCGAGAATCTTTTATTGAGATCTGTACAGCCGGCAGGCCCAGGGCCGCCCAATCCCCTCCCGCCAGCTTGCGGCCGAAGCCTTTAATATCCACGGTTTCCCCGGGCCGGTAAACCCCTCTCTCCGTAAACAGCGCGGCCGAATAACGGCGCGGTCTCGGGTAGCTGTCATAATTCACCGAAAAACGCCAGGGCTCAACGCCGCCGGTCCAGGCGCTGCACATTACGGCCGTACCGTTCTTGTGCCTGGCGAAGATCCAGAGAGAGGGCCGCTCCCAGCGGGCCCAGTCCTTTATCCCCAGCTTGATCCAGCCGGGCGCGTCGGCAAAGCCCTGCTTGTCCGTGGTTCCTGCCCACAGAACTTTATTCTCGTCGTTCCTTATCTCCACCGGCAGGCCGGCGGCGGGTTTGCCGGTCTTAAGAAAACTGGTCCAGATAAGAGTAGAATCCTGGGAGCTCTTAAGCGTTATCCCTATGCGCGTGATATTATCGAGCGCGCGGTAAGGCGACTCCCCCATGCCGGGAGCGCGGAGGTAGCCGAAACCGCCCTGCTCCGGTCCGAAGAGGCCGGAATAATCCAGGAAAGTATTTAATTTAAAATCCGGAAGTCCTTCGGCGGGGTTCCAGTTTTTCCGCACCGGGCCGCTTAAGAGCGCCTCGTCCTTCATATTGCCGCGGTAGAAAGGGATAAGGTTTTCTTCGCTTACCCGGCCTTTGGCTATATCCAGCGCGGGAAAGTTCACCCCGCTGAAAGGGTGCCGCGCCGGCAAGTAACCTTCAAGTATGCCGAAGCCCGCGGGCATGCTCCAGTAAGGGCAATACCCGGACGGGCCCAGCTGAAAATCGACTCCCGCATTAAGTTTATTGCCGAAGATATCGGTAAGCCCGGCTGAAACGCTGAAACTGTAGAGCGTCCCGGTTTTAAAAATTTCCCTCGGCAGGGAAAGATAAGAAACGCGCTTATTACTGTCGCGGTAACCTTCGTAGTTGGCCGCTTCCGGATTGGGCGGCGGCATGGCCGTAGAAGGGTCTACCGAAAGGTGTTTATACAGTTCGGTATATTTTACCGGGTTGGAGAAACCCAGCGCAAAATCTCCCGGGAGGCAGGCGCTGACAGGGGCTTCCTTTAAAGTGAAAGTATAATAAGGCTCAAATTTTATCTCCCTGCTTTTTACCAGGCCCAGATTGCCCTCCGCGGCGTTCAGCCCGGCCTCTAGTTTCAGTGCGTATGCGTGATCCGGCTTAAGCTGCCTTGCCGGGCGCACGGCCACCACAGTCCCTGTGGAGATCTCCTGCCAGGGGTAAGGCCAGAGTTTTTTTATTTCTTCGTCCCTGGCGAGGCGTACCCCTATAAGAACCTCCGATACGCTTCCGTCCGGGGCGGTTTCTTCCAGCTTAATGAAGTCCCTGGCCCTGACAGAGGCCATAGGCATAGTAAAAGCCGCGTACAGAATAGTATCCAGCGGCAGCCAGCGCTCTCCGTCACGCGGTTCGCTGTCCTTTACGGCCGGCCTTGTAGTTTCAAAGAACCACTCCGCTTCTTCGGCCAGCACCTGGCCTGCGCCCGCAAAACCTTTTCTTGCGCGGACGCCGTAAAGCGTGGCGGTCTTAAGCGGCCCGGCCGGTTCAAAAACAGCGGTTTGCGTACCCTGCCAGCGGCAGCGGCCTTCAACCGGTTTTAAAGCCTTAAAGGATTTAAGCGAAGCCGAGGAGAAATCCCCGTAATTATCCCCTGTCAGCGCGTCTGCTATCTCAAAAACTTCCAGCGGGCAGGCCTCCCCCATTTTTTCCGCGGAACTCAGGGCGGTCATAGGCCGGCTGAAGGTAGCTGTTATAGCCCGCGCAGTATTCATATCTCCTATCGGGCCGTAAGGGGATTTAGCTACAACCCGGACCTGGGCTGAAGCCCCTGAAGGCCAGGCGAAGAAAACAGACAAAAGAATAAGAACGGTTTTGTTCATATAACCCCTGTATACCCATAAATCTACCCTAATTATGCTTGTTTTCCTTAACGCTGGGCAAGACGGCCGCTGCCTGGCAGCCCTGGCCGGGAACAGAGGCTTATCAGCCGTATAAAAACGCTTTTTGAACGCCAAAATTCAGCTTAAAAAAATGTTTTGACAATTTTAGAAATTTTTGTATACTGACCTTGGGTAGGGGACAGCTCGCAGCACATCTAAAAAGCTTTCCTTTGTAATCCTTTGCCCTAAAAAAAATCTAGCAGGGGGTGCTATATGCATTTAATGACAAAGGAAAACCTGGAAGAACTTCTGAATGACGGCGGGGAGCCTTCCGTTTCGCTCTACATGCCTACACTAAAAGGAAGCTCCAGCGAACAGACCAGGCAGAACCCTATAAGGTTCCATAACCTGCTGGGCGAAACCGGAACAAAACTGGAACGCGCCGGGCATAAACCTGGAGAAGTCAAAAAGATCCTGGCTCCCGCCATGCCTTTGCTTGAAGACCACAAATTCTGGCAGTACCAAAGCGGCGGACTGGCCGTTTTCCTGTCCCAAAAAACAAAACGCGTCTACAACCTGCCGCTGAACTTCAGCGAGCTGACAATGGTCTCGGACCGCTTCTGCGTAACGCCGCTGCTGCCCCTCTTCGCGGAGGATGGCCGGTTTTACGTCCTGGCGCTGAGCCAGCACTCAATACAACTGTACCAGTGCAGCCGGTACAGCGTGGCCGGCGTGGACCTCAGGCAGGTTCCCAAGAGTATCTCGGACCTGCTGGAGCTCAACCCGCGCGAAAAACAGCTCCAGTTCCATGCGAATACCGAAGGCCATGCCGGAGGGCCGGGCAAAGCCGGGATGTTCCACGGCCGAGCCGAGGACAATAACGAGGCTAAATCAAATATCCTGGTTTATTTCCAGAGCGTTAATAAAGGAATCACCGCAATGCTCAAGAATGAGGGCGCGCCGCTGGTTACGGCCGGAGTTGATTACCTCAACCATATCTACGCCGAGGCGAACACCTACCCTAACCTCTATGTGCAAAGCATCCCCGGCAGCGCAACCGCCGAAAAGCCCGAGGAACTGCGGGACAAAGCGTGGGAACTGCTTAAGCCGCTCTTTGACGCCGAGTCCAGAGCGGCCGTACAGAGATATAACCAGGTACGCGGAACCCCGGTAGCCGCCTGCAATATCAAGCCTATCCTGCGCGCGGCGAATGACGGCAGGGTTTCAACCCTGCTGGTTTCAGCTAATGCCCGGAAGTGGGGGATGTACGACCCCGTCAGCGGGGTTCTGGACCTGCATAAAAAGCCCCAGCCCACGGATATGGAACTGGTGGACCTCTGCGTGGCGCGCACGCTTCGGCACAAAGGCAAGGTTCACGTGCTGGACGCGTCAAAAATGCCCGGTATCTCGCCCTTGGCGGCTATCTTCCGGCATTAACACAAAGCTAGGCATAACCGGCGGCAGGCTGCTTTTAAAAAAGCGGCCTGCCGCTCTTTTTACTATAATTAGTTCATGAAAATATTCCTGTTTTCTATCCTTTTACTGTTCCCCTTTGCCGCCGACGCTGCCCCTAAACACAAAGAAGCCCATATAGAGAAGAGGCGAGCCCCCTCAGACGCCGGCAGGCCGCTGATACTTACGCAGGATAAGCCTAATTTCTGCCTGATGGGCGGCCAGTCCGGCAAACCCTACCAGAGCGAGGCGGCCTTTAACTCCATAGTCTGGAGAAACGACGTGGTTTACGTAGGAGAAACCCACGACGAACCCCTGGACCACATGGCACAGTTCGAAGCATTGAAAGCCATGAGAACGGCCCGCGGCTCCAAAATAGGGGTAGGCTTTGAGATGCTCAATGCCGGATTGCAGCCGGTGCTGGACGAATACGCCGCCGGCGGGATAACGGAGGAAGAATTCCTTTCCAGGGCGGACTGGAAGAAAGGAAAAGGATTTAACTACGACCTGTATAAACCCCTTTTCGATTTCATAAGAGAAAGAAAACTGCGCGCTATAGCCCTCAATGTCCCCAAAACCGTGATACATAAAATAGCCCGCGCCGGGCTTGAAAGCCTGACCCCTGAAGAAAAGCGGTCCCTGCCTGAAAACCTGGCGATAACCAAACATAAAAAATACAACGAATACCTTAAAGAATCTTTTTCCGCCCACGGCAGCTCCTCCGCGGTCAAAGATTTCTCCTTCTCTAATTACCAGGCCTCGATGGCCGCCTGGAACGAGGGCATGGGCAGCCGCATAGCCGCCTTCCTGGCCCGGAACCCCGGCTATTCCGTCCTGGTAATAGCGGGCAACGGCCATATCATCTACAATGCCGCCATCCCCGCCTCGGTCAAAGCGCGGGTAAAAGACGTAAGGCAGGCCTCCTTCTACACCGAAACCGCCGCCAAATGCCCCGACATAATGCCCAAAGAACATAAAGACATGGCCAACTATATCTGGTACATTAACCACGCTCCCAGGCCCGAACCGGCAGTCATAAAATCCACGGCGACTCCGGCCACTCTGACACTGAGCACAACCTTCACCGCCCCGGGCGCAGCCGCAAAACCCGGCAGGTAGAAGAAATCTAATTTTAAGTAGTGTTACAGAGGGGAGACCGGCAGGCGAGCGCACGGCGTGCGCGGCGCCGGTTTTGCGTTCTGGCCCCTGCGGTATGCCCCTGACTTCGCATCCCGCGGTTCTTAATCAGAAGCTAACATCATTCGCGATATAATTAAAAATTACATTGCCGTGTTCAGGGCCTTCAGCCTTAATGCAAAAAATTTCCTCCTCCTCACCTTCCTCCTGTCCTTCGCCCTGTCAGCCCGCCTGAGCGGCCGCCTTCAGATGGACTTCGGCTTCACCCTGCCTTTCCTGATAACCATTACCTGCTATTCCGCCGCCGCCCTGCTCCTGTCGCGCAAGTTTCTCAAAAAAGACAATAAAAAACCCGTCGCTCCGACGGGCTTGAAAGAAGAAATAGAAGATGAATTATTATGGGTCTGGATATTGTTGCCTGAGCCCAGCTCGATATAAGGCTCGGGTGTCTTGAAGAAACGCCAGATATGCCCCTGAGAACCCAGGAGCGGGAAGGCGGGAACAGCATTGTACAGGCTGTTCCCGCGGCGTAACTTTTTTGATCTAGGGCTTTTCCTGCGGGACGAGAGACCTCAGGAATTTTACCAGTTCCTTGATCCGGTCGCCGCTCAGGGTGGCCTTATAAGACGGCATTTTACCTTTCCCGTCGGCTATGACCCCGGCCAGGTCCTCGTCGCTTTTCCCCTGCACTACCTTGCCGGTGAGGTCCATCGCTTCCGGCTTCACTTTGAACATCTTGGCCATGGCGGGGTTGCCTTTTTTGTTCTTGCCGTGGCAGGAGGCGCACATCTTGTTATAGTTGGCTTCGGCCTCCCCGGCGAAAGACGGGAGTGCCTGCGCGCAGAATAGTGAAACCAGCGCAACCGCGACGAGATTCGTTTTCATAATGTTCTCCTTAAAAAATAAACGCCTCGCGGCCGCCCGGTACTTAACCGCCCGTAGATCCCGCTGCCGGTCAAGAACCTTCTTAATGCAGGTACGGCCGCTTCTTGATATTTTACATAAATATCCCGGGCACCGCAAAATATCCCCGATCTTTTGCCCCCGATTTTCCGCGCCTGACCATAAGGAAGCGCAGCGGCCTGGCGGACCTGCCTGCTGCGGCCGCGAACCTGGAAACCCGGGTGCTGAGTTCGTATAGGCCGAACAGGGGAGCGGCGAAGATGGCTATATTAAAGATATCCAGGCATCCGGGTCAAAAGTTCCGGCCGGTTTTCCTGTCTTTACTTACAATAATAATTATTATATTTCCTATAATAGTCCAGGAGCAGGCCGCGGAAAAAAGTTCCCCGGGAGCCGGGGAGACCTGGCCAAGCTCCCGGGTAGTTCGCCCGAGGCGCTTTGCCGCCAGCTCGCCGGGTTCCGCAAAAAAGGCTGGATAGCCGTAGCCGGGCGGGAGGTAAAAACAAAAGACCGCTCCGGGCTGGAGCAAGTCTCTCGGCGGTAAGGCGCCGGCGGGGCTCAGGGCCGAAGCATAGACTAAAATCAATCCGGCTCTTGATATTTTACAATCCAGTTGTCGCCCGATTATGATATGATTTATTGTAGTAGGTTATATTCGCTGGGGCTATTCTGTTCGCGGCGCATAAAGCAGTTCGGGCCGCATGGCCGTTTCGACGACTAAATTAACGGAGGAATAAATAATAAATGAACACCAAAAATGCAAAGTTGCTTTCGCTTATGGCCTTGGCGGCCATGGCGGTAGCTACCTTCTCTTCGGATGCGAACGCCACGGCACAGTTCGCCCGCAGGTATAATGTATCATGTAATCTGTGTCATACCGCGTTTCCCCGCCTGAACTCTTTCGGCGAGAAATTCGCCATGAACGGGTACCAGATGCCGGGAACCAGCGGCGAGGACACCCAGACCAAGATCAGCGACAATCTTTCCCTGGGCGACATCGGCAAGATGGCCAGCCTGCGTATTTCTATCATTCCTTTCTCCACCAAGAAGGGCGGCTTAACGGTAGCCGGGCATAGCAAGGACCAGACCGCCATCGGCCGCGGGCAGTGGTTCCAGTTCTTCACCGCCGGCTCCATAGCAAAGAACATCTCTATCTTCATAGAGACCGAGTTCGAGAACGACAAGCTGCATAATAACTGGCTGTACATGGGTTTCCACAACCTGGCCGGCCCCGAGGGCGCCCTTAACTTCAGGGTGGGCAATCTCTGCGCTTTCGACTGGCATTCCGTGTCCGGAAGGCTGCGCGCCAACCCCCCGCTTAAATATTCCATCATGGGCTCTTTCAAGAGCGCCAAGGGCGGCTCCGGTAACGAGGACCAGCTTGGTATAGCCAGCGCCAATCCCGGCGCCGAGGTTTTCGGCTATAGCGGCAACTTCCTCTATTCCGGCGTCGTGCAGAGCGGCAAGCAGGTGACTGCTTCCGGCCCCGACACTAACCAGTTCCAGAACTATACCGGGACCCTGGGTTATATGGTCAATGACGGCGATTTCGAGGGCAGCAAACTTACCCTTTCCGTCATGTCCGCCGTGGACACTTCTTCCTCCAGCTACAAGCAGCGCAAGGACAACCTGTACGTGTTCTACCCCGGCGTGACCATAAGGTATAAAGGCCTCGACTTGCAGGGCGCTTTCCTTTACGCCAAGGAAGATAACTACAAGCTGGCAGCCGCAAAGAACAAGGCTATAACCCGCGGCGTGGGCGCCGGCGCCGGTTATTACATAAAGGACAATGTGTACGGCCACTTGCAGTACGACTGGCTGGCCTCCAAGGACGCCAGGAACCTGGGCAAGTACATAACCGAGCATTACGTGTCCCCTTCCGTCTGGTTCTTCCCGCGGGCCAATATCCGCATGGGCCTGACCGGCAAGTACGATATGGACGCCAAGAACGCGAACCACAAGTTCAAGAAGCATGAGGTGTTCAGCACGATAAGGGCGATGTTCTAAGCCTTTTTTGACCGCGTCTTAAAACGGGCGCCGCTCCCAGGGGAGCGGCGCCTTTTTTTAGGCCAGACGGCGGGCAAACGGCCCAGAAACTGACTATGAGCTTAGCGCGCCCCCCCGGCCCGCTCTTACGTTTGTTAATGCCGGCCGGGGAATCGGGTTTGCGGGCACGGTAGCCGCCCGCTTTGCCGGTGCGGGCAGGAAAGAAGGCGGGCTTGCGCCGACCTGCGATGGCGGAGGCCGAAGCCACAGCACGTATGTCACCCCCCGGACATAGAGCTGCAGAAAATAGTATAAAGGCCGACCCGGACAAGGCCATGCCGCGAAAGGAGAATGTTTTTAAATAGACGCGTACTGTTAGTTTTTTGAGGGATACGAAGCAGGCTCATCTAAGGGGCAATGCCACTCCCGGGCGGACCGCAGTTCCGGGCGGGAGCCTGCCGGAATATTGATCGGATTTTAAGGCAGGTTCTGCGTCCACACCGCGTAGCGCTCGCCGCTGGCGGCCAGGGTCCAGCCTTCGCCGGGGTTCCAACCCCAGTTCTTGCCAAGCTTAAGAACAACCCTCTGGTTCTCGCCGTCAATTACCGCGGCGTAAAGCTCGTTAGTGGCCTGCATTATGGCCATGCGGCTGGTAGAAGTTATCCCCGCCCTCTTCCTTATATCTATAAGCTTCTGCAGGCTGCTGCGGTAGGCCCGGCCCCAGTCAAAAAAATGCGGCCAGAAGACGCAGGGGATGCCGGGGTGAGTAAGGATATAGGCGTAGCCCATCAGGCGCTGCGTTTTATATTCAGCCGAGGCGTTCTTGAGAAAATTAGGGTCGCGCGGGGAAGTGTCGTGGCTCTCAACATAAGTAACTGACTTCGCCGGCCACCAGCCGATAAGCCCGGAGGGGCGGCCATTGTCGTTAAGCATCTCATAGCGCTCGTTCTCCACCGCGCCTATAAGCGCGTAGCGCGTGGTAAAGTCGAAAGCGGTAGAGGCATTCACCTGGCCGGGATTGCTGTCGGTAGCGGAGACCCAGTCGGCCAGCAGCTGGCGGTTGGTATCGTAAAACTCTCCCACCGAGAAAACCGGGCTGGAGGCCTCATTGTAAAGCTGCACATAATGGGCCGGATAGCCCTTTACCATATCGTAGCGCCAGCCGTCGAAGCCGACGGTATTCTTTAACCAGCGCAGAAAGATCTTGGTGTCCTGCTGAACAAGAGCGTCCCGGTGGTCAAGATCGCGGCAGCCGTGCTCGCCCTGGCCTTCGTCGTCATATTTGCTCTTGGGAGAACCCTGCCATTCGTCGTTGCGCACTATAACGCTGCTGGGCCAGTCCGGGGCAGTGAAGTCGGCCCAATCTCTGGTTCCGTTGCGGTGATTGATGACCACGTCGGCAACAACCTTGACTCCCGAGGAATGCATGTTCTTTACAGCCCTGAAAAGGTCTTCTTTCTTTCCCCACTGCGAATCCGCGTTATACCACTGGTTGGGATAATAACTGCCGTTGGAAACCGGCGGGAACCAGACCAGGTCGAAACCGGCCCGGCCTACCTCGCCGGCTTTATCCGCGAGCACGCCCCACCAGCCCTTAGCAGGGTGATACCAGTAATCGTCAGCATACCAGTGAAAGCCCTGCAGCATTATGAGCTTGCTGGCAACAGTGTCCACCCGGTTCTGCTTTGCGGGCTTGAAGGTTTTATCGGAATAAAGAGAGGAAGCGCGGAACCATTCGGCCCGGGCAGGGGTTACTAAAGGGGAATTTTCAAGGCGTACGCTGGAAGGTTCGGGGATGACAAATTCAAAGGGCTCAGCCTCCGCTTTAAGGGTATCCGCCGCGGGACCGGCGCTGAGAAAAGACAGGCCGGGAAGGGTAAGGATGGAAATCGCAAAAAAGACGCGGAAAAATCCTGATACTATCGGCATAGTTTCTCCCTGAAAGTATCTATCGTCTATATTATACAGAATCAGGATTAAAACGCCAGTACCCTGGGGCCCCCCTCCTTCTGGGCCTATTAGCCCGGAACAGGGGTGAATTCCCGCTCAGCAGGAGACCAGGTCAACGCTGAAGGTGTCTTCATTGAGGACCAGGTTAAGCGACTGGCCCGAGGCTTCGCCGTAAAGGTAGTTGCTCTCTTTAAGCGCGGTATTCCAGCGCGCGAACTCTTCCCTGGTCCAGGCCCAGACCTCTATCCGTTCGCCCTTGTTAATTTCTTTCTTAATTACTTCGCGCAGCCGGCGTCCGCCGTCCACGCCCTCTTTAAGGATCACCAGCCGGCCGTCTTTTATGCGCCTTGCCACCTTTGTAAGCTTATTGACAGCCACATTGCCGCATTCTACCCAGACCTTTATCCCCCCGACGCCGTCCGGGACCATCAGGTCCGGGATAAACCCGATATCGGACAGAGCGTAATCCTTAGGCCCGGGCTCCACTGGCTCGCCGTCAAAAAAAAGAACGGCCGCCGCCAGGCGCAGGGCCAAATGCTCATGGGTTTCCTCGTCATTGCCAACTATGATAACCCGGCGGGAACCGCCGTTTATATTAAGCTCGCATCTTAGTGTCATATTTTTTCCAGGAGCCGTATTGCGGCCTCGGCGCGCCCCGCTGCGCGGCCGCGCATCGGCTCTATTATCTCTTCAGTTCCGGGCCCGGCCAAAGCTATCCTGTACGGCTGCCCCAGCCCTCTGACAATTAAATAGTAAGCGGTAAGTTCGGCCTGGTCCTCGGCCCAGGATTTTGAGCCGTAAAGAGAGACGAACGGGCTATTCTTCAGGCCCCTGTACAGCCCAGGCGCTTCGGGCATTGCTATTTTGGGGCCGCCGCCAAGTCCGTAAAAGGTCAGCTTTTCCCTGCCGGGATAATCCCTGCCGTGAACCGGGGCAGAATAAGAAGCCCAGTTTTTGGTAAACAGCCCCTTATCCGGCCCGGCCAGCCTCCGGTAGCGCTCCGGAACTTCCGGGTCCGCCAGCGGGGTGATGCCGGACATATAATCCGCGGCATGCGCGGATTCATGAAACAATGCATAGGCCAGGCCCTTGTATTTTGAGCCCGCGTCCACGGAGAGCTTCCAGCCTTTAGCCGGGATAAAGCAGCTGCGCTCTCTTTCGGTCAATGTTTCGGAAAGGGTTTGCCTGAGAACCGCCGGGTTCAGCGCCATGTGAAAATAAAGCCTGCCGCGCGGGTCCGCGACCCAGCTGGTCATCCCGTTGCCCGCAAAACCTTCTACAAAATAAAGCCCGACGCACTTTTCCCTGAAGAGGCGCTCCACCCCGGCCGGCATCAGCCTCAGGTACTCAAAGATCAGCGCTTTCTCCGCGGGCGAAGGAGAATAAGACTTATAATCCGGCCTCCCGTCCATAAGCCGGTACTGCTCAAGCACTTTCTCCGGCATCGGCCCTATCCTTTCTTCAAGGGAGGAGGAGGGGTTATAGCCGTAAAACTCCAGCCTGGCCATGGGCGGCAGCTCCGAAGGCGGAATTTTTTTAGCGCACGAAACGGTCCAGCAAAGAAGCAGGCCCAGGCAGAGAAACCGCGTAAAAGGTTCTTTCTTCACAATCCCATCCCCGCAGATAGCCCGCTGTTCAGGCTTCAGTATCGTCCGCCGGCGGCTTTGCGCTGTCGATATAAAGCTTCATCACGCAGCGCGCGCAGTCGAATTCAAGCCTGAAGCGGTGGCGCTCGGCGTCTTCCAGATAAAGCGGCTCTACCTCTTTGCCTTTTTTGCAGCGCCCGATCTCGCGGCGCAGGCATAATTTAGTGACCATCAGCGGCTTGCCGCCCAGGTCGGCGCCGGCTTCGGCCGCCATCCCTATCTCTTTTACCCCGTGCCTTTTGTAGAACTTAGCGGCCTTGGTATTAAGCACATTGGCGGTATAATCCAGTTTTTCTTCGGGGTAAGGGTATTCGTTGCGGACTATTTTCACCTGCTCGCGGTCGGGAGCGCGCGCGCCGGCTATTTCAAGGGCCGTCAGCGCCTCGCGGCGCAGGTCGTTAAGCCCGGAGACCGGGATGAAGTAAGGCTGCGATAGTTTAAGCTCAAGGGACTCCAGGTAGAAATCCGTATCGCCCAGCTTCGAAAGCTGCTTTTTTATAGTTTCCAGCGCCCGCTCCGGCTTCTCGGCGGCGGCTTTCACCCCGCGCAACTTGGCCTCCGCCGAAGCCCCGCGCTCGTCGGTGGCCTTCAGGATAAAGCCGCCCTCATAGTCCGAAAATTCAAGCCGGAGCGCGAATTTCCTTTGCGCGCCCTCTCTCTCTATAGCGCGGAGAAAATCTTTATCGAGGTTGCGGTAAACGTCCGTTCCGTTGTACATCCCTTTAAGGTTGTCGGCGCGCACTCGGCCGTCCTTAACCCCGTTCACCAGCGAACCGGACAGCGTTCCGTCCTTGTCAAAAAATGTAATTCCGTCTCCGGGATGCAGCCTCTCGGACATATGCAGCCTGAAAGAGCCGTTCTTTATATCCGAAACCCGCCCGAGCGGCTCTCCCACGAATTTGGGAGTATCCGGCGAGGCGATATTAACGGGGTTGCCGTCCAGGAAATATTCCGAATACCCGCGGTTAAAGGTTTTCCCCGGATTGGATTCAAAGCCCGCCAGGCTTTTACCCAAGGACGGGCGACCATAGCCTTTTTTAGCCATAACCTTGTCCAGTTCGCGGCGGTAGAAAGCGGTTATATTGCGGACATAATCCCTGTCTTTAAGGCGGCCCTCTATTTTAAAGGAGGTTATCCCGGCATCCACCAGGTTCCCCAGCCTCCGCGAGAGGTTCAGGTCTTTAAGGGAAAGCAGGTGTTTATTGACGGCCAATTCCTCGCCGGACTCCTCCTTAAGCGTGTAAAGCTTGCGGCAGGGCTGGGCGCATTCGCCGCGGTTGCCGCTGCGCCCGCCCAGGGCGCAGCTGAGATAGCACTGGCCGCTGTAGGAAACGCAGAGCGCTCCGTGCACAAAGAATTCAAGCTCTACGGTAGTCTTCGCCCTTATGGCCTTTATCTCCGTCAGGGTGAGTTCGCGCGCGAGGATCACGCGCTTGAAGCCCGCCTTCTCCAGGAACAGAACCTTCTCGGGGGTGGTATTGTGCGCCTGGGTGCTGGCTATGAGTGGTATCGGGGGCAGGCCGGCCTCCAGAAGGCCCATGTCCTGAATTATCACGGCGTCCGCGCCGGCTTCCCAGAGCGCGCCGACAAGTTTCTGCGCGCGCGGCAGTTCCTCTTCATTTAGGATGGTATTGAGCGCGACATAAACCTTTGCGCGGAATTTATGGGCGTAAACAGCCAGTTTCCCGATAGAGGAAACTGTGTTTCCCGCGGCGGCGCGGGCGCCGAAGTTCTCGGCGCCTATATAAACCGCGTCGGCGCCGCAATTGACCGCGTCCATGCCGGTAGCGAGGTCCCTGGCCGGCGAAAGGAGTTCTAGAGTTTTTTTATTCATAATAATGCGTCCATCCCGAAACTTTGCAGCCTGGCGCCTGCGTGGTAATTTCCCGCTGCTTCACGTTCTATCCGGGCGGGACCAGCACGCCCGATTCTCAGCCGGAGCTCCGGCCCTCCGGGCGCCCGGCGAATTCCGAATCTATCTTATAGTACCTGAAAGTCAGCTTGGCCACTCTGGTAATAAAATTCTTTGCGCTGGAATAATTGGGAACCTCGGAGGTAAGCACCGCTATGACATAGTCCCCGCGCGGAGAGAACACTATTCCCACGTCGTGACAGGCTTTGCGCAGCAGCCCCGTCTTATGACCTATCTCCCAGCCCAGGGGCAGGCCGCGGCGCAGGCGGCTGCGGCTCTTGTTATGCTTGAGCACGTCCAGCATAAATTCGCTGGATTCCCTGCTTACCAGTTTCCCTTCATAGACCTGCTCCATAAGATAGGCCATCTCGCTGGCGGTCGTGTAATTCTCCCTGACTACCCGGCCCGAAGTCAGGCTCATACCCTCGGGAGTTATATTGGTATGTTCAAGGCCCATTTTCCTGAACGACTCCGAAAGGTAAGGCATGCCGACCGAATCTATCAGCATCCTGGTAGCGGTATTATCGCTCTCCGTGATCATCTTGTAAATGATCTCCATTACGCTTAAGGAAGTTCCGTCCCTCACCCATTTGAGGGACCCTGAACCGCCCACCCGCTTTTGCCTTGTAAGCTTTATCTGCGTGTCCAGGGTCATCGACCCCGTCTGTATCTTTTCAAAGACAGCCGCCATGATAGGCACTTTAACGAGGCTGGCGGACGGGAACAGCCTGTCGGCATTATAGCTCCAGGTTTTGCCTGTTTCTATATCCTTGATATAGATCCCGACCCGGCCCTTATAAGCGCGCGAGATCTTACCGAGGCTCGACACCATGGCCTGCCATTCGGCGTCCTTTATCGGGGCCTCCACTACTCTCTTCGGTTCCGGCTTCTCGCCCAGGCTTCTGAGCAGGCCGTCCCCGACATAATAGACGGAGACGCCGCCCGCCGCGGCTATAAGCAGGGACAGAAAGAGCTTTCCCGCCAGGCGGTAAAAAACTCCGCCCGGCTTGCGGGGCGGCGCAGTGGCACTGTGCCGTTTATCGTGGCCGTGATTTTGTTGCAATTTGAACTCCGGGTGCGGACAGGGCGCGGCTCCGGAAACGCGGGCCGTGCGGATGAAACCATTGCTTACGGTTCATCCGCATGGCACCATTCGCCCGAGGCCCTAGACTTTCAGTTCCAGGGCTTCGCCTTCGCCTTTATAGTCCACATTAAGAACGTCGCCGGCCTTCATGGAGCTGTTAAGGAGGAACTCGGACATCGGGTCCTCCAGGAGCTTCTGCACGGTGCGGATAAGCGGGCGGGCGCCGTAGTTGGCGTCAAAGCCCTGCTTAACAAGGAAGGTCTTGGCGGCCTGGGTGATATTGAATTTCACGCCCTTGGCTTCCAGTTTTTTAGCCACCTTGGCCAGGCTGAGCTCAAGTATCTTCCCGGTGTCGGCTTCCGTAAGCGGGCGGAAAACTATTACTTCGTCTATGCGGTTGATGAATTCGGGATTAAAGACGCGCTTAACCTCGTCCATCACGGTGTCTTTCATCTCGCGATAATCCTTTTCTTTGTCGTCGGCCGGCATGAAGCCGAGCGTCTTGCCTTTAGAGATAAGCCGCGCGCCGACATTGGAAGTCATGATAAGGATGGTGTTCTTGAAGCTGACCTTGTGGCCCAGGCTGTCGGTGAGCGTGCCCTCGTCCATGATCTGGAGGAGGATATTGAACACGTCGGGGTGGGCTTTTTCTATCTCGTCGAGCACCACCACGCAGTAGGGCTTGCGGCGCACGATCTCGGTGAGCTTGCCGCCTTCCTCGTAGCCGACATACCCCGGAGGCGCCCCGATAAGGCGCGACACGGAGAATTTCTCCATGTACTCGGACATGTCTATGCGCACCATGGCTTCCTCGTTGCCGAACAGGAAGTCCGCCAGCACGCGGGCCAGCTCCGTCTTGCCGACCCCGGTGGGGCCGAGGAAAATGAAATTGCCTATGGGCCGCTTCGGGTCTTTCATCCCGGTGCGGCTGCGCTTTATGGCCTGGGAGACTATGGTTACGGCCTCGTCCTGGCCTATCAGGCGCTTGTGGATCTCGGTTTCCATGTGCTGCAGCTTCTGGGTCTCGGTTTCGGTCATGCGGGTGACCGGAATACCGGTCCACTTGGACGCTATGCCCGCTATGTCCTCTTCAGTCACTTCCGGGAAAACCTTGTCGCGGCCCTCGCGCCATTTCTTGCGGGAATCCTCAAGGGCTTTCTTCAGCTCCTTCTCGCGGTCGCGCAGCTTGGCGGCTTTCTCGTACTCCTGGCCGTAGATAGCGGCGTTCTTTTCCTTGGCGGCCTCTTCTATCTCGGTCTCTTTTTCCTTGAATTCCGGGGGCGCCACGGACAGCTTCAGGCGGGCGCGGGAACCGGCCTCGTCGATGAGGTCTATAGCCTTGTCGGGCAGCGACCGGTCGGTGATATATTTATCGGACAGCTGGGCCGCGGCGAAAATAGCCGCGTCGGTATATTTGCATTTATGATGCGCTTCGTACTTTTCCTGCAGGCCCTTGATGATCTCGATGGTTTCCTCCACGCTGGGCGGCTCCACTATCACCATCTGGAAACGGCGCTCCAGGGCGGGGTCATGCTCGATGTGCTTGCGGTACTCGTCGAAGGTGGTGGCGCCTATGCACTGCAGCTCGCCGCGGGCGAGGGCCGGCTTGAGCATATTGGAGGCGTCTATAGCGCCTTCGGCCGCGCCGGCGCCGATGACGGTATGCAGCTCGTCTATGAACATAATGATATTGTTCTTGGCCTTGCGGATCTCTTCGATAATGCCTTTAAGGCGCTGTTCGAATTCTCCGCGGTACTTGGTTCCGGCCACTATGGAGGCCAGGTCCAGGCTGAGCAGGCGCTTGCCCACCAGGGTGTCCGAGATCTCTCCGGAAATTATCTTCTGGGCGAGGCCTTCCACGATAGCGGTTTTGCCCACTCCAGGCTCGCCTACCAGCACGGGGTTATTTTTGGTGCGGCGGCCGAGCACCTGTACCAGGCGGTCGATCTCGTCGGAACGGCCTATTACGGGGTCAAGTTTGCCTTCCTTGGCCATCACGGTCATGTCGCGGGCGAATTCGTCAAGAATAGGGGTCTTGGTCTTGCTTTTTGTGGCGGTATGGGCGTGCCCCTTGGGGGTGGAGGCTTCTTTAGGGGAATCTTTCTGTTCCATCTCTCCGAGGATGCTGAGGACTTCCTCGCGCACGGTCTCGAGCTTAAGGCCAAGATTCTCGAGGACCCTGGCGGCTACGCCTTCTTCCTCGCGGATAAGCCCGAGCAGGATATGCTCGGTGCCTATGTAAGAGTGGCTCATATGCTGGGCTTCTTCCACGGCGTATTCCAGAACTTTCTTGGCGCGCGGGGTAAAGGGTATTTCGCCCAGCAGCATCATATTGTCTCCGGTTCCTACTATCTTCTCTATCTCGGCGCGCACTTTGCGCAGGTCTATCCCCAGGTTCTGGAAGACCTGGGAAGCCACGCCCTCGGAAAGAGCGATGAGGCCGAGCAGGATATGCTCGGTGCCTACATAATCGTGATTAAGGCGCTTAGCCTCTTCCTGGGCTATAAGAATAACGCGCTGAGCCCTGTCGGTAAACCTTGTTCCCATTGTAGTTCCTCCGTAAAGATAGAAAGCGGAAAATCAGTTAAAGATAAACAAAAAAACGCGGCATTTTTGGACTATGCCGAACCTATATTATGACACAAAGCCTGTTTATTTTCAACTTTCTTTAATATAAATATAAATAAGCGCCATTATTCCGGTGTTAAGGGGAGGCAGGACAGGTTAAGGCGGAAGTCCGCAAGACGCGAACCCGGCGGCGGGCGGGGGGACCGGGTTAGCAAAACCCTGCCGGAGCCCGACGCTTACGTAAGCGCGGAGGGCGCGTGGCCAAAGGCCACTTTCCTGCCGGGGAAAGGCGGGCACGGTGTGTCCCGACCCTGTTTTTGCGTTCCGGTACCCCCGGCCGCCGCCCCGGCTTAACATCTCGCGGTCTTTATTCTTTTCTTCTTATTTCACCGCGCGGACGCGGACTTTAAAACCTTCTACTGCGGTGACGTCTATCTGGGCGCCGTCGGGGATGTCTCCGGAGACGCTCTCCGCCTGCCAGAGTTCCCCCTCTACCAGCACAGTTCCATTAGGGTTAAGAGCCGTCTTCGCCAGTCCTTTCTTGCCCTTAAGGCTCTCGATGCCCGTCACAACCTGGCGCAGCTGCGCGCGCAGGGCGAGATAAGCCACTCCGGCCACCACCGCTATCAGACCAACTATCGTAGAAATAAGCATACTCATAGATATTGCGAGACCTCCCATTGAGGGCTGGTTGAACAGCATCAGCCCGCCCAGCAGAATAGACAAAGCCCCGGCCAGCGTAAGCAGGCCGTAGCTGATAACCTTGATCTCCGCTATAAAGAACACGAAGCCCAGGATTATCAGCGCTATCCCGGCGAAATTGACCGAAAGGGTCTGAAAAGAATAAAAAGCCATCACCAGCGATACCGCGCCAACCACACCCGGAAGTATCAGGCCCGGATTATAGAGTTCTATAAAAAGCCCCGCCGCCCCGATGCTCATCAGTATCATCGCTATATTGGGATCGGTAATAGTGGCCAGGAACTTCTGCCTGCGGGTCATTCCCGCATATTCAACCGCCGGCTTGCTGATCCGCAGCCTGCCGAAATCCCCCGCCTTGCGCCCGTCCGCCTTGGCCAGGAATTCATTCAGGTCCGCGGCCACAAAGTCCGCCACGCCGACCTTCACCGCCTCCAGGGCTGAAATAGAATCGCTTTTGGTTACAGCCTTCATAGCCCATTCCACATTGCGCCCGGTCTTCTCGGCGATGGATTTAATATAAGCGGAGGCGTCGTTTAAAACCTTCTCCTCCATAGGCTCTTTTTTCTTTTCCACTTTCTCTCCCAGCCCTTTGGGAACAGCCCCCATCATGACCGGGTGCGCCGCCCCGATATTTGTTCCCGGCGCCATCCCCACCAGCGGGGAAGCCATTGAAATAAATACCCCTGCCGAGGCCGCGCGGGCTCCCTGCGGAGAAACATACACTCCCACCGGCTTTTTGGAGGCCAGCATAGCCTGTATTATAACGCGCATGGAGGAATCCAGGCCGCCGGGAGTATCCAGCGCTATCACCAGCAGGTCCGCGCCACCCGGGCCGTTAACCTTATCAATAGCCTGGGTAATAAATTCAGCCGCGGCCGGGGTGATCACACCGGAATAAGGAGCCACCAGCACGGTTTTAACTTCCTGCGTTTTTGGCCCGGCGGATTCTTCCGCCGGCCTGGCCGCCAGGACGCCTGCAAAAACCAGCATAAATAGCGCGAATATTGTTTTTTTGCCCATATATTATCTCCCCGGGAAAAATACTGCTTCCCAACCATTATACATCTTGGCCGAGCCCGATTTGTTAGAATAATGGAATGTCTTTTATGGTCATAACAGCGGGCGAAAAAGCCCCGGAATTCTCAATTCTGGCGAAGATTCTTGGCGAATTTTTAAAACTGGACCCCGCCAGCGCGGCGGCGGCCGCCCGGCATTGCTGGGGCGTCCTGGGCTCGGACCTGGAAGAAGCCGCCGCCGGCCAATTGGCCGGGCTCTGCGCCGACTTCGGCATCCCGGCCACCAGACTTCCGTCTCCCCAGCCGGGTCTGCCGCCCGAAGAAAGGATAACAAAAGCGTTTTTTGAGAACGGTACGGCTTCTTTCACGGGATCCGGCGGCCTGAACGTTACGGCCGGTCCGGGAGATATAATTGTGCTGGCCGCGGCCCCGATAAAAGAAGGAACACTTAGGACGGTTAAAACAACCGAAGGCCCTTCCGGCCAGGAAAAAGCCGTAAGGCTCGGCATAATGGCCGTGACCGGACTGCCAATAGGGTTCGGGAAGAACCGGGAGGTTAAAAAAGAGGTTAAAAGTTCGGAGATGTCTTTTTACCTGGATATAATATTTTCCGCCGGGCCGCGGCGGCTGCGCCTGAGCTCCGATAATTTTAATTTTTCCTGCCTGAAGAAAAAGATAACTTATTCCAGCCAGCTGAACTTCCGCCTGCTGGCCGCCGAACTGGCTTCTTTCACCCCCTCCGCCTTTAAAAACGCCGGACTGCGGGCCATATTGGAGGCAAAACAGCTTACTCTCCTCCCTTACGATTCGCTGGCGGACCTGGAAAAAGAAACACTGCGCCTAATGCTGGCCGCGAAAGGATGAACATGCAAAAATACTATAAAGCGGAGATGGACAGACTGCTCACGATAACCACCAGCATAGTGTCCGTTATTCTGCTCGCCCCGGCCGCACTGACGGCCTTCTTTTGGTATAAAAACAAATTCGGCCAGGCCGGAGTGAGCCCTGGCCGCCCTGGCGCGGAATTGCTCCTGCTTGCGGCATTGCTCCCGGCAACTGCCTATATTACGCGGGCTATGGCGCCGCGCGGTTATGTTATAGACGACATAAACCTTTTAATAGACCGCAGAATAAAACCAATAACCATACCGCTCGGCGAAATAAAGGAAGTGCGGCCAGCCCGGGACGGGATACTGAAAGGAAGCCTCCGCCTTATGGGGACTTCTGGTTATTACGGCTACTACGGCCTTTTCTGGAAGAGAGGCGTCGGTAAATACCGGGCCTACGCCACAAGGCTTTCGGAACTGGTAGAGATAAAGACCGAAAAAACCCTTTTCGTTCTCAGCCCGGAGAACCCCGGCGAATTCATTTCCTCTCTGGGCGCGCTCCTGCGCCGCTGAATAAAAAACCGGCCGCGTTCGCGGCCGGTACGCTGTTTATTTAAATAGCCAGCTTACTATCCAAGAACTTTTGCCACCTCGGCCAGGAGCTGGTCCATCTTAAACGGCTTTTCAAGCAAGACCTCCGCGCCTTCCGCCAGGATCTTTTCTTTGGCGTACGGAGAACCGGTTACGATGAGGCTTTTAGCTCCCTTCTTAACTTCTTTGAAGAGCTTGATAAGCCCGGTGCCCAGGCCGTCCGGGAACATATAATCAGTTATCAGCAAGTCATAATCCTCGCTGCGCAGCAGGCCGGAAGCCTCTTCGAAAGTTAAAGCCGTAGAGACTGAATAATCCGTTCCGCTGAAAATACGGAGATAGAGACTAATCATAGCCTTATCGTCGTCAGCCGCAAGTATTTTTATGGACATTTCCCGCCTTTAAAAAACCCGCAAAGCCCCGCTGACCTGTTCCGCACAAGCCCTCACCCTTATACAAAGTGTAACATTAGTCACACTTATGGAAAAGGGTCACAGGACCTATTGGCCCGCGGCTATTATACCCACCCCGGCATAGGCCTCCCGGATAACCGGTCATTAACAAAAGACAAAAAAAACCCTCTCCTTAAAGGCCATTTAACGTCACTGCCCGGAAAAGTTTAAGCCCGGAAAAGTTTACTGGAACTATCCCGGCTAAATTGTTACTATAAAATAAATTCAACTGGAGGAAGGCCGCACCTTATAGTCCCGGGAGGCTCGTCAATGGCTGGTCTTGATATCGCGATTATCGCCGCTTTTATAATCTATTCCGTCGCTTCCGGCTTCCGTAACAAGGAAGCCGCTTCCAAAGACCTGCAGGAATATTTTTTGGCCGGCCGGTCGCTGCCGGGCTGGAAAGCCGGACTGAGCATGGCGGCCACCCAGTTCGCCGCCGACACCCCGCTTTTAGTAACGGGCATTATAGCCGTGTCCGGAATTTTCGGCCTCTGGCAGATGTGGATATACGCCCTTTCTTTCCTTATGATGGGATTTGTGCTCTCCTCCCATTGGCGGCGCGCCGGCGTCATTACGGACGCCGAACTGACCGAAGTCCGCTACGGCGGCGGGCGAGCCCTCGCCCTGCGCGGGTTCAAGGCTTTCTATTTCGGGACCATTTTCAACTGCGTAGTCCTGGCCTGGGTCTTTTTCGCGGCGTCCAGGATAGCGGAACCTTTCCTGCTCTGGAACGCCTGGCTGCCAGCCGGCGCCTTCGAACCTTTCCTGCACCTAGTGCAGGCTTTGGGACTGAAACTGACCAGCGCCCCGTTGGACAGCGTGAATGTCTGGGTACTTTCCGCCAATAACCTTATCTCCGTTCTCTCGATCCTGACGGTGACCACGTTTTATTCCGCTACGGGAGGATTGCGCAGCGTTGTGGATACCGATGTAGTACAGGTGTTCATAATGTTCGGAGCCACCTTCCTTTTTGCCGCGATAGTTTTTGTAAAAGCCGGGGGGATATCAGGTATCCATGAGAAAATGCAGGCGATCTACCTGGCCGGAACCCTGGGCGGGATAAAGCCCTCGGAAATACTGGCATTCACCCCGGACCGTTCCTATAACGCCACTTTTCCCCTGCTGGCGCTGTTCGCGCTGCAATGGATAATACAGCTTAACTCGGACGGGACCGGCTACCTTGCGCAGCGCTCTATGGCCTGTAAAAACGAGAAACAGGCCAAAGTCGCGGCGATAGTTTTTACCGGGACCCAGGTCCTGATGCGCAGCCTTCTGTGGCTGCCGCTCGGGGTCGGCCTGCTTGTGCTGTACCCCCCGGTTGCCGCCCTCACGGGAGAGCTGCTGCAGGCGGACAGGGAGGGCGTTTATATCCGCGGGATGGCGGAGCTGCTGCCGGTGGGAATAAAAGGCCTGATGATAACCGGCATGCTCGCCGCCCTTGCCTCTACGGTAGACACCCATATAAACTGGGGCTCCTCCTACTGGGCCAATGATATCTTCAAGAGAATAATCTGCCAGGCCTGGCTCAAGAAAGAGCCCGGCGGCAAGGCTCTGGTCTGGGTTGCCCGCGGTTCCAACCTGATGCTCGTCCTCATCGCCCTGGTGATCATGACAAGACTTTCCTCCATCAACCAGGCCTGGCAGGCCAGCCTGCTGCTTGGAGCTGGAATGGGGCCGATACTTGTAATGCGCTGGCTCTGGTGGCGGGTCAACGCCTGGTCCGAGATCGCGGCGATAGGGGTCTCGGCTATAGCCGCGCTGCCGCTCCTGCTCTGGGTACAGGACTCGGCCCTGCGCCTGCTGATAATGGCCGCACTTTCCTCAGCCGCCTCCCTGGCCGCTATATTTTATTTCGGGTCTGAGGACAAAAAACATCTGCATCATTTTTACCGGCTGGTCCGCCCCAAGGGTTTCTGGGGACCGGTGGCCCGGGAATGCGGGGACAGCGGCTATGCAGGCCCCCGGCAATTGCTGGTAGCGCTGGGAGCCGTAGCGGCCGCAGGGGTTTCGGTATTCTGCCTTTTAATAGGTTTAGGCTCCGCCCTGGTAGGCAGTCCGCCGCCTGCTATCTGCCCCTGGCCCTCGGTGTGGATAGGCCTGAACATAATCCTGGGGCTTGCCCTCTGCCCGGTGTGGGCCCGCCTGGGTTTCCAAAGAAGCGCCCATGAGGCAGCCCCCCTCCCTATTGCCGGCGAGGTTCCCGAGATGGGTACGTATTAGATGTTTAAATTTTTCTTACAGGCGCGGCGCGCAGGTAGGTCTCCCAATCGGGGAAAACTGCCGCTTTGCCGCCGGCCAGAAGGCAGATATGAGTGGCCCGAGGTCTGTTCTTCCGTTCATAAACCCCCCGGGCCATAGCCCCCAGCCCCCCGTCACGGCTAAAGCGCAAAAAAACCGGCGGCCCGGCTACCAGGACGAGGCCCGCGCGGTCCAGCCCGCCCCTCTTCCCTGAAACTTTGGCCTGCCGTATTTTCTTGTCGTACTTCAGCTCAAGAAAATCAACAGTAAAATCCGCAGCGGCCGTCCGGGCCGAACAGACCTCAAAAGCGTAAGCAAGCCCGCCGCGCGAGCCCGAGATATCCGCAGTCTTGCCGCGGCCCCGGGCTATGAATCCCAGGCCGGAAAAACCCTCTGAGCACAGAAAAACCACGGCAAGAAGTTCCGCCAGCGCCGCCTCCAGCCTGTCAGGCGCCAGGTTATTACTGTCGAAACCGCTCATAGAAAGAGCCTCTTCCGGAGAACGGCCAAGAGCCAGGCCGGCTTCCCGAAGCAGCCCTGCCGCGTCTTTAATAAATTTATCCGGCTCTTTTTTAAGAGCCTCCCTCAGGGAAAAGGGCAGGTTCCCGGCCAGCACCCCGCAGAGATAAGCCCTGAGAGGTTCCGGCAGGCCGGAAGCTTTTATCAGGTTTATAAGCCCTGCCTTGTTCATTCGGTTCACAACAGGCTGAGCAGCAGTTTTATATTAAGGTAGCTTACCGCCAGGCCTATAGAGACCAGGGTGAAAAGCGTCCAGGGCCCGTTAGCGTAACTGCCCATGACTTTTTTGGAAGAAGTAAGATAGAGCTGCAGGAAGATAGTGAACGGAAGCTGCACGCTGAGTACCATCTGCGAAATTACCAGGCCTTTAAAAGGATCGGAAACAAAAAAGATAAGCAGCAGCGCCGGCAGCACCGAAAGATAGACGCCCAGCTTGCTGTGGCTGTCTTTCAGATTAAGCGGCTCGCCGTATATTCCTGCCAGGATGGATCCGCCGGCCATCCCCGAAGTTACGCTTGAGGCTATGCCGGCAAAAAGCAGCGCCAGCGCGAATACCAGCCCCGAGGACTGCCCCAGCAGAGGGACCAGGGTTTCTTTGGCCTGGGCCAGCTCGCTCACCGGGGCGCCGACGGCGAAGAAAGTAGCGGCGGCCATGATTATCATCGCGCTGTTTATGGCCCAGCCTATCAGCATGGACAGGAGAGTGTCGGCGAACTCGTATTTAAGCTGTTTGTTAATTATCTTTTCATCTTTCAGGTTCCACTGGCGGCTCTGTATTATCTCGGAATGGAGGAATAAATTATGCGGCATTACCACGGCGCCCAGCACGCTCATGACTATCAGCATTGAACCGGCCGGGAGGGCCGGGGTAACCCAGCCGGCGGCGGCCTGGCCCCAGTCCACCGGGGCCAGCTTAAGCTCATAAATAAAGGAGATACCGATAAGCGAAACGAAGCCGATTATCCATTTCTCAAGCCTGCGGTAGGTATTTGAAAGCAGGAAGTAGAGGATGAGCGCGGTCACCAGCACGGAACCGATCTTTACCGGTATATTAAAAAGCATCTGCAGGGCTATAGCCCCGCCAAGTATCTCTGCAAGTGAAGTAGAGACCGAAGCGCCCATCGCCGACCAGAGCAGCGGGCCGGAAACCGCCGGCGGCAAATGCTTGCTGGCCGCCTCGCTCAGGCACAGGCCGGTGGCTATGCCGAGATGCGCGACATTGTGCTGCAGGATGATCAGCATCAGCGTGGAAAGGGTGACCATCCAGAGCAGGGTATAGCCGTATTGCGAGCCCGCGGCCAGGTTGGAAGCCCAGTTGCCTGGATCTATAAAACCTACGGTAACGATAAGCCCCGGGCCGATATACTTAAGTATCTCCAGCCCGCCGAAAACGCGCTTATGCCGTCTGTTTTTAAGGTCGGCCAGGAACTTTAACATAGCTAATTTTACTACTTTGCCCCGCGGATCGCCACAGGGCAAGCCGGGTTTTCCGTCTGCCGGGCCTAATTTAGTAAAATATTATTTCTGTAAGCAGGCGGGCTCCGGGACCGTACCGGCGCAAAAGGCGACTATTTTGAGCAGCTTGGAAAGACCGTCCGACGAAACGGCAAACCTGATAACGCACGCAGCCGGATTTTTAATGAGCCTGGCGGCGGCATTTTTTTTAATGCGCTCCGTGGTCCTGGCGGGCGGCGGCCCTCGCGTGGCGCTGGCCTGCGGAGTTTATTCAGCCGCGCTGGTAACCCTGTACCTGGCCTCCGCGCTATCCCACTCTTTCCACGACATCAAACTAAGAGCCCTGTTCCGTACTTTCGATCAGGCCTGCATTTTCCTGATGATAGCCGGGTCGTTCACTCCGTTCGCGGTGGTTTTTCTGAACCACGGCCGCTGGTGGATGCTGCTTGCGGCCATATGGGCGCTGGCTTTTGCGGGGGTTTCGTTCGCGCTGCGCAGGCGCGAGATGTCCCGCAGGGACAAGTTCGCCTACGCCGCGCTGGGCCTGACCGCGGCGCTCTCGTTCCGCGAGATCTATAACGCCGCGCCGCTGAATGTAAGCATCCTGCTGCTGGCCGGCTGCCTGTGCTACCTTTTCGGCAGCGTCTTTCTGGGGCTCGGGAAAAAAACCAAGTATTGCCACGCTTTGTGGCATATCTTCGTACTGGCGGGCAGCGCCTGTCATTATATCTGCATAGCCGCCTACATCGCAGCCCCGTAAAACCGCGCGCCTTCCAGCCCGCTACATATTTGAATATCCGGTTTCGCCTGTGGGGGGCGATCCGGCATAGCGACGCCTTTTCAGGCTTCCAGGAGTTTGGCCACGTAGGAAACGTGGAACTTCTTCATCTTCCCCACCAACTCGAGGATATCCTCTTTGGGAGGCAGGAAGGTGGTGCGGAAATGCAGCGTGCCCGGGCGCTGCCCGAAGCCGGAGCCCGGAACCACGCAGATACCGGTGCCCTCCAGGAGGCGCAGGCAGTATTTTGAATCGCGGGCCGTTTCGTATTTATGGCGCTCGGCCGGAGTCATGGCTTCGGGATCTACGCCCTTGGGATGCGGCAGGTCGAATTTGACGAAAGCGTACATCGCCCCCTCGGGCACGTCGACAGACATCCCCTCTATTTCATTAAGGCCTTTTCCCAGGATGCCGGCCTTTTCTTTGAGGTCGCCCAGGATGGCTCCCTTCTCTTTGGCGTAAAGCTCGTAGCTCTCGTCGCCGGGCTGCGGCGGGGCCGCCATCAGGTAGGTTACCAACTGGCCGTCTACGTTGGCGCAGAGGCCTATGGAAAGCAGCTTTATGACCTCGGCGTAGACGTCGTCCGGCATATTGCGGATCTCCATATAGCCGCCGCGGTGCCCGCATTCCCCCAGGAAGCCCTTTGAGACCGAGTGAAAACTGAACAGCGTAACTTCTTTTTCTCCCAGCTCATGCATTACCTTGGCGAAAGAGTGGAACTCCAGCCCCTCGGCATACACGTTATCCTGATAAACCTCGTCCGCCAGGATGGCCAGGCCGTGCTTCTTTGCAAAGCGTATGACCATCCCTATATTCTTCCTGGAAAGCACAGCGCCGGTAGGGTTGCCCGGGTTGATGACGGCTATAGCCACGGGATCTATCCCGTTTTTCACGGCTTCCTCTATGCTGCGCTCCAGTTCTGCCCCGTCCAGGCCCCAGTGGTTACCCTCGTCGAGGAAATAGTTTATCCGCCTGGCTCCGTATAGCTCTATAGCCGCGCTGTAAAGCGGGTATTGCGGGATCGGTATCATGTACCCGTCATTATCTTTGTTGGTGAGCAGCGTAAAAACGGTATGCACGCCTTTGCTCGCGCCTTCGGTAAGCAGTATGCGGTTATGGTCGGCGGGAATGCCGTCCCTGCCCTCTATAAACCCGGCGATGGCCTTGCGTATAAACGGGATGCCGGCGCTCTGGGTGTAAGCCCCCGTGCCGGCCGGGTTTTTTTCAAGTATCATCCGGGCCCGCCTTATGACGTCCGCCGGGAAAATTTTATCCGCCCCCGGCTGGTCCATAAGGGCCGGGTATTCCAGCAGGCTGAGTATCTGCCGCACAAAAGTGAGGGGCTTCTGCCTGAGCGCCTGCGGGTTGCCTATATTGCAATAGATTATTTTTTTACCCTGTTCTTCCATTTCCTGGGCGCGTATAACTATTTTTCCGCGCACGGCGTAGTGGGCTTTCAGCAGCTTCGAATTGACATCAGAGAGTTTTACCATAGATCCTTTATACAGAAAACCGTAATTTACCGGGGGTTCTTTACCGGCCCCAGGAAGGCGTTTATTATCCAGAGCACCAGCGCGAAGGCCAGCGCCCAGCCGAAACCGGCGACCCGGAAACCCGGGACCAGGAAACTCACCAGCAGGACCAGCCCGCCTATGATCACAAAAGTGAAAAGCCCCAGGCTAAGTATATTTATCGGCAGGGTCAGGATTATAAGGACGGGCCGCAGAAAGGCGTTTACCGTACCCAGGACCACGGCTACCACCAGAGCCGCGCCGAAACCGTCCAGTGTTACCCCGGGAAGGAGCCAGGCCGCCGCGAAAACGGCCGCCGTACTCAGGACCAGATTAATTATTATTTTCATTGCAGCGGATCCCCCGGCCTCGGGTTTACTTGGCTTTATCCTGGCCAGAACCGGTTAAATTGCCGAAAAACTTCCTGATCTTGTTCTTCATCCTCGCACCGAACGGCTTTTTCGACTCCCTGACGTCCTCCATATCATGCGCGGAGGAATCTTTTTTAGAACACAGCTTCAGCTGGTAGGTAACGATATCGGCGAAGAAATTATTCTGAAAACCCTCCAGGCCCTGCAGGCCGGATAAATGGGCCCGGGCTTCTTCGAAACGGCCCAGCCGGCGCAGGATCTCTCCCATAAGGAGCCTGGAGTTTTCCTTCTCAACATCGCCGCAGGACCGGGAACAGGAAGTAAAATACTTAAGACTGCGCTCCAGGTCCTCTTTAAGGTTTACCGGGTCGCTTTCCTCCTGCCATGAAGCTTTCAGAAAAGTATTTGCGAGGCTGAAATCTTTTTCGCCCAGTTTTTCATAAAGCAGACCGACCCGGAAATACGAGCTGCGCTTCAGGCTGCTCTTGTAGTCTTTGGAAGCCACCACAAACTTGCACGTCGCCAGTTCCGCCCTCTTCAGGGAGGTCTTGTAGATAACAAACCCGCATTTGGGACAGACCGGCAGCAGCCAGGGACCGCCGTCCCCGCCTACCGGCTTCAGGTCCAGGCGTAGCTCCCGGCGAGCCCCGGAAGCGTCCAGTTTGGCATAGAAAACCTGCCGGCAAACGGGGCAGGAAAATTCTCTTTCCACGAACTGCGCCGCCGGCGCGCCCCCGGCCGCGAGAAAGGCAAAAGCCAGAACAATAACAAGTTTTTTAATCATAGAAGCATCAATCGTTGAGGATAATATTTAGCGCCTGTTAAACCGGCTTGTCCTGACCCGGCACGGCAAGGCGCTCTTCGTGGGCTCTGACCATAACCTCAAGGGCCTCCAACCTTTTTTCAAGCCCGGCCAGCCGGTCAACACCCGCGGAGGCTGCGGCGGGCATTCCGGCCTGCGCCGCCGGAACCGCGCCGGAGAAAAGATGCTGGTAGCGCGCTTCTTTCTGACCGGACTGGCGGGGGAGCCGCGCGACAAAAGGGTCCTCGGCCCGGGCGCAGAGTTCCTGCAGCAGGCCCTCCACTTCGGCGGTGCCGTTAAATTCGCAAAGGCGGTCGGTGCGGCCTTTTATCTCTCCCGGGGTCTGCGGCCCGCGCAGGAGCAGGACGGTTATGGCTCCGATCAATTTAGGGTCCGCGCTGTTGAGCAGCCGGTCTATGTTATGGCGGAATTTAGGAACGCGGTCGCCCGGAGCCTGGAGTCGGTCTATCAGGCCTTTTTCCATAAGGGACTGCACGGCTTTCCCCATTGCGTCCGTATCCAGCTCCATTACCGGCTCACGGCTGGTTTTCTGGTTACAGGCGTTGAGCAGGGAGTTAAAGGTAAGCGGATATTGTTCTCTAGTGGTCAGGGACTTCTCCACCAGGGACCCGAGCACCCGCGCTTCGATAATATTCAATTCTGTAAGCATGATAATATTTTACTCAAATTTAGGCCGGCGGGCCATTGCCGGCCCGGCTCCGGCCCGGGCCGCCCCCCGGCGCGCCGAGCCTTGACATTCATCATAGGCCCAAAGCCTCTTAAGCTAAAGGCCGTTAGACCCATACACAGCCCGGCGACTTTTGATAGTATCTAAAGGTATTCCAACTGTCAGGGAGGCTATTAATGAAGATAATAACGACCGCTTTATTGCTGTCCGGCTTGGTTCCGGCTTCCGTCTTTGCAGGGACGGATCTTTCAAGGGCCGCGCAGCTGCCGCCGATCGACGCGGGAACGATACTCAACCAGATACAGAATTCACAGAACAGCTTCCCCCAGCCTCCCCTGACCACGCTGGACCTGTGCGTGTTCAGCGAGTTCAAGAACAATAAATGCCTATTCAAATGCCAGAGCGGAGCCATTCTTTCCGAGCCTGCCGTAAGGCCGGACTTCGGCGCCGGCGAGCCTGCCGGAGCCTGCGCCATCCACATTCTGCGCCCTATAACCCGGACTTCTTTCAACGCTAAGAACATCACTTCCAGCCAGCTTAAAGACCTGCTGAGGGATTCCAACCCGGAAATACGCAAAGCGGCGGTAAAAAGCGCCAAGCCTTATATTCTCAACAATTACGCGTACGAGCCGGTCATAGACATCTTCGAGAACGAGAACGAGCGCGTTGATATCCGCGTGGAAGCCGCCCGCACCCTCTCTTACGCTTCAGGCTACAATAAAGTTCAGGACGCCTTTACCGGCCTGCTTAAATACGGAACGCATCCGGCCGAGCTGCGCATTATTACCTATAAAGCGCTGTTCGGCGCTGCCGCAACCAGCTCCCGCTTCCAGAGTTTCCTGATAGACGCCGTTAAGTACAATGAAAAGGACGGCGTCGCCAGGCGGGCAGCCGTCTGGGCCTTGTTCGCCAGCGCGCAGAACTCCCGGCCGCAGGAACTCCTTATCGACCTTGTAAAGTACGGCAATGAAGACGAGGCTACAAAAATAGAAGCTATAAAAAGCCACAGCTGTCCGGGTAAAATTTAGGGGAACCCTTCGTTATGGTAAAATTCTTTTTGTCCAAGAAAGAGGTTTACCGACGGAGGATTCCCTATGTCCCATTATAACACAATCATGCATCAGTTGCTCACGCTTGTCCCCCGACATCATTTCGATAAACTGGCCAAAGGCCTTGACGCCGACCGGTATGTCAAGACTTTCACCACCTGGAACCAGTTTTCCACCCTGCTTTACGCGCAGGCCGGCGGCAAACAAAGCCTGCGGGATATCCAAAACGGCCTGGAAGCCCAGGGAGGAAGGCTTTACCATTTGGGGCTGCCTGAAGGCGTAAAGCGATCCACGCTTTCCGATGCGAATAAAAACCGCCCCTGCGCCCTGTTCGAAAACCTGTTCTATACCATGGTGGACCGCTGTAAGGATGTAACGCCGAAACATAAGTTCCGGTTTAAAAACCCGCTCTACGCCTACGATGCCACCACCATCAGCCTTTGTCTTGCGACTTTCTCCTGGGCTAAGTTCCGGGCCGCCAAAGGCGCCTTGAAGCTTCACTGCCAGCTGGATTACAACGGCAATCTGCCGTGCTTTGTGGCGGCCACGGACGGTAAATGCAATGATGTACGGGCGGCAAAACATTTTTTTACCGTGGTTCCGGACAGCATCTACTGCTTCGACAAGGGCTATACGGACTTCGTCTGGTTCCGGCACATAGATATCAATGGGGCTTTCTTCGTCACGAGAGCCAAAGAGAACATGCAGTACACTGTTGCCGGACAGCAGCCGGTACCTGCCGGCGGCGGGGTGCTTTCCGATGAACAGATAACCCTTTCAGGCTTCTATACCGCCAAGGATTATCCCGGCAAACTGCGGCTGGTGCGTTTTTACGATCCTGAACGGGAAGTTATCCTTGAATTCCTGACAAATAATTTCAGTCTGGCCGCGTCCACGATAGCGCATATCTACAAGGCGCGGTGGCAGATAGAGACTTTTTTTAAGTGGATAAAACAGAACCTGAAGATAAAGAGTTTCCTGGGAACGTCGCCTAACGCGGTGATGACGCAGGTGTGGGTGGCGATGTGCTACTACCTGCTGCTGACCTACATAAAATACCAGACGAAATACCGCTTTTCGATATTCTATCTGCACCGGATAGTGCGGGAGATGCTGATGGAGAGGACTTCGCTTATAGATCTGCTGAATTTGAACGAGGTCAGGCTTGACCGCTTGAGGTGTCAAGACCGGCAACTATGTTTCCAGTTTTAACCGGACAGCTGTGCTTCAAAATACACCTTAAGTCAGCCTAAATTCTGGTCCAGTTTTGCCCGACCACCGCAATCCTTCCTTAAATTCCTAAGTCGTTTCTGATCATTCCATGGTTAAGGGACGGTAAAGTTATGTGGGCCCTGCCGATAGGTAGTTTAATTCGGGATACTGGGCCCAAGGACACTTCTTACCAGGCGGGGGATAGCGTAAACTATATCCAGCGGTAGAACCAAGGATTAAAGGAGAAAAATACATGAAAAAGATTATGATAGCGGTTGTTATGTTGGGTCTGGCCGGCGGCGCGTATGCCGCTGAATTTGACGGTCTTTCGGTAAAAGCGGCGGAGCTAAAGGCCATAGCGGCATCGGAAGGTGTCCGCGTTTACAATAATGCCGTGGCTCTCCCGGAAGCCGGTATGCCGGCCGCAGTTGAAAAAGCGTTCCCGGCGGATGAAGCTATCCAGGCGCGTAAAATAACTAAAGCGGATTTGCTGGGGGTTACATTCTCCTTGTTCCCCAAAGACGGCTTAAGGGAGGCGGACCTTATTATCAGCAAGGACGGTTCCTGGACATTTAAATCCACGATGACCAGCGGCAAATCGTCAGGCCCTGATTTTGAGCTGGCAGAACGGATGCAGCTCTGGGGCGATAAGGAAGGGCAGATCGCTCTCTTCGGCGAGCGCGGCGGCCCCGTAATGCGGCTGACGGCGGAACTGCGGGCGAAAATAGAAGCCAAATTGGGCGTCAAGGTCAGCGGCGATTATGTAATGACTTTCTTCTACGGTTCGATGGCGGACGGAGAGGCTGTATATTTGTTCGGCGGGAGGAATTAATCAGCCGGATCTTTGCTTCTCCTCCCCGGTCCGTAGAGGCCGGGGTGGTGAGCCGTAAAGCTGAGAAGAACTGTCCCAGCTACCGGAGCCGGAGCGGGAAGTTCCCGGGGAAAACAGGCGGCCTAAATGCAAAGCGAATGGCGTGGCGGAACTTTAAGGAGAAACGAACTATATGTATAAGAAGCATTTTTTTCTCGCCGCTATGGCTTTTGCACTACCGCTCACTCCCGTTGCCGCCCAGGAACTGCGACTTCCCATAGAGCGCTCTGTTGCCGCGGTTCCAGTTGTGCCGGCCGCTTCTGCTGATCTTGATTCGCTCAAAGCTGATTGTAAGGAGCTGTATTCCGCGCTCAGGGTCTATTCTGATAATGCACTGAAGACTCAACAGAACAGCCCGGAATTCATGGAGGCCTCGGCCGCCGGTCAGTATTTGCGCGGAAAGCTGGAGCAACTCGGAGGCTGCGCGGGAATAAGCGACAGGGTGGACGCCGGCGGCGGGCAGGGCGGTGCTGTTTCCTCAAGGGTGAAGCGCGAGCTTAACGAAGTTTTCGGATTTTACGGCGCACCGGCCCACCGGCCCCCGGAGCTGCGCGGCGTGCAGGTAAAGGCCGGCTATTGCCAGATAAATTATGTAAAAAATAGTGTGCCCTTCCTGGTGCAGTACGATGGCTTCCTGAAAAAAGGTGAAATTATACTAACCTACGATGATGGCCCCGGCCCCTTTTCAGGGGAGGTCTCCGCCTCTATGAAGGAGGGCGGCGCGCAGGCTCTTTTCTTCGTGCTGGGCCGAAACATGGCGGGCGCGGCCGGGAAGGAACGTATAAAAGCTGAAGCGGCCGATGGTAGTTTTGTCGGTGTTCACGGCTATGATCATGCCACCGTGAATGACAGGCCTTTTACCGCTTATTCCCAGGAGAAAGTTATTTCCCAGCTGAGGCAGGTTGCCGGGATGATCTCCGGGGTTACTGGTAAAAAGCCCGGTTTCTTCAGGCCGCCTTACGGCATAATCTCCCCCGATGCGCTGAAAATAGCCGCTTCGGAACTCGGCCTTGTGCCTCTCGGGTGGACCATAGACACGCTGGACTGGTCGACGAAGGATCCTGAAACGCTTTTTCAGAATACGATAGCCATGATAAAACAGCCCGCAGGCTACCGGCTATTGCAACATTTCTAACACCAAGTAAGTTGTGGGGTAAGTTGCGTTCTTTGTGTATGATAACACGAGGGAGCAACAATGGCTTACAAACGAATTACTGCGGAAGAACGAGGTCTAATTTATCGCTGGCTGCAAGAAAGTCTCAAGCAGAACGAGATTTCCTGGCG
>MNUR01000091.1 GCA_001871115.1 Elusimicrobia bacterium CG1_02_56_21 | reverse complement strand
GTGGAGGATTTCCAGGGCAACCGCAACCCTTTCATAGATAATCCCGCCCTGGCCGAGAACATCGGCGAGATGGTTCTCAAATCTCACTAAAGTCCTAAAAGGCAATTTGAAAAAGGCCCTCTACAGGGCCTTTTTAATTATTAAATACCGGCGTCGGCGCCCGGGTCCCTGCTCCGGGCCGGGAGACGATTTTTTTCTCTTATTCGGCTAGCTTGTACGGTTCTGCCGTGACGCTCAGCAGGTAGAGCGCGGCTTTTACGTTTTTCGATACCGCCTTTGAGATTATGGCGGCTCCGGGGTAAAAAGTAGTTCCTTCCAGTTCCGTGGTAAAAGAGAAGATCTTGTGGTTTGCGTAGGCCCAGTCGGTGGTGTCGCCGGTGGCCACATAAAGGTCGCTGGATTGCTGGGGCCTGTAGCCTGTAAAGGCCGTCATCCCCTTGGCCATAGTTTCAAAAACCTTGCGGTCCCTCATGTTCTCAACGGGGGTGTCTTTCCCCGCCCAGGGGTAAAGCAGCAGGCTGGAATAGGAATGGTAGCTCATCAGAGTCTTTATATTAGGCCTGGTTTCCACGAACTTTTTTATCGCCTGGGTTTCCGGCTCGGAAAAAGCGTAGGGCCCGCAGTAGGTATCGGAATTCGGATAATGGGAGGCCCCGGCCTTGCACCAGAGCGAGTCGTAATTGCGGTTCAGGTCCACGCCGACGGTTTTGTCGGGGTTAATGCGCGTATTCTTCCGGTGCCAGCGGTATTTGCCGGTCCGAACATCGTATTCGGCCCCGTCGGGGTTGGTCATGGGCGCTATAAAGATATCAAGGGTGTCTAGGTAGCCGCGTATTTCCGGCTCATTTTTTCGGGACAGAAGGTGGACTGCCAGGCCCAGGGCCACCTCGTTAGTAAGGTGTTCCCTTGCGTGGTGGTTGCCCATGAAGAAAGCTGAGGGGCGGGCGGAAGGAGTTTCTCCTTTTTCAGAGGGATTTATGCGCAGGCACCAGATATCGCGTCCTTCGACGGTCTTGCCGATAGAGAAAAGGGAGGTCTCCTCCGGATTGTCCGCCGCAAGCGTCTGGAGCAGCTCCGCGGTTTCGGCGTAGTTGTGATAGGCCGCGTCCGAAGCCGGAAAGTCCTTAAGGTGTTTTTTTGCGTACTCCTTTATAGTCTGCCTGCTTCTTATAATGAAACCTTTTCCGGCCAGGCGGTCCATCTCGTCCTTGGAGATAAAGCCTGAAACTGTTTTCTTCCCTATCTCTACTATATCCAGGCCGGCTTCCAGCAGGGCGGTCCTGTCGTATTTGTCTTCCGCGGGAGTTGTGATCCAGTAACGGCTGTCGTCCTGCAGGTAGGCGGCGGCCTCTTCTGCTGCCGGGCCCGGGGCAGGCGCCGAAGGAAGCTCTCGGCCCCGGCGCAGCTGCTCCAGAGGCCCTGCTGCGGCTGCGGAGCAGAGTGAAAGTATCAGAAAAGCGTGAAGTGCATTTTTCATAAGGCCACCTTTCTTTAAATATAGCAAACCCTGATCTGCAGCGCCATCCCGTTTATTCCAAATAATGTTATAATTTATTTGCTGCAGAAAAGCAGTTCCGGAGGCATTTTGAAACGCATAAGACGCCTGCTTATTCTTGTTTTAACCTCCGCAGTTCTTCTGCCCGTACCTTCTTCGGCGCAGAGCCTGCCGGGCCTTGAAGATTTTCTCGCCAGCCTGCCTTTGCAGGCGGCTCCCCTTTCACCCACCCCCCCTTTCAGAGTTCAGCCGCGTGCGTACCCGCCCGCCGCCGGCCTTTCCGGCGAGCGGCTTTTTCAGTTCCTGCATAAGGCGACAGTCCCCACTATAACCCGGGGCGGAACAGCCTATCTCAACGCAAAGAAATATATGTTCTCGGTGTCCGACAATACCGGTTGCGGGGGCGGAGCAGGCGTTACCGGGCTGTATTCCCAGGTCTGTTCCAGGGGCGCCAGCGAGCATGGCGAGGACTATAAAGAGCAGGGCGACGCCAACGGAGACGGTTATGTGGACTCGGACGGAATGAACGCCGAACATTCCTGGCCCCAGGGCTTCTTTAACCAGGCATACCCGATGAGAGCCGATCTCCACCACGTCTTTCCTACCTACACCAAGCCCAATAATGCCCGCGGCAGCGAGCCTTTTGCCGCGGTCTCAATTGCCTCTTATTCCACGAAAAGCGGCAGCAAGCTGGGCCCTGAGGGCTTTGAACCGGCCAATGCCGTAAAAGGCAATATCGCCCGCGCTATACTTTATTTCGTGGTCAGGTATTACGACAAAAACATACGGGACGGGATGAACTACAGGGAATTCTGGTCGAGCCGGGTTCCTATGTTCCTCGAGTGGGACAGGCAGGATCCCCCCGACGCCCGGGAACTTCGCCGCAACGCCCTTATTTCTGCCTATCAGGGGAACAGGAACCCCTTCGTGGACGATACTACCCTTGCGCCGCGGGTCGGAGCCGCAGTTTTCCAGGCACATTGACCGCGCTGCCGGCAAATGGAAAAGCCCCGTTGAAGCGGGGCTTTTCTTTTTGCCGTGGGCAGAAGAACTTCAGGGTTTTGGCGGCAGCCCGGTGAGCCGGGTTTTTCCGGCTATGACAGCCAGGTTAAGGCGTACTATCTGTACCGCATAGTCCCAGGAAAGGGATTCAAGCTTGTCGCAGGCCTTGTGATAGCAGGGGCTGTGGTCTTCCCAATGTTCTATCGAAAGATAGGTAGGGATTCCGGCTTCGAGGAAAGGCACATGGTCGCTGCCCCAGGCCGGCATTGCTATATAGGGCCGGAGATTGGTGTAAAGCCGGGCCTGCGCTCCCACCCAGTCCGCATGCGCGGAGAACTCTTTATTGGTTTCTATCTCAAGGATCCCGTCCCGGTTCCATGAGATCATGTCCATATTTATCGCCCAATCCACTTTGGAAAGTTCGCCCGAGGCTTTCATGATCCTAGCGCAGGCGTAACTTCCCGTTATCCCGTTCTCCTCTCCGTTGGCCGCTACAAAGATGAGGGAGTGGGCGGACTTATAGCCGGAGAGGACCCTTGCCATTTCAAGGACCCCGGCAGCGCCCGAGGCATTGTCGTCCGCCCCGGCGTTCTCAAAGCCCACAGAATCCATGTGGCCTACAATAAGGATGGCCCGGTTCCCTGGCTCCCCGGCTCTGCGCGCGATTATATTGCATTCTTTATCGGCTTTGCGCTCTTTATAACACTGCCGCTCTACGGAGTAACCCAGCCCCTTGAAGGAGGCGGCTATATAGTCCATTGCCTGCCGGTTACCGGAGGCGGCGGAATAATCCAGCTGGCCGGAGTTCCGCTTGCCTGTCATGGTTATGTCCCGGGCGTAATTCATAAGGCGGCCGGGGTCGGCTTTTGAAATTATAGAGATAATTTCGGGATCGGCGTCTTTCTCTGCGCCCTCAGCGGCCGGGCCGTTATATACTTCTCCGGGGGAAACTTCACGCAGCCTGGAGGCTATCCAGGCCGGCAGTTCGTTTAAAGGCACAGACAGGCTCACCAGCCGGGTGCGGCCGGAAGAATAGGCGGTGGATGAGACCTTTGATAGCTGTTCCAGGAAATCCGGGTCTTGGGAAAGAAGCAGGTAAGAAGGTCCGGAGGCGGAAACATTCTGCGCGTGAACGAGCGCGGAAGGCAGCAGCATTAGAAGCGCAGCTAAGCAGGTTGAAAGTATCACGATTAGATTATAAGGTAAAGAGAATAGCCGGTCAAGGCCTGTGCAGGGACACCGGACTTTCTAAAGTTTTAAAATTTAGTATAATTAAATTAACAGATTCGCCGGTAGCTCAATGGTGGAGCATTCGGCTGTTAACCGAAGGGTTGCTGGTTCGAGTCCAGCCCGGCGAGCACAATTTAAAAGGCCCCCCTCCAAGGGGGCCTTTTAAATTGTGCCCGTGGTTGATTGACTCTAACCAACTTCCCTGGTTCGGGTGCCGCTTTCGCGCCAGCGAAGGCGGCACTGCAGTGTCCAGCCCGTAATCTCCGCATCTCTCCCAGCCCCCTCCAAAGGGGCCTTTTAAATTGTATCCGCCGGCCGGGTAACCTTAGACCACTTCCCGGTTCGCATGGAGCGCAACTCCAATTCTTGTCCAGCCCGCACCCCCCATTCCTCCCGGCCCCCTCCCAGGTTAACCTCCTCAGGGCTCCGGAATGTCTGTGACGCTTTGGGATAGCCAATGGACACCTATATGGACACCAATCCATGCCAGTACTTACCAGCTGGCAAAGGCGTAATTCAGGGTAACGCCTGAGGCAAAACCGCCCATATCCACTTTGAAATATTTTTCATTAGAGGACAGCGCTTGGCCGGAGGCCTTGTAGGATACGGAGTTCCCGTTAAGCGTTGTCAACCGGTATTCACTGCCGCCGGCGCTGGTGGTTATATTGTCCGCGCCGTCACCAAGCAGCTGTTTAAGAATGAAACGCAGCGAGAAATTACCGGCGCTTAATACCAGCCCGGCTTCTCCGTGCGGGATGGCGGCATTCCCTTTAAAGGTGGCGGGGCCGGAAGGAAGGCCGGCAAGGTTGGAGGGATCTTCCACGCTTATTGAGACCATATCCGCCCCGCCGCCCAGGTATAAGCCGAAATGCCTGCCGAAGCGGCGCATAACGTAGAGCGTGGCGCTTTTAGGCGAGCCGGATACGTTAAGCGTCCTGCCGGAATTATCATAAGTCGCCTTCCCGCCCTTATCCATTCCCACAGCAAGCCCAATGCCGTATTTCCGGGAGAAATAGTGTTCAAAGAACACCCGCAACCGGCCAACAGCCTTTGTGTGGCTTGCTTCGGTCACAGGGTTGGTGGCCAGCAGGTCCAGGCTGTCTTCGTTCTTTTTAAAATTAAAGACTCCCGCAGTAAGGCCTATATGGTTCTTCTTGAAAGCGGATGCTTCTTTGGGCCGCGGCTGAGGAGCGGCCTTTTCTATTTTCCTTGGTTCTGGCTCAGGTTTGGGTTCAGCCGCTGGCGGCGGCGCGTCCTTTGATGAAAGCCCAGCATTAAACTTTTTGGTTATATCTCCACCTGTTCCACCGTCATATACCTTGTAGCCGCCCTCAGCATCAGGAACGATAACCGGCCCGCCATTGCTCAATATCCCCGCCTGGCTGACATCGGCCTCTTCCGCGGGAACTTCTAAAACAGAATTACCGGTTTGAGATATCTCGGACTTGATCTTATCCGCGCCGGCATCCCCGCCGGTAGAAAGCAACAAGATAGAAGGCTGCCCCGCCAGGGAGATACCCGACAGGCCACAGAATATCAAGCAAGTTGAAAGGATATATCTCATAAATAGTCCCTGTCCCCGCGGCTCACCCCAGTTGCCCTCCATGGGTTATTTTTCCTACTCCGACTGGTCTGAATTACAGGGAGAAGGTCACCCTTGCCCCCTCAATCAAAACTTAGTCTTTATTTCCCGCACGTTTATAATTGAGATAAACCGCAATAAAACCGATAATATTCAAAACTTTCCAAAGAAGTAACCAGACCGGAGACCACCACGCCCCTGTTTGAACTTCAATAGCATCAGACAGAGAAAATAAAAGAAAAAGACCTCCAGCACCAATTCCTCGGTTGCGATGCCATCCCCCTTTGAAAGAAAAGTATAAGACAAGCCCTATTCCTATCCATCCCCACAAAAACACCTCAAATGAATTGTAGGCCTGAGGGAGAGAGTCCCCACCAGTTCCAAGAAGAAATTGCCATCCCTTGAAAATACCTCGAACGAAATCGCGAACACAGGCAACGACAAACGGAACCTGGTTTTTATGAATTCCTGGAATCAAGAAAATCTCGACATAAAACGCCCAAGAAAAAATCAAAAAAATCGCGGCGAATAAACCTCGTTTTAAGTTAAGAAGTGGCCTGTAAAATATTCTTGGCATAGCGACTAATTATTACATGCGGGAGCTTCTTTTTTTTGAGAGAAAAAGTCCCAAAGAATTGTCCAACAATTTCGCGATTTGTAGAGCGAAAAGATATTGTACTTTAAGGCGCCCTTGTCTGCCAGTTTTTGCAGATCTTCCACCCTGGAAATCATTCTGCGATCTTCAGAAGGAGACTGCTTTATACGAACAAAAGTATCCCAATGGTAGAGACCCGTACCTGGAGGAGTATCACTGACACTAATTTCTCCGCCTCCACCAATAAACGGGACAACGTTTTTAAGCAAATCCTTGAGGTTTCCTGGATTTGCATAAAATTCCGCATATTTATACTGAGGATTCCCGTCAGAGTCAGTTCCATTATCAATTCTCAGCCCGAGATGAAGCAGGTCAGTGTTATAGATGACAGCATCCATGCCTGTTGCATCAATATACTTAGTAGGAACATTGTTTACATAGCCAAAAAGATTTAAACTCCCTCCTTTGAATTTAATAGGATCCTCCTGTGTAAACGCGCCTCTCGCCGGGTCCATGTATCTGGCCCTGTAATAATAGAGACCGGTCTCCGCCTCATATTCCCTTGCGGTGAACATTCTGGTGTTGCCGATAGTTGAGCTGTTGATCAGCTGGCCTTGCGCGTTCTTTATGGTGGGCTGGCCGTAGGCTTTGTACTTATATGTCTCAATTATCTGATTAGTGTCATCTGTTATGGCTGTTATGTTGCCAAGGGCGTCGGCGTGGTAGAAATAGTTTGTTTTGTCCGCCTTGGCCATTATCAGCGGCTCGTCTATGCCGGGGCCGTTGGTGTAGGTGTTTACCGGCTTACCGGTGGCGTCCAGGTCCGCGATGATGTCCTGGCCGTCATATAGATAGCGCTGAACAGTGCCATCCACAGTCTTCCCTATCCTTCTGCCTAGGGGATCATACTTATACTGTACATTATGTTCCGGGGTTATCACCTCGGACAGTTCCTGCTCCGAGTTGTAGGCGTAGGTTATGGTGGCGTTATCGTTCTTGTTGGTACGGCCTGTGAGGTTGCCGTTAAGATCGTGCGTGTAGGTGTAGGTGCTGTTGTATAACAGGCGGTTGGCGGCATCATATTTGTAGTCGAAGGCGCCGCGGTCGTAGCGGCGGTTGCCGTTACGGTCGTAGACAAAGGCTTCAGCCGCATATACATGGGCACCGGCACGGCCGTTATAAGCCTGTTGGAGGCGTCGTAAGTGTACTTGGTGGTGCCGTCCTGGTCTTCTTTTATTATGCGATTGCCTGCGGCGTCGTACTGGTACTTGTCGAAAGCTATGGTTTTGCCGCCCGCCTTGTTGGTGATGGAAAGAAGTTCACCTGCGGCGTCGTAGGTATAGTCCGTCGCGGTTATAAGCGCCGGGGCGTTTTTAAAGATCTTCTTGCTGGTGCGCCTGCCCACGGCGTCGTAGCCGAAGGTTACGTTTATGCCCTGCGGGTTAACTATACCGGCCAGCCTGTTCAAAGGGTCGTAGGTGTAGCTGTATTTGCCCCAGGGGGTGGCCATGGCCGTACGGTTGCCCACGGCGTCGTAGGCATAGGCTATGGCGTAAGACCTGCCGCGCAATAGCTGTTCGGTTTTTACGGGACGGTTAAGCGCGTCGTAAGCGATGCTCACCATACCGCCGGCGCTGGAAACATTCAGCAGGTTGCCGGCCTTATCATAGACATAGCTGGTAACGGCGTGCCCGCCCGTTGTTGTTTGTATGTCTTTACTGGTCAGCCGGTTAAGGGCGTCATAGGTATAGGCTGTGATATTGCCTGCGGGGTCTTTGAGTTCCGTAACACGGGACATCTTATCGTACTGATAGGTCTTGGCCTGGCCCAGGGGGTTGGCGGTGTTGGTAAGGCGGCCGTAAACATCATAACCAAAGGTCCAGCTATTGCCCTTGGGGTCCGTAAGGGCCGATAACTGCGAACCGCCGCAGGAAGGGCAGGCACCGTTGCCGTAGGCGAAAGACTTAAAAGTGAATGACGACTGAAATAACATGATTATAGTTAAAGGCCAAACATCAAGACCTAACCTCTTTTCCCCTCAACAAAAGCCACATGGTCACCAGCGTCCCTTGCCCCCCCCCTGCCCCCTACGTAAAGCAAATCAATCAAATCCTCTAAAGTCATACCAACATTCGTAGGCTCCTGGCTTTCATCAATCCCAGTCTGCATAAACAAATCCATGGCAATCTCACGAAGCTCATCCATTTCGGATTTAGACAAAGAAACTATGACCGAATCTTCTCTCTTTGCAATCGAATCATATTTTAACTGCTCGCGAAAATAGTTTGGAAATCTTTTTTCGCTTAAAATGTACTGGACATGCGAATTCTTTAGTTTTACATTCATAAGTCTATTTGCTCAACTTAGAAAGCTGGGCCGAGCTTGTCGGCCAAGCCGTAATTATTTTCCCGGTTTCAGGATTAATTACAATTACTGCAGATTTCCCAACCATTTTTTGTTCTGAACGCCCAGCTTTAGTCAATATTGGTCCTACTTTGAGCGGAGAACGCAATGCATCGAGTATGGATTGCGGAGATATTCCACGTTCGATAACACGTTCAATACCCGACAGGCCACAGAGTATCAAGCAAGCTGAAAGAATATATCTCATAAAAGATTCTCAGATTAGATGCTTACTAGCTCATATCGCATCTGAAGCTTTAACGAACAACATGGCCAGCATCAAATAACACGCCAGACCAGTTCCTGAGAGTTTGGAATATGCCCACGGAGAATAAAAAAAGACATAAAGAGGTAAGAATATCCCCACAATCATCCCAAATAACCTTATCAAGACCTCTCCCCACCCCGCAACATGTGCAAACGATTTACCACGAATCGCACGGATTTTGTGTCCAAGCAGCTTATACCCAGGAAGGGAATGTTCTTGGGCAACCTGGGCTTTCACTGTACCCCTAAATCCAATAAACATACTCATAACAACTCCAGACATAAATGAACTTATTAGTATTTTAATCCACAGTAATTTCATTTTAAGCACCTTTCATTGAGTCCACCGATGTAAGCCCCCGTTACCCCCCTTCCAAGTCCGACCGAAGTAATATTATCTTTTGCAATTAACAACCAAGTTGTTGGAAAGAAAATGGTCGGCTTAGGCATAACAAATGGTCCCCCAACATAACCACCTACCCCACCGAGCGCGGTAGACAACAGTATACCTTTCATCGTTAAATCGGACTTGTCCGTAGAAAGATAGTATTGCGCCGCGCTTCCCCCAGCCCCCAAAAGCACTGCCTCGAGTTTTGCAGTACCAAGAAAGGGCATAGCTGCACCGGTCAGCCCACCAACTAGTGTTGACTTGCCGACAACAGCCCAATCCACATTTCCTGTTAATGATTGTGAGATTACTGTAGCCAGAAAGCTAGTCCCGGCACCCAGCCCCGCACCAATAATCATCGGGTCCAATACCGGTAATATCTGACCATTTGGATCATTATAGTTGGTTGGCTGGTTCGCAACATATCGGAATAAGTTTATGTCCCCACTATCAAAACCAATCGGATCTTCCTGTGTAAACGCTCCCCTATGCCAGTCGTAATACCTTGCGCGGAAATAATACAGCCCGGACTCGCTGTCGAGTTCCCGGGCCGTAAACAAATAAGGATTACCGATAGGGGATATATCAAAAACAGTGCCTTTACGGTCCTTTATAGTTGGCTGACCATATGCTTTATAGCTGTAGGTCTCTGCCATTTCGTTATTCTCGTCAGTTAAGGCCACTATTGAACCCAACCCATCCGCATGGTAATAGTAATTGGTTCAATCAGCCTTTGTCAGGATCAG
>MNUR01000098.1 GCA_001871115.1 Elusimicrobia bacterium CG1_02_56_21 | reverse complement strand
GGAATTCGGCAGGCAGGTTAAAGTGTATTAAGAGCCGCACCAGTTCCTTATCATTGAATATAACGGCGACCGGCTTCATTTCCAGATCGCACTTCCACTCCGGCACGTTCTCCCAGCTATAAAGCCACAAGTGTTTGCTGCCTTTCAACATCTCGTCGCCCGACGCCATCAGTTCCTGGTGTTCCTGTCTGCGCACAGTGTCCACGGCCTTGCCGATGTAACCCATAACATGAAAGCGGTCGAACACGATCTTCCCGGCCGCACCGGGAACCTTCGCCAGCGTCGCCTGGATATAAGGCTGCCACATGTCCATGGCCACCGCCTCGATACCGTTAAGCTGCTTCTCCGACAACCCCGCATAGTAGCCGGCAAGGCTGTCCTGCTTGCGGTCTTCGGCGATATGCTCCACTGTTCCGTCGTCCAGATCGCAGACCAGCGTCAGGTAGCGATGCCCTTTGGCCGCCGCTTTCTCATCCACCCCGATACGGCGCACGACTTTCGCCTGCTTGCGCTCCTGGCCGCGTTTTACGGCCCGCTGCATCAGTCCCCACGCCTCATCCCAGCTGATACGCAATATCCTCGTGGCGCCGGTCACGTCACATTGGCTCAGCACGTCGATAGCCAGGCGCTCGAATAACAGCGTGAACCGGGAACGCGGCCCCGCCCACGGCACCCCGACCTGCACCACGCCGTGCTCCGGGCATTCCACCCGCGGGATGCGCGCGTGCAGGTGGGTCTGGAACTGGCAGCTGTCCAGATGCCGCCAGGTCCGCTCTTCCGCGTGATCGTAAAGCGGCAGCGTCTTCGAGCACTGCGGGCAAGCCCATGCGGCATTGTCCGGATGCTCGGCCCACACATCAACCCGCTGCTCTTTGACGTCAAGATTTACCCGGCTCACGCTCCATGGCGACTTTAAACCTAACAGATACTCATACAGTAAAGTGTCTTGCATAGCGGCTTCCTCCTGTCTCGGAAGCCACTATCTTACCTTAGACGGCTACCCACGGTAAACCCGGAAGCGCCATAATTTTTATCCTTTATACCTATTTCCACATAGGTCTTTTTTCCTGCTGTTTACAGGCCCTTTGCACCTGAACAAGCGCCCGGCTAAAATAATACCGTAACATTAAGCAACAAAATCATGGGAGGGTAAATCCCGTTAGCCAGTAGCTATTGCAACATTTGCTGACAACGCAGTGCGCGTCTTCGTGAATAACCATAGTGTACTGTACTGACCCGGTGGAATTCAAGGAACTTGCTACTTCCGGACAAGCCACGGCACAGTGCCGGTGCTTCCTGCACGGGGGCCCTTGATTGGTAAGACCGATTTTCCGCCCCGTGCCCAGAAGGGCTCAGTTTTCTGCTATTTACGGGGCACAACCAAGGAAGGCGGTCATCTTCTCCCTTGGTGTCATCCACCCTAGACACTTGCGGGGCCGGTCATTTAGGGACAAATCGATACGCTTTAGTTCCTCCCTGCCAATCCCGGCGAAGGATGACTTCTTAGGATAGAGTCTGCGAATTAAGCCGTTCGTGTTTTCGTTCGTGCCCCTCTCCCACGAGTGGTATGGATTAACGAAAAACACATCTACGCCGACTTCTCGCGCAATCTCTTCATGCCGGGCAAACTCCTTCCCGTTATCGAGTGTGAGGCTTAATCTGGCTCTTTGGGACAGGGTTTTAAACAGGGCACAGATCTCACGCATAACCTCTTCGGCATCCTTGCTGCCCGTGCGCCCGACCAGCGCAAATCGCGTACTGCGTTCCGCCAGCGTTACCAGGTTGCCAGTGGTGCGCGCTCCGTTAATCAGGTCGCCTTCCCAGTGCCCTACGGTCTGGCGCGTCTCCACCTCAATCGGGCGGGCGCCAATCATCCTTTGATTCGGAATTCTGCCCCGACCGCGGCCTTCTTTACGCGGGCAACGCCGGCTACGCTTGCGCTTGGCGCGGGGAAGGTGCTCCCACAGTGTCCCGCCGGCCTTGGCGTTAGCGTAGACGTGCTTGTAGATCGTTTCCTTGCACACATGCGGCCGTCCTTCTAGCCGGGCCCGTCCGCAGATCATCTCCGGCGTCCTGCCGCCTTTGATTTGTGTCTCGGCATCTACTCGCAACTGTTCGGTGAAGCGCCGCGGCCCCGGGCGCTTGGCCTGGGCCTGTGCCGTTTCATGTGCTTGTTTCGGCCGATAGCCGCGCAGCCCCGTATTGCGCTTTATCTCTCGGCTGATGCTTCCAGGACTCTTCTTCAGACGCCTGGCTATCTCGTTCTGCCTCTCACCATCTTGAATCCAGCGGTGGATGAGCGTACGCTCTTCCGCCGTCACGCGCTTGTAGGCCATTGTTGCCTCCTCGTGTTATGATACACGAAGAACGCAACTTGCCGCACATATTATCTGGTGCTACAAATGTTGCAATAGCCGGTAGCCCGCGGGAATGAATAAATTCAGCAAATGCGCTTTTATCGCGGCAATGGCGCTTATCTGTTATACGGGCTTCGCTACGGCCCAGGCGGTTTCTTTTGACAGCCCCGAAGACCTCGGCACTATGGTTAAAGAGCTGAAGGCCGGCAGGTATGGCGGCAATGGCGGCGGGTTCGGGAACCAGGGCCACGGGAACAATAACCCCGGAAACCACAACGGGCCCGGGAACAACAACAACTGGCATCCCCAGCCCAGCCCCTGGAATCCTCAGCCTAATCCCGGTCACGGCCAGTGGCATCCGCATTACAGCGGCCACCCCGACTGGAACAATAACAACTGGAACAACAATCACTGGAACAATCACGGCCCCAGCCATAATATCTGGTGGACAGGCAGCGTCCACCCCTACTCTATGTACCGCACAGTTTGCGAAGTGACGCCCGGAATCTCCGCCAAGGGCTATATCGTGGAGCAGACCATGCCGTTCTACGGCAAGGCGACCTTCTATTACTACAATGTGTTCAACACCCTCGTAGGCGCAAGCAATACCGCCAACCGGGTTTACAGCGGCGGCAACGGAACCCCGGTCTTTGACTTCTACCAGGTTCCTCTGCAGGCCGATCATTGTTTTATGGGCATCACCAGGTAAGACAGCGCTCACCTGGAATACAAGCGCCCCGCCAAAAACGGGGCGCTTGTCTATTTACCGGCTCCTATTGTAAAAATATTTGCAAAAAGCCCCCGCCTACCGCTATAATACTTATTAATGAGCGATATCAAAGGCCGGGTTTTGGTGGTCACATCGGGGAAAGAGCTCCTTGATGAACTGACCCCGTCCATGTCTGGCAGGGGCCTGGAACTTGTCTGCGTGCCCACCCTCAAATACGCGGCCGCCCGCCTGCAGGCCGGGGACTGCACCGCTATGACGGTCGACTTCACCAAGATCCCGCCCGCTGAGCGCGAAGCTTTCCTTGCCCTGCACGAGCAATACCCCCAGGTCCACATGTTTACGCTGGAGTCCAATGCCAGCATGACTCCCACCCTCAGCTCCCCTATCCGGCGCCTTACCTGGCCGCTGCCTCCCGGCTTCGGGGACCAGGTCAGGGTAATAGCCCGTTCCGTAGCAATGCTGGCTGACCAGGTACTTTTCACCACCGGGGCCGTGCAGACCGCTTTCCGGCAGTCCGGAGTGCAGCCGGCTTCCCTCGAATCCACCAAAGGCCTGCCGGAATTCATCCGCGAGCAGAACGAGGCCCGCATTTTTGCCGCCCAGGCCAAAAAGCCAAAAAAATCGTGGTCGCTTCTGGGCGGCTCGGAAGAAGAAATCCCTATAGCTGCGCCGCTGCCGGGGAACGTGGTGGTGGCGCAATTCTCCGGGACCCTGGCCGAAGCCGACGCCCTTGACGCCGAAATACGCAAAACCTCCCCCGAAGCCGTCTGCTACCTTATTTCCGGCATGGAGACGGTGCGTTACGCTATCCAGGCGCTTAAAGAAGGCCACAATGTAGCCCTTCCACGGGAACAGGCCGGGCGCATAGCCGGGATACTGATAGAAAACAGCGAAGGCGCCGATGTCCGCCTCAAAGAAAGGGGAAACGAGCGCATCCTCCTTCTCGATAATTTCAAGCCCGCGCTGACCTCGCTGAGCCAGGCCCTGCTGGGAGCGGGCTACGAGGTAACCTCCACTATGGACGGAGAGGAGGCCCTGGGCCTCTGCAAAAAAGGGTCCTTCCACCTAGCGGTCATCGGAACCGCTATCACCTTCGCGAAACTTTCCGGGGCGGAGCTAGCCCAGAAAATGCGCGAGCGAGACCCTGAACTGCGCATCATTTTCATGGTGGACCAATATCCCCTCCAAGCCGCGCTGAAAGGCGTCAGCCAGGTGGTAGAACTGGGACTCGACGACGCTATTTTAAAACCCGTAGAAGCCTCGCGGCTCATTTTCTCGGTGGAGAAAGCCCTCGAGCGCCGCTTCCTGCTGCTGGAGAACGAGCGCCTCCTCAAAAAAACCAAAGAGCAGAAAGACCAGCTGGAGCTGGTCAACGGCTTCCAGAAGAAGTTCTTCGCTACCGTGGCGCATGACGTAAAAAGCCCGCTGACGGCCATCCTCGGCTACTCCGAGGTGCTCACCGGAAAGCTGAAAGCCATGCCCAACGAACAGAGGTACGCGGCCAATATCCAGACCTCGGCCAAAACCCTTAACGTGCTCATTTCCGACCTGGTGGACCTGGCCGCTATGGAGTCGGGCAAGCTGCGCGTGGAAATAGGCACGCTGAACCTTATGGCGGTCATACAGGATGTCTTCGAGCGCGTCAAAATAGCCGCCCAGAAGCGCAACCTCAACATGGAGCTGGTAACCCCGCCCGTACTGCCGCCCCTGGCGGGCAACGACGCCCGCATAGGCCAGGTAGTACAGAACCTCTGCACCAACGCCATTCAATACACCAAGGAGGGCGGCAAGATAACTATAAAAGCGGAAACCGCCGCCGACCGCGTTATAGTCAGCGTACTGGACACCGGCATCGGTATCTCTAAGGAAGACCTGCCCCGCATCTGGGAGCGGTTCTTCCAGACCAAAGAAGCACAGGGCATGCGCAAAGCGGGCTTCGGCCTGGGCCTGAAAATAGCCAGGGAAATAGTACAGCGCCACGGCGGAGAGATGGGCATAGAATCGGAGCTGGGCGTAGGATCCAGGTTCTTCTTCCACATCCCATTAACCCCGCCGGGAACCAAAGCGCCCGCCGTCCCGGCTCCTAAACAATAATCCTATAAACAAAACCGCCGGGTTTCCCCGGCGGCCTTAAGCAGCTCTCAAACCACTGTCTTTGTATTTTATTCTTTAAGCCTGTTGGGAGCGTTTTCGGGGCGGACCTTATTGGTCCCCCTCGACTCTTTAAGCTTCCACTCGTGCAGAGTAGCTTTAAGCTTCTGATTATGGTTCTTGTTCATGTGCTCTTCATTAAAGTGCTTCTCTTTGACAAGCCGGTTGCAGAAACTGCAATAGTACACGTCGCCGGTCCCCTCTATCAAGTCGCAGTGCGCGTAAAATCTTTTAGCTTCCATTTTTTCTCCTGAATTAACTCTTACAGTTTCAGCCTTTCCGGCCCGGGCTCTCCGGACCGTTCCCCCTACCGCTATAATAACAATTCCTGCCCTGCCCCGTAACAAGTAAACACTGGGCCTGCGTTTAAAACCCGCCCTGGCCGAAAACCGGGCCCAGACAGGCATAGGTCCATTTTCTTTGCTAAGCTGGGCACTTGGCTCCTCGCGTAAAGGCCGGTTTTGCCGTACACTATAGTATCAATCCGGAGCTGTGCTAAGGAGATAATGCATGAAAAGATTATTAACACTGGTTGCGGCAACGATAGTTTCGGCGCAGACAGGATATTGCTCCGGCCCGGCCCTGAATACCCTTACCTCCCTTAACAGCGAGCAAACCTTTTCCGCCCCTGCCAACGATGCAGAAGGAAAGAAACAGATCTCCGCGCAGAGAGTTCCCCAGTTCCCAGCGGAACTGAACGGGACCTTTAAAGTCACCTGCGCCGGCAGCGCCGAACTCGGCGGCATCGAACTCAACTTCGGACTTCAAACCCAGAACAAGAAGGTGGTAGCCATCAGCGCCGAAATGGGAAAAACGCCCGTAGGCGCGACAGACGCTATGCTTCTTATAATTGACGCTATGACGGAGCGGAGCTACAGAGCCCCCTCCCGGCTGGCCGCCAACTGGCTTATTGAAAACGGCGGCGGCGAAGCGGACGAACTGAACGGCTACCACCGCGGATTCAACCTGGACGGGGTGTTTTATAATGAAACCCGCGGGCACGACCAGCCGGGCATGAAACTCTACGTGAGAAAAACCGGCCCCTCGCTGTCGGATATCGCCGCGGCATTCCTTGGCTCTACCAATTCGGAAGATTACCTTGAAGTCAGCTCGATGGCCACGCAGCTGGAAGAATCCGTCTCGGCGCTGGCTGACGGCTCGCTGCTCTATAAATACAGCGCGGCCGGCCAGAGGACTTTTATCAGCAGCGAGGAAGTGGACCGGGCGGTGCCGAACCTCATAACCCGGTCCTGGGTAAAAGCCAAGATCTCTCATTTGAAAAGGCAGCATCCTGACGTAAAAGCCGAAGGGCAGTGCAGCCTGAAGCGGATTGCTATATAAACTTAAGGCTGCCAGGCAACTGAAAAGACACGAAAAGCCGCATTTTCAGGATAAAAAAACCGCGCTCTAAGAGCGCGGTTTTTCTTTTTATCGGTACCTTAAGGACTATTTACCGGGTTTTTTCAGGGTGTCGATAGTCTCGCCTACCCTGGCCTTTATAGTTTTACTTGTCGTAAAGTCCAGAACCTTCTCATAGTTAGCTATCGCCTCGGAGATTTTATTTTCCCTCTCAAGACAATAACCAAGACCAAGGTGGGCCATCGCAAGGTCGTTCCCCGAGGACTTAAGCTCTTTGGCTTTCTCTATTGCGGAGGAAAAATAACCCTGCGCCTTTGCCATATTTCCCGCTCTCAGCAGCATAGCGCCCTGCCGCTCCAGCAAATGCACGGCGCGGATATCGAAGGCTGGCAGGAATCCGGCTGCCGCTCCGTACTCGGCGGCGGCGGAATTATACTTCCGGCCGGCTGCGTACTTAGCCGCCGCGGAGAGATGGAACTCAAGGTCGCCGTTAGAAACAGGCGCAGCTGCGGCCGGCTTCGGTTCCCCGGCCGGTTCCGCGTCCGGCGCGGCTTCCCTGGGTATAGTTTCCCCGGGGGCGGCTTCCGTAGTTTTTTTCTTTCTCTTCCTCGGCTTTTCGGCCGGGAGATTGTTCCTCATCGGCACGCCCGGCAGAGCGAATGCCGGAGTTTTCTCCATAGAACTCCCTTCCCGGGGGTTCTTCACGCTGGCTCCGCTCCTGTCGGACTTCTTCATCCAGGCACAGCCCGAAAGCAAAGCTAAAAACAGAACCGCTGTTAAAGTTTTTCCCATACCCCTATGATACAAAAAAGAGCAACCCCCGGAATATCCTGTCTTGCTTTTTCATCAGCCGTTAAAAACAGCGCCCGCCGCAGCCATCCCTTCCGGAACCTTTTTTAACCTGAACCCGATATTCGCAACCCTGGTTTCATACTAGCTCCCGGCGCAGATCTTAGCCGCCTTTGCCGGCTAAGGCGGACCGCAATAGATTTAAACAACAAACTCTCCCCGATCGCGAAGCGTCTGCCATTGCGCTACGCCCGCAGACCGGATTCTCCCCCTTTTTTCCGCTTAATGTTAAAATATAGCCTGATGAAAAAGACCGGCCTGGATAATACCGGTGAAAGGGAGTACTCCGACAAAATCTTTGAAAAAGTCCAGTTAAAGAGCGCTTTAGCGGAATCCAAAACTTTCTGCGCCTGCGTCTTCAGAAACTGCGATTTTACAGGGACAACTTTCCGTTTCTGCAAGTTCCGGGAATGCCGCTTTGAGAGCTGTAACCTGAGCCTGGTTAAAATCCCCGCTTCCTGCCTGTCAGGCACGGACCTCCCGGGGGCCATATTCGCGGCCACCGATTTGACAAAAGCGAACCTTGCCGGCGCCAGGAATTATGCGATAAACGCGAGCAAAAACAAAGTAAAAGACGCGCGTTTTTCCCTGCCGGAAGCCCTCTCTCTCCTGCATTGCCTCGATATCAGGCTGGTTTAAAATCTCTCTTCCCCCTCCATTCAAATCCGGTATATAATACCGGTAGGGTGAGAATTTCATGAAAATACCCAGCATTGCGGCCGTTGCGGCTGCTCTAGTCTTTTGCGGGCCAGTCTCGGCTTTTAACCACCTTACCGGAGAGGACACCTCATTCCTGGGAAAGGACGGGAAACAGATAGAGAGCGGACTGGATTATACCGTTTCCAAGAAGAACCCCGACCGCTATTCCACCGGCGTATCCGCGGAGCTCACCTACGGGTTCTGGGATAAACTGGATTTAATGGTCACTATCCCTTGGCACGGCTGGAACTCCGACGGGATCTCCGAAAGCGGCCTGGGGGACGCGATGATAGAGGCGAAATTCCTGGCGGGGCGGAAATCGGACTGGGCCCTGGGCCTGAAGCCGGGCTTTTCACTGCCGGCAGGGAACGAAGCAAAGAGCCTGGGGGCGGGCCAGGGCGGGGTCTGGCTTTACGGCATAGCGGGAAAAACCGCAGGTTCGTGGGAATATTATCTGAACGCAGGCTATATGCTCAACAGGACCACAATGGATGAAGAGGAAAATATTTTCAAAGCCTCGGCCTCCGTTATGCTGCAAATTCTGCCGAAGCTGCGTACAACTGCGAAGCTGGCGGCCGCGACCAATACTGATAAAAACTCCGTTTCGCACCCGGTAAATTGCGTCTTCGGCCTGGTCTGGTCTCCTTACCCTACTCTTGACCTGGACGCCGGCCTAAGGCTGGGCCTTACCAAAGCCGCAGATAATTTCGGACTTTTGACCGGCATTACCCTGAGAATCTGACAAAAAGTCCCGCTTTAGCCTGCCCGCAGATACCTGGTGAAACTACCCGGCCCGGCCTGTCACAACTGCCGTGGCTCTCTCAGGCAGCGGTGCGGTTGCGGCCCGCGGGTTTACGGTTATATAAAACATAATACATTACAAATACCGGGATTTAGGGGAAACTGCTTACCGTCAAGACTAGCCTTAATCTGCGATGATGACCATAGTCAGATATATCCTCAAGAAAATGAGTTTTCAGTCGCCCAGGCTGAAGCCGGAGTTCAAACAGGTTGCAAGCGCCGACGGGGTCGGAGAGATCATCGGCACGGCCAGCATGTATGAAGCCGGGGACCTGGAGCTTATAATGTTACCCCGGGCCGCGCCCTTAGCGCCCGGAGGCGGATGCCGGAACTGCCGCCTGTGAAACCCGGCGGTGGGACGCCCCGGGAGCCGGAGCGATCAGGTCCGCGAGGATGCGGGCAGCCTCCTCCAGGAAAAAATCCCTGCCGGCGGGAGCCCGGGCATAGCCGGCGCCGTCAACAGAGGGGGAGGAAACCTCTACTCCGGAGACTGAAGCGCCGGGGGCCGCTGAAGAAACGGGAACATTAGAAAAAGCCCCGGAAGAATAGGCGACTTCCATTGCGGAAGCAGAATTAAGCACCAGCGGTTTTCCCGAAGAGATATCCTGCAAAGCGATATCCGTAATCGACAGCGGCGGCGTCTTGCGCGCCGCGCGCTCTTTATTGCGGCGGGTTTTCCTGGCTTCATCCTTCTCGCGCTCGGCCCGGCGCTGCGCATAGTTAAGGGAGATAGTTTTTTCTTTCTTGCGCTCAAGGTACAACGCGATATCCTCCCTTACAAATTTAAAATCCGGAGAGGCCGCTACCCGCGCCCCCGAAGCCGCGCGCAGGCGGGCTATTTTCTGCGGGAGGACTTCGTCGCTGCTCTTAAAAAGAGCCGGGGGGATCTGATCGTAGCCCAGGGCATTGGGCAGCGAGGCCTCGCTCACGTCCAGGTAGTCCTCAAGCGAGGGAAGACTGATATCGGGGGCCACCCCGCGGTTCTGTGTGGAGCCGCCGGAGGCGCGGTAGAATTTCTGCATGGTCAGCTTAAGTCCGCCCGCCTTGTACTTGCGGAGCCGGGAAGGCATGTACTGGTCCAGGTCCACCATGGCCTGCACTGTCCCCTTCCCGAAAGTGCTTTTCTCCCCCACCAGCACGGCCCGCCCGTAATCTTTGAGGGCCGCGGAAAATATTTCCGAGGCTGAAGCCGAGAAACGGGAATCCAGGACCACCATGGGCCCGTCATAGGCCCGCTCAGCTCCTGCCGCGCGCAGGACCCGGATGCCGCCGCGGCTGTCCCTTACCTGCACTACCGGCCCGTCACCGATAAAAAGCCCGGTCATATTCACCGCTTCCTCCAGGGAGCCGCCCCCGTTGCCACGCAAATCCAGGATAAGGCCGGAGACCTTCTCCTGTTTCAGATAATCCAGCAGTATTTTTACGTCGCGCGTAGTGCTCTCGCCGCCCGAGGGGCCTATATTAAAGTAAAAAGACGGAAGATTGATAACGCCCAGCCGCAGGTCCCTGCCGGACTCACCGGGGATTAGAATTATCTGGGCCTTTGCCTGCTGGTCACGAAGGAGTATCTTCTCGCGTACAAGCGTCACCGTTATCCGGGCCGAAGCGTCCAGGGCGTCCGCCGGGATCAGCCTTAATCGGACCACGGTCCCTATCTCCCCGCGGATAAGCTTTACCACGTGGTCAAGCCGCATCCCCACCGCCTCCACGAAAGGGCCGTCAGGCCCCTGGGCGACGGCCTCTATACGGTCGTTGGGATGGAAGGAGCCGCTTTTTGCCGCCGGCCCGCCCGGGATAATGGACATGACCTTGGCATAGCCCTCTTCCGGCTGGAGGACAACTCCGATCCCTACCAGTGAAAGGCTGAGCGCAATATCAAAGTTCTCCTCGGAGGAAGGAGCCATATAGGAGCTGTGCGGGTCGTAACAGGCGGCCAGGGCCGAAAGATAGCTCTCAAGCACGTCCCCCTGGTCGAACTCTTTATAATTGTACAGGAGCCGGTCATAAGTCTTCCGCACCTCCCTGGCCCAATCCTCCGGCTTTGCGGAGTCCAGTTTCTCCTGCAGCATATCGAACTCTACCCTTTTGCGCCAAAGTTCGTAAGCCTGGGCTTTGCCCGCAGGCCAGGGCGCCTTGCTCCGGTCGATAAGAATAGACCCGTCTGAAGTGAAAGTGAAAGTGGAGAGAGTAAAATCGTGCACCCAGCCCACCCGCTCCTCGAGGCGCTCAATAAAGCGGTTAAAGATGAAATATGCGGGCCCCACGTCCCCTGACTTCAGGCGCGGAGCCATGCTGACGCCGAAGCGGGAATTGAATTCATTGATATCGGCTGTGGTGAAAAAAAGACGGGACGGGTCGTATCTCTTCAGATAAAGCTTCATCAGTTCCCGGGAAGTCTCAGCAGTAACCGGTTTCTGGATGTAATGCCCCTCCTCCAGGAAGCGCGTCACTATCCGGGCGATAACCGGACCTTCCGGCCCGGCCGCCACCACTCCTGTTGAAGGCGCGGCGCAGGGGCCCGCCCCGAGGGAAAAAATGAGTAATAAAGAAAAAGAAAGTTTAAAGAGGGATTTCATGACCGTACACCGGGGCCGGACCGCGCAAGTTATATTATATTTTACCCTATCCTCCGGGCGCTTTAGTAAAAAAGTATAAAGCTGCGCCGCGGCCGCCTTTTCTAACCGTCACCGGATCACCGCGTAGAGAACCAGTTCGCAGGAGACCGGCTGGTGCTGGCGCAGGTAAAACTTGTACTCGGGAACCAGGGACTTAATGAATAAAGGGATTTCAAACAGGTCCCCGGGCTTGTGATAAAGACAGATCGCCAGCTTGGGCCGGTTCTTTTTTATAGTCCCGGCAGCGCCCTTCAAGGCCTCCAGTTCCGCGCCCTCAATATCCATTTTGATATAGGTGGCGTCCGGGGACATATTGTCGACCGTATCCACACTGATAGAAGCGCGCCCGGTTTCCGATATAGCGGAGCCGGTAGTTCCTTCGGCCGCGGTAAAACTCAGCTGATCCGCGCTGCTCCAAAGTCCCTTTTCAATTATGCTGACATTGCAAAATCTCTGCCTGAGAGCCAGCGCTTTCAAACTAACAGCATTCTCCGGCTCGGGCTCAAAAGCGTAGCACCGGCAGTATTTATTATTCGCTTTTCTCAGGAAAGTAAGCAGGGTGTCCCCGGTATAAGCGCCGCCGTCCAGGAACACTTCGTCTTCAGAGAGCTCTATTATCCCTTCCGGGAAATACTGGTCTTTGCGCCACACATCATAAAGGCCGCCTTCGGCGCCGCCAAGCCTGCAGTTTAAAAAAGCCGAGTATGTTTTCCTGGACAGTTCATCTGCGAACAGTTCATACACCAGCCCGAACCGCTCTTTATTCTTTTCCACATAAGCGCTGTCCATCTTATAGCCCGGCAGCGCCCCTATCGCGTCAAAAAAATACGCCCCCGCCACCTGGCCGCAATCCTTCTGCCCCAGTTTCTTCCTGGCCAGCCGCGAATCCGCGAAACCGATAACGATATTAAATCTCTCATACCTCTTCCGGACCTCGTCAAAAGACAAAGTCCCGGCAGTAGAAGTAAAACCATCATCCGCAAAACAAGCCGACGCTTTCAGCCCGAACCGCCCCAGATATTCCTTAATATAAGGAGCATACCACCCGTCCCCGTAAATAACAAAAGGCAGCCCCCCCTTAAGGGCCTCAATATCAGCCTCTGCCCTCCAGGTCCCGGCCGCAATTTTATCCAAAAACGTCTCTTTCATATTTCCCGGCAAAAAAATCAAAAAATGTTCCCATTCAGCCGGGGTCCTGGCAAGGGTATGGGCCCGGTGCACACTGAACCCTTCCTCTCGCCACCCCCCTACCGGGCAGATATCCGGCCCTTTACCCTAACCCCTTCTTATTTTATAAAATATAAAGAGCGGTCTCACCGATCTTTCCTCCGATATCTTTCGCTGACGGTCCGGGGATAGCATATGAACAAGAAAAAAGTCCTTCTTATTGTGCGTGACGGTTGGGGGATGTACAAACCCGACAAATTCAACGCCGTAGTTAACGCCGATACCCCCAATATGGACCATTATCTAAAAACCTATCCCAACACAGTCCTTGAACCCTCCGGAGAAGCCGTCGGCCTCCCGAAGGGTTACCAGGGCTCCTCCGAAGTAGGCCACCTGAACATGGGCGCAGGCCGGATAGTAATACAGGAACTCAAGCGCATAATGGATATGATAGAAGACGGAACCTTCTTCAGCCGCCCCGCCCTCAAAGCCGCCCTCGACAACTGCGTAGCCAAAGGCTCCGCCCTGCACCTGATGGGCCTGGTCCAGGACGAAGGCGTGCACGCCCACCAGGACCATATGTACGCGATCATGCGCGAAGCTAAAAAGCGCGGCATTAGTCATGTTTACATCCACTTTTTCGCCGACGGCCGCGACACCCCCCCCAGGAGCGCTCTTTCCTTCCTCAAAATGCTGAAAGAAGTAATAAAAGAAGTCGGCAACGCCTCCCTGGCCACTATAATCGGGCGCTACTACGCGATGGACCGCGGAGAAAAATGGAACCTGGTAGACCAGACCTACAACGCCATAACCAAAGCCGAAGGCTCCAGGTCCGCCACCGACGAGACCGCGATGGCCTCCGCATACGCCGACTTAAAGAATCCCAACGGCCAGCCACTGGTGGATGAATATATCCCCCCCACAATAATCGGCGGCTATTCGGGAATGAAAGACGGCGACTCCGTCATCCACTTCAATTTCCGCCAGGACCGCGCGATAGAGCTCACCAAAGCTTTCGTAGAGGACAATTATCCCGGCAAACGCTGGAAGAAAATGGACATAGTATACTGCGGCCTCACCCGCTACTATGACGAGTTCAGGCACAGCGCCCTCCCGCCCATGGACGAAGGCGGCAACATGGACAACCTTCTCGGCCAGATCATCTCCAAGCATGGCCTGCCGCAGCTGCGCCTGGCCGAAACCCAGAAATTCAAGCATGTCACCTCTTTCTTCAACGGCAAACGCACAGAGCCCTATAAAGCAGAGGACCAGGTGGAGATAAAAGGAACCTGGGACCCGTCAAGTTTCGGCGAGCACCCGGAAATGAACGCCCCCGAAGTCTGCGAACGAGCCGTTAAAGAAATAGCCTCCGGGAAATACAGCTTTATCCTGGTCAACTTCGCCAACGGCGACATGGTGGGCCATACCGGTATCTACGACGCCGCCGTTAAAGCCGTGGAGATAGTGGACCGCTCCGTAAGGAAACTTGTAGACGCGGCCCTTAGGCACGATTACACCGTTATGGTCAGCTCCGACCACGGCAATGCCGAGGAAATGTGGGACTATAAGATAAACATGCCCAAAACCTCCCACACCACCAACCCGGTGGAATTCATCTACATTGCCAAGGACGCCGCCGGTGTGAAGCTGCGCCCTCACGGCATCCTTTCGGATATAGCCCCGACAGTGCTTGAAGTAATGGGCCTCGAGCAGCCGGAGGATATGGGCTCTGAATCCCTGATAACCCGCTGACCACTTCTCTTTATGTTCATAAAACTTAAAGTTCACCCGGATTCCCGGCGCGAAAAGGTAATAAAAAAGGGCCCCGACGCTTACGAGATCTGGACCAAGTCACCGCCGGCGCGCGGCCTGGCCAATGCCTCGGCCATACGCCAGCTCTCCCTGGTCCTTAACATAGACGCCAAAAAAATAATGCTCATAAAAGGCGCCACCTCCACCGCCAAAATAGTAAAGATCTTCTCCCCCGTAATAAAGAAATAATCATTTAACCAAGGAACCGCAAAAGCCCTGTCGGGGGCCTGGCAAGGGCATGGGCCCGGCGGGCACCGGGTCGGCCACACCGTGGCCGCCCTCCCCACTCAGTCGCCGCGCTCACGCAAGCGGCTCCTTCCGTGAGGGCCCGCCAAACCCATGACCTTGCCACCCCTCCTTTTATGAGCTGCGTTTATAAATATCTACATAAACATAGCCAACAAAGTTTTCGCTGAGGGGAGACCGCGCGTGCCGGGTTAGCAAAACCGTCGTTGAGCCCGCCGCTTGCATAAGCGCGGCGGGCTCCGGCAGGGTTTTGCTAATCCGGTCCCCCAGTCCGCCCTCCGGCCGCGTACCGCTACAATAGCGCCATTTACAGCGGGTGGCCGAGGCACTGTCCTGCGCACCCTTTGCGGAAGGGGGGGCCCCAGCCTTATTTTCCCGGCTGGGGGGAAACCACGCAAGGGTTTCCATCTTCCAGGGTGCGCAGAACAGTGCCCCGGGCAGGCCCCTACTTCACCTCCCGCGGCTCCCCCTATCCGCCAAGCATATAGATTTACAACGGAGACTTCTGTATAATTCTATTATGACAGACCGTAAAAACGCTCGCCTGCTGGCTTTGGCGGGCATGATAATTTTTATCTCCACCATAGCGGTGCTCCTGGCCCGCCAGTTCAATATAGGGCCGGAGCGCCCCTCCCCCGCTTTCCGGACTTTCGGCCCCGTTACCGCCCCGGTGCAGATCTACGAATATACAGACTTCGCCTGCCCGGCCTGCCGCCACGCCGCCGCCAAAATTGACGAAATGATAAGGATCTACGGCCCCGGGCTGCGGGTCAGCTTCAAACATTATCCGCTGATGAATATCCACCCCTGGTCCATGCACGCCGCCGCCTACGCCGACTGCGCCGGAGAGCAGGGCAAATTCAAGGAATACGGGGAACTCTTGTTCGAAGGGCAGGAAAAGTGGGCGCAAGCCAAGGAGCAGCCCGGCGAATTTGAGGAATACGCTGTCAAACTTAAACTGGACTGGCAAAAAATACAGGCCTGCGCCAACTCGCCCGAAACCCTTAAAACCTTAAAACTGGACATGTCCGAAGGCGATATGAAAGGGGTCAACGCCACCCCGACTTTCTTTATAAACGGAAAACGCGCGGTTGGCTCGGGCCAGCTGGTGGACCAGGCCAGGAAATTCGACAATCTCCTCAGGGCGGCAAAACCATGAACAAAAAGCCTGAAAAAAAAGACATCCTGGGCCTGCTGGCGCGGCTGGCTTTAGGGGGAGTGTTCATTTACGCAGGCCTTATGAAAGCCCTGTCTCCTGCCGAAGAATTCGGCTATGCCATAGAAAGCTACAAGGTCATTAACGCTCAGCTCTCCCTCTGGTCGGCCTATCTGGCGCCCTGGATAGAACTTTACGCGGGGCTGCTGCTGGCGGCAGGCGTTTTTACGCGCTTCAACACACTGTTTACCGGCGCTATGCTGGTCTTCTTTGAAATTATGCTGGCCCAGGCCTGGTTCCGCGGCCTGGCAATAACTTCCTGCGGCTGCTTCGGCAGCGGCAAAGGGAATTCTATTTCCCTGGAATTTACGCAAAACCTTGTTTTCCTCGCGCTTGCCTGGGCGGCCCATAAATACGGCAGCGCCTACTCAGCCGATAAAGCAGTGGCAAAACCATGAAACGCATCCTCCTGATAGCGGCCCTGGCCGCGGTCGCGGCAACGCTGACAGCCTACCGGCCTTACAGCCAGACCGCCCGCGCAAAAGCCGCCTGGATGACCGTCTCCGCGATTAAAACAGGCCAGGAATATTACCTGGAAGTGGCGCAGGACGGAGCGGCCGTAATGCGCGAAGAAACCTCCAAGAGCCTCATAACCCGGCGCGGAGAGATAAAACCGCAGCTGATAAAGGACTTCTTCCGGGAAATAGAGAACTCTGAAATAATAAATTCCCAGAACGTCAGGGCGAGCAAGATGGTGTTCTACCGCGGGGATATCCTTAAAATTTCCGCTTATATAAGCGGGGAACTCACGCTGACCGAAGCCCCCCTCAACAAGTTCGGAGAAGCTTTCTCCTACGCCTTCGGAGAAGTAAAGAAAGCGGTATCCTCCCTGCCGCAGGAAAGGACCGTATTGAGTTTCCTGCGCGCCGAGCCGGTGGAAGGCGAGGCGCTGGACTCTTTCAGGACGAAGGCAGCGGTTGACGGTGAAGTAAAGATCATAGAGACCCGCGACCTGAAGGAAATAAAGCCGCTTTTAGCCGCCATACAGGAACCGCACCGCCTGATCCCGATCGAGGACGAAAAAACCGTAAAAGAACTTCAAAATTTTATTTCTAAACACAAGATCTACGGCCTGCGCACCCTTTTTTACGTACCCAGCACGCGGGGAACCTTCAGGTGCCGGATGCTGGATACTACGCGCAAGGAAGTACCCGGACCTGAAAAGAAGCCGGCGCCCGCGCGCAAGACCCGGAGAAAGTCCAAATAACACAGGTGTTGAGGCGCGGTTTTTTTGTTAGAATAACCCTATGTCAGAAGAACCCAGAATAAAAGTCACGGCCATTGACGACGACGAAACCATACTCGAGATCTACGAAACGGGTCTCGCCCAGGCCGGCTGCGAGGTTCGCTCTTTCTCCGAGCCCAAAAAAGCCAGGGAATTCTTCGCCTCGGCGAAACAGGAGGACATGCCTGACGTGATCCTCATGGACATAATGATGCCGGGCGTGGACGGGATAAGCCTGATGGGAGACATCCGCTCCCACGACGCCGCAGCGCATATCCCTATCATAGCCGTCAGCGGCCTAAACGACGCCGCCACCTTAAACGACGCCCTGCTCTTCGGCGCGATGGACTATATGGTAAAACCCTTTGAGCTGGACGCGCTCATGGCCAAAATAAAGAAGGCCGCCGAGCTCTCAAGAAAAAGGGCGCCGAAACCCTGAGCTAACCGCTCTTGCCAATAAGGGCTGCCAGCGTTTGCAGGCAGCCCTTATTATTTATAATAATAATAATATACAGCCTAGGTTGAGGAAGATTTATGATAAAGACACTGCGCACCGTATTCACCCAAAAAACACACGAGGGGACCACCGAAAGGCTTCTGCAGCTTTCCTTCAGTTATTTCGGACTTTATGTGATCACAGGCTTCCTGGCCAAATACTTCGCCAAAGTGCTTGGAATGGGCGGGACCACTTATACCGTCTACAACACCATCGGCGGCATGATGATCTGCAACCTTGTAGTGATCCTCTGGGGCTGGTACAAATTCAAGTCAGCCGGCCATATGCAGGTCATGGGCATGAACGTCCCCCGCGAATTCCTCTACATCATTCCCTCCGGAATCTGCACCGCCGTAATCATCCCCACCACTACCCTGATGTATGTGCTGCCTATCTCCATAATGGTCGCCATGATCATCATGCGGGCCAGCGTCATAATAATCAGCCGTTTTGTGGACGCTATACAGATAAAGCAGGGCATACTGCATAAGACCGTGTACTGGGAAGAGAACGTGGCGGTGGTCTTCGCCCTGATGGCCGTGGGCATTAAATTCACTTTCGTAAAGCCCGGCGACTTCGACTTTATCCATAATGTCGCAGCGATGACCATACTCACCTGCTACCTGACCGCCTACTCCATCCGCATCTATATCTTCAACTACTACAAGAACACCCGCAAACCTGACGCGGTATACGACACCAAGGGCTTCTTCGCGGTAGAACAGATAACCTCCACCCTGGCCATACTGACGGCAGGAACCATCCTGTTCTTTTCGGTTGACCTGGCTACGGCGGCCTCCGGTTCTTTCCCCTTCCAGTTCAAGAACGCCCTGGTCAATACTCCCAAATTGTGGAAGCACGGCATAATGGCAGGTGTTCCTTTCGGCTTCGCGGCCTTCTTCTCAGTCTTCCTGTTCATGTTCAAGGGCCGCACCGCCACCTTCGCAGGCCTGGTCAACCGCCTCACTTCCCTCATCGCCGGGACCATAGCCACCCTGCTGGTCTGGTGGCTGATAGCCGGGCAGAATCCGCCGAAAAACGCGGACTGGTTCGGCCTTGCGGCTATTTTCATCGCTATCTACTTCATGGGCATGGCCGAGAAGAAACGCGCCAAAGAACTGGCTAAAGCCCACGAGATAGAGCCGGAAAAAGAGAGCGAAATCGCCGGCACCGACGAAGACGGAGCGGCCGTAGCCAAAGCCGCCGCCAAAGAGCAGAATTAAAACAAAACCGGAATATCGCGATAGTCCAAATACTATTCGGAGTCATATGAAAAACACAAAGAACAGCAAAGTAAATATCTGCGTGGTGGGAGCGGGCTACGTGGGCCTGGTCAGCGGGGCCTGCCTGGCCGAGCTTGGCCACAGAGTAGTCTGCGTGGACAACGATCCCTCCAAGATCAAACTGCTCAGGAAAGGCGTAATGCCAATTTACGAGGAAGGCCTGGAGCAGGTGGTGAAAAAGAACGTAAAGGCCGGGCGGCTCAGCTTTGCAAACTCCGTCAAAGAAGGAATGCACTACGGCGGGCACCGCGCCGAAGCTATCTTTATAGCCGTAGGCACCCCGCCCCGCGAGGACGGCTCGGCCGACCTCTCCGCCATAGAAAAAGTTTCCGAGGACGTAGCTAAAAACATGACCGGTTACACCGTTATCGTTGAGAAATCCACCGTGCCGGTAGCCACCTGCGACTGGATAGAGAAGACCGTAAAGCGCCATAACAAACACCACCTTCCTTTCGACGTGGCCTCCAACCCCGAATTCCTGCGTGAAGGGACCGCGGTCGGCGATTTCCTGAAACCGGACCGCATCGTGGCGGGGGTCTCCTCCAAAGAAGCCGAAGCCCTGATGCGCCGGATCTATAAGCCCATAAAGAACTCCCCGATAGTTTTCACCAGCGTAAAGAGCGCCGAGCTGATAAAACACGCCTCCAACTCCTTCCTGTCCACCAAGATCTCGTTCATCAACGCGGTGGCGAATGTCTGCGAGAAGACCGGCGCGAACGTGGAAGACGTAGCCCGCGGGATGGGCCTGGACAAGCGCATAGGCGCCTCCTTCCTGAAGGCCGGCATAGGCTTCGGAGGCTTCTGCTTCCCCAAGGACCTTGAAGCCTTCTACTGGCTGAGCGCGCAGGTAGGCTACAACTTTGAGCTGCTCAAAACCGTAAAAGATATAAACGAAGGCCAGAAGATGTGGCTGCTGAAGAAAATTGAAGAAGAGCTCTGGAACATCCAAGGCAAAACCATCTCACTGCTCGGCCTGGCTTTCAAGCCGGAGACCGACGACATGCGCTTCGCCCCCTCCCTAGACATTATCCGCGAGCTCCTCAAGCGCGGTGCCAAGGTCCGGGCCTACGACCCTATTTCCCAGGAAAACGCCAGGAAGCGCATAAAAGGCATCTATTTCGCCAAGGACGCCTACGACTGCGCCAAAGACGCCGATTGCGTCTGCCTGATCACTGAATGGAAGGAATTTGGAAAGCTCGACCAGAAGAAACTCCTGTCCATAGTGAAACACCAGATAATGGTGGACGGCCGCAACCTTTACGACCCCGCCAAAATGCGGGAGCTGGGCTGGACTTACAAGTCGGTAGGCCGCCCGTAAAGAATCGGTAATCGTATACTTTTCTAGGCAGCTCCGGACGCCATACGGACCGGAACGCAAAAACAGGGTCGGGACACACCGTGCCCGCCCTTCCCCGCCTCGCCCTCCGCGCTTACGTAAGCGTCGGGCTCCGGCAGGGTTTTGCTAACCCGGTCCGCATGTAGTCCTCCGACAAACTGTTTAAAAACTGGAGATTCACATATGAGGATTTTAGTCACCGGTGCCGCTGGTTTCCTGGGCAGCCACCTTTCCCGCTATCTGATCAGCAAGGGCCATACTGTAATCGGCATAGACAATTTCATAACCGGCAGCGTAGACAATATCCAGGACCTGCTCAAAAAGCCCGGCTTCGAATTCACCAAATACGATGTCACCAACTACCTTCACGTGCCCGGCAAGCTGGACGCCGTGCTCCATTTTGCCAGCCCGGCCAGCCCTATAGATTACCTTAAGTTCCCCATACCTACGCTTAAAGTAGGCGCGCTGGGCTCCCATAAAGCCCTGGGCCTCGCCAAAGACAAAAAGGCTATCTTCATGATAGCCTCCACCTCCGAAGTATATGGAGATCCCCTTGTAAACCCGCAGCCTGAAGGCTATTGGGGCAATGTTAACCCCATCGGCCCCCGCGGCGTTTACGACGAAGCCAAGCGCTTCGCCGAGGCCATGACGATGGCCTACCACCGCTACCACAATATCCCTGTCCGCATTCTGCGGATCTTCAACACCTACGGCCCCAATATGCGCATCGAGGACGGCCGGGCAGTACCCAATTTCATGGCCCAGGCCCTGAAAAGCAAGCCGATAACTGTTTACGGCGACGGCTCCCAGACCCGAAGCCTCTGCTATGTTTCAGACCTTATCGACGGTATCTACCGCCTGCTTATGAGCAAAGAGAATAACCCTGTTAACATAGGCAACCCGCACGAGATCTCCCTGCTTGAGCTGGCCCAGACCATAAAGCGCCTGACCGGCAGCAGATCTAAAATAGTTTTCCGCCCCCTCCCCGAAGACGACCCTAAAGTAAGGCGCCCCGACATAACCCGGGCGAAAAAGATATTAAAATGGACCCCTAAGGTAGACCTGGAAGAAGGCCTTAAGAGGACCGTGGCCTACTTCAAGACAAAAGTAAGATAAAGAACCTGCCGCATAAATAAAAAAGCCGTCCGCCTTTACGGCGGACGGCTTCTTTATGTTTAAGCCTTTCTTAAGGCTGGTTGATCCAGTTAACGAACTCGTCCCACCGGGAGGCCTTGGCCCAGGCCAGGTCGCTGTAACCGTCGGCCGGGGTATAGTTAGGGAAGTAGGCCGCTATGCCCTTTGAGAGGGTGTACTCTTTGGCCTCGCTCCAGTAGCTGGCCTGTGAATCGCGGGTGCGGTTCTGCAGGACCAGTTCTCCGGTGATGAAGCCCATCAGGGCCCGGCCCTTTACTTTAACATCGTCGCTCTTTGTCCCTTCCAGAACCAGGCGGACGAAGTCGTACATATCGCGGTTCTCGTCCATAGCGTAGTTGATGGCTCCATCGCGGGCGCTCTTTGCGAGAACTTTATCTCCGGAGGCCATCATCGCCCCGGTGAAAGCGTCGGTCAGGGTAAGCAGCTTATTGATAGAAGAAGCTTTGACCAGGCTCTGGGTGTGGCCCTGACGGATGCCGTCGTAATGATCGGCATAACCGTTCACAGCCGCTTTACCGACCTCCAGGGGGCTCATTGTGGGCTTGGCAACTACGGGCCCAAGGAACAGGTCGTAGGTGTAGCCGTCGCCGGGTTCGGTTTCCTCGGAAGCTACTATATAGTCCACTGAATCTTTGATCTCATAGTCCACTTCAGCCATCTGCATAAGGCAGGCGTCGGTCCCTACCACGTCCAGGCCGGCCATTTCTTTAAGGGCAAGGCCCATCTGGGGGGTATTGATGTGGTTGCCGCTCTGCTCGTCATAAGAGATGCCCTTGGTGATAGGGCGCTCGAGGCTTTTGCTCCAGCCTGAGCCATGGTTCCAGAATATCATCATATATTTCCTGGCCGGATACTTAGCCTTGGCCCAGTTGGAGAAAGCGACCACGCTCTTGTAATCGCCCATGTCCACATCGCCGAGGGTTTCCACAACCGGAGAATTCACCTTGGAGGTATCGGTATCTTTGGTCATCCGGTAGCGGCGTACACCGGTCCAGTCCCCGTCCGAAGAATCATAACCGGCGATGCGGCCGGCTTCCACTATTATGTTCACCTTGGAGTTAGAGCCGACCTTCTCCATCTCGTTGAGGTCCTTCATAAGGAAGGGCTCCAGGTCGTTCTTGCCGTTGCCGAAAACCATGATGGTCCACTCGGCCTGGCTCTTGCCGAACAGCCAGTCGGTCAGCATGTTTTTATCCTGGGTGACCTCGGGCGCGGCGACTTCCATACCGGAGATCTCTTCTTTAATATCGAAACCGCCGCGGTCAAAATTGACCTCGGCAGAGACGAGAGACGCTAAAAGGGAAACAGCCACTGCGGACAGAGATATTTTGCGGATCATTGTTGCCTCCAGAGCATTGCGGACATTGCGTTTCATACTTATAGTCTACCTCATCCTTGATTTTCGACAAGGGACCCTAGGCCCAAGCCGGCCTGGGCCCTTTGGTCCGGCCGAGCATAATGAGCAAAAGGCCAAAAAAAAGGGCCGGCTGTTAAGCCGGCCCTTCCGCAGGGAGTATTAACTTCTTATTTACCCTGGTACCAGTTTATGAACTCGTCCCACCGGGCATCTTTAGCCCAGGCGAGGTCATTGTAATCGCTATTGAAAGAATAACCGGGCATATAAGCGGCGATGCCGTGGCTATTGCCATTGGTGAACTCGCCGTTCACGCGGTTGTGCACGATCAGAGTTCCGTCTATATAGGCTTTCAGAGCGAGCGCTTTGGACTTCACCTCCGCGCTGGCGGTGGTGGCGGCGTAGCGGTCGAAGAAATGCCCCATATCTTTATTGTCGTACACGGCATAGCTCTGGGAACCGCCGGCGGCGGTTTTAGCCAGGGCCTGTTCTCCGGTAGCCATTGCGGCCTTCACGAAGTCATTTACCAGAGACACAAAGGCGTCCAGGGTGTCAGACTTAAGAAGGCTCTGAGTTGAGCCCTGTCCGACGCTCTGATAATGGTCGCTATAGCCGTCTACAGCCGCTTTACCCGCCTGGTAGGGATTCATCGCGGGGTTGGCCACTATCGGACCCACAAAAAGGTCGTAAGTGTAGCCGTCACCGGGCTCGGTTTCTTCGGAACCTACTATATAATCAGTGTAATTCCTTATCTCATAGGTCACTTCAGGCATCTGCATCAGGCAGGCGTCCGAGCCGTACACATTCACGCCGCCCATCTCTTTGAGCGCAAGGCCCAGCTGGGGGGTGTTTATGTGGTGGCCGGTTTCGTCGTCATAGGAAATCCCCTTGGTTACGTCAAGCGCGCGGGCTTTGTCCCAGCCGGAACCGTGGTTCCAGACAACCAGCATGTATTTCCTGGCCGGGTAGGTCGCTTTAGACCAGTTAACGAAGTTTACAAGGGTTTTATAGTCGCCCATGTCGGTTTTTCCAAGGTCAGCCAGCACAGGGGAGGTAACTTTAGAGAAGTCATTGTCTTTCTGAACAAGGAAGCGGCGGGTGGTTTTCCAGTCGCCATCGGCTGAGGAGTAGCCGGCTATGCGGCCCATCTCGACAACAATGTTCACTTTGTCGCTGGAACCTATCTTCTCCATCTCGTTCATGTCCAGGAGGCCGTAGCGCTCAAGGTTGTTCTTGGCATTAATGAAGACCATAATGGTCCATTCTTTGGAACTTTTGTTCAGAACGCCTTCTTCCGCGGCCGGGGCGGCAGCGGGAACGCTCAGTTCGAGGTTGGCTATTTCCTGCCGGATATTTGATTTATTTAGGGTGTCAAAAGAAACTTCTGCTGACACCAGGTTTGAGGCTGCGGCTATTATTGCGAACGCTGCGGTTGCCTTTTTAAACATTAACTCCTCCGTGTGCGGCTTGGTCTTGTAGTGTGCGGCTACTTTTATAGTTTAAGCACTTACTTGATTATAATCAAGACCAAAGGGCCTAGTCAAGCTTTAGTCTTTGTGCCTATTGATTTTTGGGCCCTATGACCCATAGACCTGTCAAGGCCTCATAGGAGAGAGCGCTAAAATACCCCTGTTTCTGTCACTTACTATTTTAAGGATATTAATTTTATTATGGTCCGAAGGGCCCAGGACCCAGGCCTTTGGTCTGACTTGAGGAGTTAAACAGAAAATAGAGAAAAGCGGCCCAGTTCAGGCTTTCAGGGCCGCTTTGATCGTGTTTGCATGCAGCCGGACAGTTTCAGAAAATTCTTTAGCGTAACCTCCGGCCAGCACAAGGCCTACCGGAATCCCGCGAGAGCGGCAAAGGCTGAAAACAAAAGCGTCGCGGGCCTTAATCCCGCCCATGGTCAAGCCCAAACCGCCCAGCAGGTCGCGCTTATATACATCCACGCCCGCCACATAAACTATAAAATCCGGCTTAAACCTCTTAATTGCAGAAGGCAACTGCCTTTTAAGCGCCGAAAGGTAGGCACTATCCCCGGTTCCCGGCTTTAGTCTTATGTCTTTAGAGCTCTTTTCCTTTTTTTCTGGATAAATTTCCTGTCCGTGCATAGAGAAGGTAAAAACCCTGCCATCCCCCCTGAAAATAGCCGCCGTGCCATTGCCCTGGTGGGCGTCCAGGTCTATTACCATAGCCCGCTTTATGCGCTTTTCCCTGAAAAGAATTTTTATAGCAATAGCAATGTCGTTAAAAAGACAAAAACCCTCGCCATGCCCACGGAAAGCGTGGTGAGCCCCGCCGCCGCAGTTTATCCCGATGCCGCTCTCCAGGGCCAGCCTGGCCGCTAAAATAGTTCCGCCGGTATTCATAAGGTGAGCGCGGACCACGGAGCGATTTATCTGGAGCTGGGCTCTTTCGGAGTCTTTAGCTGAAAAGCCCCCGCCAAAGCCCTTCTTTACCCAGGCCGGGCTATGGGCCAGCAGCAGGTCGGCTTTTGACGGAGCCTTGGGGATTAAGACATCCTTTTTTAAAATTACGCCTTCTTTCAAAAGCAAATTCAGCGCGGCCTCGAATTTATCGGCCCTGAACACATGCCCCGGCGTCCTGACCGTATAATATCTGGAGAAGATTATTTTCATAGGGTCTATTACCAACTACGTCGCTGCCGTACATCCCGAGGTGCGCCTTCAGACCAGGACCAGGGCCAGCAGGAAGGCCGAGAACATAAGCAATGCCGCCGCAGCCAGCCAGTGACCATAATACGGGAAAAAAGCCTGCTCGGAATAGACCGGGGCGGAAGCGCGCAGAACCGTTCTTTCATTAAGGGCGGTCTTAGCCAGGACCCGGCCCCAGGGGTCTATTACCCCGGAGATGCCGTTATTTGCGGCACGCACAACCGACCGCCTGTTTTCAACCGCCCGGAAAATATTGACTATGAAATGCTGATAGGGAGCGGCCGTGTCCAGGTACCAGCCGTCATTAGTGATATTGACAAAAAGGTCCGCCCCGTCCCGGGTATCTCCCGTAAAAAGGTAAGGGAAGACGGACTCATAACAGATAGCGGAACCTATTTTGGTCCCCTTAAAATCCATCAGCTCCTGATCGGGGTTTCCGGGCCGGAATTCCCCCAGCGCGGCCACCGGCTTTATATATTCCCCCAGGAAATCCCTTAAAGGCACATATTCCCCGAAAGGCACCAGTTGGCGCTTATTATAAGATGAAGCTATCTCTCCTTTCTCGTCCAGGAGGAAAGCCGCCACATATTTCCCCCCGCCTTTGGATACAGAGCCGACAAAACTGCCCGCCGCGGCACCGGAAGAAACCACGGATTTAAGCCAGGCCCCGCAGGCGGGCTCATCCAGCCAGCAGGGCAGGGCATTCTCGGGCCAGACCACCAGGTCCGCGCCCCCAGCCTCTGCCGCCAGGCCCTCCATAACAGATATCACTTCACCGGACTTGGAAGCGTCCCATTTGGAATAAAGGTCTATATCCGGCTGCAAAAGGGCCGCGGAAATAGATTTTACAGGCGCCAAAGCCCCGGCCTGGCTGAGTTCCCGGGCGCCGAAAAACCAGATACCGGCGAAAATCAGCACAACCGGGCTAAAGCGAATTATTTTCTTCCGCACAGGATCTTTCAGAACAAAGAGAGAACCAAGAAGCGCCCCGCTCAGACAGATCGCCGCACTTATCCCGTAGACCCCGGTAACCGAAGCTATCTGTATAAGCGGGAGATAATCCCATTGCGTATACCCCAGCATGAACCAGGGGAACCAGGCCGCTTTCAGGCTTAAATAAACTTTACCGTATTCCAGCAGGAACCAGCCCAGGGCGAACAGATAGGGCCAGGTTTTAATACCTGCCCTTTTAATTTTTAATCCGTATACAGAGACCAGGAGGAACTCGGCGGAAAGAGTAAGGCTCAGGAGGGCGAGACCCAGGACGGAGACGCCCGGGCCCACCCCGCCGGCGCGCATTGTAGGATAGATCCAGTAAAGCAGGCCCAGGTAAAAAACAAAACCGCAGGCGGCTCCGCCGGCCGCGGCGGACTTAAGGGTTTTGGCTTTAAGTATGTAAAAAGAAAGCGGCGCCAGGGCGAACCAGGCCAGCCAGCCCTGGCTGAATTTAGGATAACTGAGGATCAAAAGAAGCGAACTTAGGACCGGAAGCAATGAATGGGCCGTAAAGAGCTGCCGGAATTTGGAGGATTTTTTTCGCATTTAATTCCAAAAGATCGGCCTTCTTTCCGGCCAATCCCCCAAGCCTCTAATCCTCAGAAAATCTCCAGTACTGCGGCGTGGCGGAGGGCCGGGTTAGCAAAACCGGTCGGAAGCCTGAGCTTGCGCAAGCGCGAAGGCCGGGACGCGGAAGCGCGCGCACGGTGCGCGCGACGCCGGTTTTGCGCTCTGGCCCTCCGTCACGCTTATCCGGCCCCGTGGCATTTTTTGTATTTCTTGCCGGAACCGCAGGGGCAGGGGTCGTTGCGCCCGGTCTTGGCGTCGGCAAACTTGGAGGCCGGCTTGGTCGCCGTAGCCTGCCGGCCGCCCAGGCTCTGTACAGGAGCTCCCCCCACGGCTACCGGCCGCGCCACCGGGCGCGGGGGCAGCTGGATGCGGAAAACATATTCCACCATCTGGTCGCGCACGCGGGCCAGCATGGCCTCGAAAAGAATGTAGGATTCTTTCTGGTACTCGATGAGCGGGTCTTTCTGGCCGTAAGCGCGCAGGCCTACGCCCTTCTTAAGATGGTCCAGTTCAAAAAGGTGGTTCTTCCAGATATGGTCCATTATCTGCAGGAGCAGAACCCGCTGCAGCTCGGCGAAATCCACGTTCCGCTCCGCGAAATCGTTAAAGCGGGCAAAATAGGCGGCGTCCACGCGCTTCATCACTTCATCATAAAGCACGGGACGGGTCAGGCCGTGGACCTCGTCCGGGGTATAAGACAGGTCTATACCGGCTATCTTCTTCAGGTAAATATTAAGCGATTCAAGGTTCCATAACTGCGAAGCCTGCTCGAGCGGGGCGTTAAGGTCCAGCTGCTCCTCCACCGCCTCATGTATCATCCGCTTCACCCGGTCGGCCACTCCGATACCGTCCAGGATTATATTGCGCAGCTCATAAACCGCCAGCCGCTGCTTGTTCATTACATTGTCATAATCCAGCAGCTGCTTGCGGGCGTCAAAATTCATACCCTCAACGCGCTTCTGCGCGCCTTCTATCTGGCGGCTGACCAGCGAAGACTCTATAACTTCGCCCTCCTCCATCCCGAGCTTCTCCATTATGGCGGAGATGCGCTCAGAACCGAACAGGCGCATAAGCTCGTCCTCGAGGGAAACGTAAAAAACGGAAGAGCCCGGGTCTCCCTGGCGGGCGCAGCGCCCGCGCAGCTGGTTGTCTATCCGGCGGCTTTCATGCCGCTCCGTGCCCAGCACGCAAAGTCCGCCTATTCCGCTCACATAATCGTGCTCGCTCTGCTCGGGCGGGTTGCCGCCCAGCACAATGTCGGTTCCGCGGCCGGCCATATTGGTGGCTATAGTGATCTGCCCTTTGCGCCCCGCCTGGGCTATGATCTGGGCCTCCATCTCATGATACTTGGCGTTGAGAACCTGGTGCGGGATCCCCTTGGTGCGCAGCATCGCGGCGAATTTCTCGGATTTTTCTATGGAGCGCGTTCCCACCAGCATCGGCTGGCCTTTGCGCCAGCGCTCGTCTATCTCGGCTACGATCGCATTGTTCTTTTCCCTCTCGGTGCGGTAAATGCGGTCCGTGGAATCTACACGTACAAGGGGCCGGTTCGGCGGGATCTCCACCACGTCCAGGTGATAGATCTCCCAGAACTCGTCGGCCTCGGTCATGGCCGTACCGGTCATACCGGAGAGCTTATTGTAGAGCTTGAAATAGTTCTGGAAAGTGATGGTAGCCAGGGTCTGGTTCTCTTCTTTGATCCGGAGGTTTTCCTTGGCCTCAATAGCCTGGTGGAGGCCGTCCGACCAGCGGCGGCCCGGCATCAGCCGGCCCGTAAATTCGTCCACTATCATTATCTCGCCGTCTTTCACCACGTATTCCACGTCTTTGCGGAACAGATGGTGGGCGCGCAGGGCCTGCGTGATATGGTGGGACCACTCGGAATTAACGTCGTCGTAGATATTGCCTACGCCGAGTATTTTCTCGGCTTTATGAACGCCTTCCTCGGTGAGGGTGGCCGTGTGGCTTTTTTCGTCTATCACCGCGTCAAAGCCAACTCCCAGGTCCACTCCGTCTCGCTTGGCTTCTATCTCTTCTTTTTCGGTGATAAAGCGGGGAGCAAGCAGCGGGACCATCCGGTTTACCGTATAGTATTTGTCGGTGGATTCTTCGGCCGGGCCGGAGATAATAAGCGGGGTCCGGGCTTCGTCCACTAAAATAGAGTCAACTTCGTCTATCACGGCAAAGTTGCGGTTGCGCATAACGCGCTCCTCTTTCTCCATCACCATATTGTCGCGCAGGTAGTCGAAACCGATCTCGTTATTGGTGATGTAGGTGATGTCGCGGTTGTACATCTCGCGGCGGTCTTCGTTGTTCATGTCATGCTGGACCGAGCCGATGGTAAGGCCCATGAACTCATGCACCGGGCCCATCCAGGCGCAGTCGCGCTTGGCGAGGTAATCATTGACCGTGACCACGTGCACGCCTTTGCCGGTAAGCGCGTTAAGGTAGCAGGGCAGGGTGGCCACGAGGGTCTTGCCCTCGCCGGTGCGCATTTCGGCTATCTTGCCCCGGTGAAGAACTATGCCGCCTATAAGCTGTACGTCGTAATGGCGCATCTTGAGCACGCGCTTTGAGGCCTCGCGCACGCAGGCGAAGGCTTCGGGAAGCAAATCATCAAGCGTCTCGCCTTTGGCCAGGCGCTCCCTGAATTCGGGGGTTTTGGCCTTAAGTTCTTCGTCGGAAAGTTTTGAAATTTCATCCTCGAGCGCGTTTATCCGGTCGACCACCGGCTGGATGGTCTTCATAGAGCGTACGCTTTTGGAGCCTATAAAGGTTTCAAGGAGTTTTTTGAGCATAGTAGCTACATTAAACAATTTTTATACGCGTTTATAAAGCATGCCCCCCGCTCCGCGATCGCAAAGCAGCTTTTAAATTGCCCGGGCCAAAGCCGGACGGTTCATTGACAACCGGCCCGACAACCGTTATTATTTATGCTGATAAAACAGCGATGGAGGTCACAATGAAACGCAGTATCCATATTTTATCCGCAGCCGCCGCGCTACTCTGCTGCGCCCTGGCCCTGCCGGCGGCCGCCAAAGATCAGGCCTCCGCCAAAGTGACGGTACAACCCGCCCCTACGCCCTCCCCCGAACAGGCCGAGCTCGCAAAACTTACCGCCGAGAACCAACTGGCCGACCAGAGGCTGAAGAAAAAACTGCAGCAGCTGAATTTTGAAAAAGAGGAGCTGAAAGCCCAGTATGAACTGGAAGTCCAGAAACAAAAAAATAAAACCGCGGCGCTGGAAGCGGAACTCTCCCGCACTTTTTCGGAGAATAAGCTGAACGAAGAAAAACGCAAGGCCGAAATAGAGAAACTGGAAACCGATTACCAGAAGCTGGCCGCCCAGAACAAGCTCTTTGCCGAGCAAGCCAAAGCTCTCTCCAGCGCCAAAGGCGAAGAACTGGCCAAGCTGACCCTGGACAACAAACTCGCCGACGAAAAGAACAACCTGCTGATGAACGAACTGTCCATCCGCATAGAGAATCTCAGGGCCCAGAACAACCTTAACGCCGAGAAAGAGCGCGCCGACCTGATCGCCTATAGCAGCGAAAAGAACGAAATAGACCTCAAGCTTAAACGCCTTGACCTTGAAGAGCGCACCCTTAAAATTGAAAGAATGAACATGGACGCCCGAATAACCAGGCTCGAGGCTGATATCGAGACCCGCAAGAAGAAAGCTGAATGGAAAACTGAAAGCAACAAAGAGCCCGTGTACACCAGTCAGCCTTTCAAAAATGGGAAACTCATAATAAGCGACCGGCGGATAGCCCTTAACGGCCCCATCTACTCCGGGATAGCGGACTACGTGACCGAGCGTATTCACTACTTCAACAATATCTCAACCCAGCCTATCTTCATAGTCATAGACATGAGCCCCGGCGGCTCAGTAATGGCGGGCTACCGCATAGTCAAAGCTATGCAGGCCAGCAGGGCCCCAATCAGCGTAGTGGTTAAATCCTATGCCGCCAGCATGGCGGCTATCATAACCACCCTGGCCGACCAGTCATATGTCTACCCTAATGCGATCATACTTCACCACCAGATGTCCTCCGGTTCCAGGGGCAACATGACCCAGATGAAAGAGCAGCTGGAAATGGCAAAAGAATGGGAGCGCCGCCTGCTTATCCCCTTAAGCAAAAAGGTAGGGATGGCTCCGGAAGCTCTTCGCAAAAAAATGTATGAAAAAAATTCTGACGGCGATTGGGAGGAATTCGGGGACAGCGCCGTAACCTACAAATGGGCCACCAGCGTCGTGGATGAAATCGAAGAGACAGGCATAGTAAAAAATCCTGACGATAATAAAGAGGGGCGGTTCATGAGCCGTATGCCCGGCTTTGAACTGGAAGAGAAGACCGACGAAAAGGGAGATCGCTACGTCTCCCTGCCCCGCCTGGACCCGTTTGACTTCTACTTCATCTACAACCCTGACAGGTACTACAGGTAAGCGGGATTAAACCAGCTTAAAAAGGCCGGGCCCGAAAGCCCGGCCTTTTTTATTAATATAATTATAGCCATGCAGAGTTCTCAGGATATTCCCGACAATATAAACTGCCCTTACTGCGCGGCGGCTAACGCTCCCGACAGTGAATTCTGCGGAGCTTGCTATAAAAAGCTCCATATACCGGAAGAAGTGCGCACCGCTGTAAAAGTGCGCAAGATATTGTCAGCGGCTGCTGGCCGCTCTGCTTCAGAAATACTGACTGACGGCGAGACACGCCCCGCTTTCCGCCTCTGGGCCAGGGTTATGATCATTGCCGGACTTTTTTTATTTTATACACGCTGGTTCGGGAAAGAAGATTATTTTTCCTTCCTGGACTTCGTAAACCTGGCCGCGCATGAAGCGGGTCATGTTTTCCTCGGGTTTTTCGGGCGGTTTATAATGATGCTGGGAGGAACTATTTTTCAGCTGCTTATCCCTGCCGTCTGCCTGATTCATTTCATGCGCCAGGGCGCCAATCTGGCCTGGCAGCTCTGCCTTTTCTGGATAGGACAGAACCTGCTTAACATAAGCATCTACGCCGGGGACGCTATAAAACAGTCCCTGCCGCTGGTGGGAGGAGGCGAGCATGACTGGACCTATCTTTTAACAGAGCTGGGCCTGATAGCGCATCCCGGGAGCGTAGCCAAAGCGATCTTCCTGGCCGGCTCCGCAATTATTTTTTACAGCTTTTACCTGATAGCCCTGGACGCAAAAAAACGCGAGCCGATAGAGCTGGGAAATGTAACTTTTGGAACAAAATGAAGACACAAATAACGGCCCTTTGCCTGCTGCTCCCTTTATGCGCATCTGCCCAGTGGGGCCGGTTCAGGCCTGAGGCAAAGGCGGGGGCCCCGCTTTAAAAACGAATTCATTGCAGCCGTGTCCACGGACGCTTCGCACGGTTACCGGGGAAAATCCCCGCTCCGCGCAGAAATCCGCTACCGCCTTAACAGAGGCCACCTCAAACGGGAAGCCGCCGACCCAGTCGACAACATCATGCCAGGCGGACATCCCTCTTCGGCCGCGGTAAGACCTAAGAGTAGAGAAAAAGCGCCCGTGCAGCAGGTCCTTCAGGGAAGGGATAAGCCAGAAGCGGACAAAAAAAACAGCGGCATAAACCGGCCGGACAGGAACAGGCAGGCGGTTATAAATTATTTTAACGGCTTTCCAGAAAGCGCTGATTAACCCCTGATCATTATATAGCGCTATAAAGAATATACCCCCGGGTTTGACCATGCGCGAGGCGATATCCACTGCCCGCCACATCGCCCCGGTATGATGCAGCACCCCCCAGGAATATACGCAGTCGAATTTCCCAAGGCAGGCCGCGTACTCCTCGTCAAGTATGGATCCCCTCTCTATCGTCCAGTTCTCCGCGCCGGCGGCGAACCTGGCTTTCACGGCCATAGCAGCCGCGACGCTGTTCTTATCATAATCAAAAGCCGCTACGCGCGCCGCCCCGAGCCGGAGGGCGGCCAGGGAAAACAGCCCGCTGCCGCAGCCAATATCCGCAAATGTTCTACCGGCCAAGGCCTTTTTCCCCAAGATATCTTTAAGCGACCGCTCTGCGGCAAGTATACGATCCTCGTCCAGGGAAGCTATATATGCTTTCCAATTTTCGCCAAACCCGAAACGGGCGGATTCCGCCATCTCAGCCCCCCCTCTTCTTCTGCACGAAGGAGCGCAGATTCTCCAGCGCTTTAGTCATTTCAGCCCGTTCAAAAACCGCCAGCCAGGCGGCCCAGACGGCATAAAAAGATACACAAAGGGCGGAGGAGATAAAAATGCTCCTGTCCCTGAAAATATAAGCCGCGGCCACGAAACCTAAAGCCGCCAGCAGCGCGCCTGCGGTCCTGACCGGGAAAATAAACTGCTGAAGCGCCGCAGAAGCGAAGCGCGCGGCCAGCAGGGTCAGCAAAATGGAGCTGGCCAGGCTGGCAGCCGCGGCCCCGGTTATGCCGTAGCCGGGTATAAGCAGAATATTCAGTGTCAGGTTAACCACGAAGGCCAGCGCATTCGCAAGCAGCAGCAGCTTCACGCGGTTCTTGGACGCGAGCACGTGGCCATAAAAAACATGGAACAGCCCGGCACCTGAAGAGAGGGTAAGGAGGAGGAGAGCCCTTTCACCCGCAAGGAAATCCGGGCCCAGCACCCGCGTCATAAGCTGGCGCGCGAAAATAATTATTGTAACCACAACCGGGATCCCGCCGTAGATCAGCACTTTTATAGTCCGCTCGCCGAACTCCGCCAGTTCCTCCCTGCCCTGCTCGCTGACTATCCTGTTCATCAGGGGGAACAGCAGGTAGGCCACAGCGTTCGGAATAAAAGCCACCATCGCGGCCAGCACATACGCGCCCCTGTATATCCCCAGATAACTGGCCGTTGAAATATAGCCGATAATAAAAGTATCAGCCCTGTCGCGCAGCATCATTAAGACTTCGTGCAGGAAAAAAGGCAGGGAATACGCCAGCAGGGGGATGGCCGCGGCCGGAAAATCCCTGGCAGGCCACAGCGCGCGGAGCGGGACCACCAGCTTATTGAGCATATAGGCCCCGTAAACGGCGGGGGCCGCGAGCACCAGGAGCATAGACGCGGCTACCACCCGGGTATCCACTCCGAACAGGAGCAGGGCCGCCGGGATCACCATCACCTTCAGGGCTTCGGGCACCAGCTTCATCTTGAAAGCCGCGGAGGCGTCATGGTGCGCTCTGAAAATTGATTCCGCTATGCTTACGAAGGCCACTATAGGGACCCCGGCGGAAAGAATATAAATGAGGGGACCTATATTTTCAAAGTGGTAGGCGGGAACTATCCATAAATAAGCGGCAGCCGGTAAAAATAGCGCCGCGGCCCCGGAAAAGAAGAGCACCGAGACTATGGCTATACGGGAGACCGAGGCAGGGGACGGAACCGCAGAGCTGCCGCGCGAGGCGAAGTAAATAGAGGCGAAACCCAGGCCAAGGGTGCTAAGCTGGGCCACCGTGAGCATCAGCGTAAAAGCGAAACCCCAGGTACCGTAGCCGCCGGTGCCGAGCAGGCGCACCAGCATTATCTGGAAAACAAAAGCGAGTGCGTAGATCAGGCCATTGCCGGAGAAAGCTATGGCCGAGCCTTTGAGCAGGGTTCTGAACGGGGAAACGGAGGTCATTTTTCTGCCTTTACAAAAGAAGAGCTGAACTTCAGGCTTTCCGGGGGAGTGCCCGCGGCCGCCTGCGCCGCCAGTTCCCGGAGGTCGGCCAGGAAGACGGCAGCGGCCCGGGGCCCGTTCAGGAGCTCCGTCACAAATCTGTACCCGTTTTCGGCTATGCGCTCAAGCTCGGCGGGATTTTTCTGATAATGCTTTATGACGTCCAGCAGCCCCTGCAGCGTATTGTCGTAAGAAATGTAATGCTCGCCGGGGCGCAGCCCCAGGTCGGTGTACATCGGGTCGTCCAGGCCGATATAGGCTGAACCGCAGGCCATCCCTTCGACCCAACCCATCGCGGGAAGATTATTTATTTCCTCAGGCACCACAAACATGGCGTATTTATTGAACTGGTCGGCCGCGCTAAAGGAAAAATACTTCTTCTGCTTCGCATTGATAAGATTCCAGAGCGCGGAGTAAGCCTTGGCCAGAACATTCTGCTGCGCCTTAACGTCTTTGGACGGCGCGTCGGCGTTATATAAGCTGACGCTGCTGGCGATCATATCGCGCATTGAATCCCGGTTCTCATAGATCGCCCGGCGCATTGGATGTACGCAGTCGGTTCCAAAAAAATCCATTACGTCTTTTGTCTCCTCTTTCTTCCTGAGAATTGTGAGCGTCCCCAGGGCCAGGCACTTCAGATTGCGCTCTGAAAAAGACTTTCTGCGGGAAAACCTCGGCTGCGGAATAAATGGGAGAAGATAAGTATCGCGGCAATAGTACGGGAAATAATGCGCGAAATACGGATATTTAGTAAGGTTGCTCTCTGCCGCGAAGAACACCGCCCCCAGCTTTTCCGCGTGGGCGGACACCCGGGAAGTATCAAATAAGTAATGTGTCATGTGGACTACTTTCACGCAGGGGGTTTTTGACAATTCCTCAAGCAGGCTGACCGGGCGCTGCAGATTGTCAAAAGCGAAGACCACCACAACATCCCCGCTTGTCAGACAGCCGGTGGAAAAACGCACCGGGACCTTAAACGGATTAACGCGGTTTAGTACCAGCCAGACCGCAAGCTCACAGAGAGTTACTATCCTGTTAAGGAAGGGAACCTTGTAAGTGAAGAACATGGCGAAGGAATTCTGTTCGAGATTGATAAGTATACCTACATCCTTTTCCGCCTGGCTGAGGATATACCGGCCTATATACCAATATTTACGGTGATTAAACCGGCGCGTCAGAGCGTTAAACACGTTGGTCCCGTAGAAAGAAGCGTAGTGTGGATTATGAAAATATATCATAAAGGGCGGCCGGTCCCCGATACGCGCAGATAGCGCGTATATTTCGTAGCCGATAATTCCTCTACCTGCCCGGGCCGCTCAAGCCCCCGCATAAAAGATTCAAAGCTCGCAGGTATCTCTTCAGGATGACAAAACCAATCGTCAAAAAGAAGATAAAGCGGGTCCCGGGAGCCCGTCTGCCGTACCAGGGCGAGAGCCTGCGTGCACGAAGAG
>MNUR01000034.1 GCA_001871115.1 Elusimicrobia bacterium CG1_02_56_21 | reverse complement strand
TGCGCGGAGGCAGCACCCGCCGCTTACAGCAACTTTGCGGGTGACGATTTGTGGTACTACTGGTATTTTATCAAAGAATAGACGTTGCGGTCACCCATCTTGGCGCGGCCGTTGAGGAACTCAAGCTCTATCATCATCGCTATGCCGGAAACTTCCGCGCCCAGTTTCTCTACCAGGGTGCAGACCGCCGCGGCGGTTCCGCCGGTGGCGAGCACGTCGTCCACTATAAGCACCCTGTCTCCGGACTTTACTGCGTCTTCGTGCATTTCAAGGGTGTCCTCTCCGTATTCCAGCGCGTAGGTGGCGGCCACTGTTTTGTAGGGAAGCTTACCTTTTTTGCGCACCGGGATAAGGCCGGCGCCCAGCTCCAGGGCTATAGGGGCCGCAAGCAGGAAGCCGCGCGCTTCTATTCCCAGGACCTTGGTTATGCCGGCGTCTTTGAACTGCGCTGAAAAGTGGTTTATCATTTCCGAGAAAGCCGCGTGGTCGGCCAGCAGCGGCGTGATGTCTTTGAATATTATTCCTTTCTTTGGGAAATCCGGTACGTCGCGGATGATGGTTTTTATCTTTGCGGCCAGGTCGCCGGCGGTTATCGCTTGGTTCATATATACCCCGCTTATTTTTTCTTTTTGGTGGATTTTTTTGCCGCGGTTTTCTTTGCCGCCGGCGCCGCGGGCTGCATTAATATCTTGCGGGGCGCGTAAGGCTTGGTGGGGATCGCGTCGCCCAGTATGTCCGTCTTGACCTTGGGCTGCTGCCAGCCGGGCTGCAGGTTGGTATGGTCGGGGCGCCGGCCCAGTTCAATAAGGCCCATCTTCGCGGCTACGCGGCGCAGGCGCAGAAGCGCCCGTTCCTCTATCTGGCGCACGCGCTCGCGGCTGAGGCTCAGCTTTTTGCCTATGTCGTTCAAGGTCATCGGGGTCTGCCCGGTCAGGCCGTAGCGGAACTCCACTATCATCCGCTCCCTCTCGCCTATTTCAAGCAGAGCGTCTTTAAGGTCGTCGTGCAGGCGCAGGATGGAGATAAGGTTGTCGGGGGAGGAGGAGTCGGTGTCCCTGAGCGTGTCGCCCACGGTATCGTCCATGCCGTCGCTGCTCGAGAGGGGCGTCTCCATGGAGGACAGCCCGGTGACGATCTCGGAGGCGTTGAGGGCGGTGCGCACCTGGTTGGCGTTCCAGTGCATGTGCTTGGCCATCTCGGCCATGGTCGGATCGCGGCCCAGCTTGCCGTGCATGGCGTCCCACTGCTTGAGCCACTTGCGCAGCGCGGTCCACGCGTGCGGCGGGATGCGGATGGTCTTGGAATTTTCTTCTACGGAGCGGCGGACGTACTGCTCCACCCAGTAGGAAGCGTAGGTGGAGAAGCGGTAGCCCTTGCTCGGTTCGAATTTGTCGATGGCGTGGAGCAGGCCCAAATTGCCTTCTTCCACCAGGTCCATCAGGTCGGCGCCCTGGTAAAGGAAACGCTTGGCTATCGGGATGACCAGTTTAAGGTTAAGCTCCATTATGCGCTCTTTGGCGCGGCGGTCGCCGCGCTTTACGCGCTTCCACAGTTCATGCGACTCTTCGCGGGAAATTTTGTGGTCTATCTGGCTGATCTTCCGGATATACTGGTTGGTGGAGTCTATGTTTATAGCGCCCAGTTTTTCTTTTTCAGGGCTTTTGCTCTTTTCTTCTTTTTCCTGGTTCTGCCCTTTCCGGGCTTCCGCGTCTTTTTCTTCAGCCATTTTTGCCTCGTTTAAACCGTGGGTTTAATATGAAAATCTTTTTCGGTGCTTTCCTGGTCCAGCATTTCCTGCGTTTCAGTATTCTCTATCTTCGCGTGGGGGTGGCCTGTTTTTATTTCCTTCAGGAACCCGTCAAGCTCCGGAACTCCGCCCTGAGCCTCCCCTTCCACCGAGCCGTCCGGGATATTGCGCACCCAGCCGGAGACATTATGCTTTTCCGCAGTTTCTTTTACAAACCAGCGGTAGCCCACTCCCTGCACGCTGCCTGAAACTCTGAAGCTTAAACGCATAAAGGTTATCCTTGAACTGCTTTTAAATAATACTAAATAGGATATAGGCTAGCAAGCAGGTATTGACAGTGCAACAGGGCAGAATAGAAATGTTTATTAAGGAAGTGCGGGAGGGTTGAAGGAAGTGTAAAATCGGGGCGGGGAGATTTGAACTCCCGATCTCTCGCACCCGAAGCGAGCGCTCTACCAGCTGAGCCACGCCCCGATTTTGAAAATAATAACTGTTTTTACTACCCTGATATTATACCAAAAGCCGGCAGGCTTCCCCAAAAATAGGCGCTAAGAAGCTCTCTTTTTCTTCCCGCCGGTCCACGCCGCCCGGGTTTTTTTGCGGCCGGGCGGCTAGCCGCCGTTTCCGGTCAGCAGCTCTATTATTTTAGCGGCTATGTTCCTGGCCGCGTGCGGCCTGGAGTGCCCTGCAAGCCGGCGGGAAGCCAGGGCCAGGGCCTGGGGGGCGTTGAGGTATTTTTTTATAAGCGGCGCCAGTTGCTCCGGGGAGGCCGCTGTTTCGGCAAGCTTGTGCCGGCGGAGGAAGGTTGTGTTTCTTTCTTCCTGCCCGGGCAGGGGCGAATAGATCAGGAAGGGTTTGGCCAGGGCCATGGTTTCAGCCAGGGTAATCCCGCCCGGCTTGCCTACCACCAGGTCGGCCGCGGCATAGTAGAGCGCGGGCGTGTCGGTAAAGTCGACAAAATGCAGGAACTTTTTAGCGTCCAGTTCTTTTTCCGCCTGGCGGGCCAGCCTGCGGTTGCTGCCGCAAAGCACTACCGCCTGTATCCGGCCCAGTAGCGGCTTGAGGGCCTGCGCCGCGGAGAACAGGTCCCCGAGGCCGCGGCTTCCCCCGGTTATCAGAACGGTGAACAGCTTGGGCGCCAGGCCCAGCGCCTTCCTGGCCGCGGCCTTGCCGGGCTGGGGCCCCGTGAATTCTTTGCGCACGGGTATCCCGGTGAGGAAGATCTTTTCCGGAGCTATCCCTTTTTTCCTGAGCAGGGCCTCCGCTGATTTCTCGGGGGCGAAGTAGGCGCTTACGCCTTTAGGAGGCCAGTAGGCGTGGGCGCAGAAATCCGTAAGCACGGAAAAAAGCGGCAGGCTGTCCAGGCGCTTGTTCTTTGTTATGAGCAGCGAGGAAAAAGCCTGCGTAGAAATAGCGGCGTGGATGTTCCTCTTTATCAGGAGGTCGGCGAGCTTCTGGGAAGAGAAGGGGAGTATAGACTCCCTGAGCGCGCTCGCGGCGAGGGCCACGAAATTATTGTCGTAGACATAATCCCAGACGGCCGGGGTTTTGCTGAGCAGCTGCAGGTAAGTTTTTGCCACGAAAGGGCCGAAGTCGGGATAGACTTCCGAGAGGTCCACGAAGACGGGTTCGACTATGCAGGGCGGCAGAAATTCAGCGACAGCTTTGGCGGCCGAGTAGTGACCGGAAGGATTGGCGCCGTAGATGAGCGCTACTTTTAAAGGATAGACAGGCTTCGCCGTTTGCATCTTGAAATTATAGCAGGTAGCGGGCCGCGGGGCATAACGGCGTTTTTCCGCGGATTGAAAAGGCCGCCGCGCGGTATGGCATATGGCGCGGACTTATGTCATAATTTAATAAAGAGAGGACACGCAATGAAAGAAATAATAAAGGTTAAAGGGATGACCTGCGGCGGCTGCCGCGCCGGAGTAGAGAACGCGCTTAAACGGGTGGCGGGCGTGGTGTCGGTGGAAGTCAGCCTGGAGCAGGCCCAGGCCGCCGTTGAATTTGACGAAAAAAAGACCGCCCTTAAAGAGCTAAAGGCGGCCGTCGAGAAAGCCGGGTTCACGGCGGAGTAAATACGCCCCGGCAAAACCGCCGGGCCGGCTTACTTGCCGCCCGCTTCCGGCTCTTCCATCCTGCCCATAAAAAGTATCAGGCCGGTTTTTGAATCCTCGATAAGAAACATAAAAGGGCGGTCGGCGCGGAACATCGCGAAGTCGAAGGCCATGGACTTCAGGCCCATCGCCACTCCCGTGGCCGCGGCGGCTTCGGTTCCCTCCTCGTTAACTTCCACAAAAGCTTTGTGGAAAGCTTTCTGGATGAAAAGTTTTCTTGTCCCGTCCATGCCGGAGAAGTCCGCCGCGTCCGTGAAAGCCGCGGGCATCCCCAGGTTTGACAGCGCTCCGTTGAGAGTGTAGCCGGAGCTGAAGGTGAACTTAGGCAGGAAAACTTTAACCTTCTGTTCTGTAAGGCTTTTGCGCAGCGAGGCCAGTTTGCTTTCCGTGAGGGTTTTCTCCGTATCGGCCAGGGTCTTTCCTTTAACGGGCAGGAGCACAAGCATGGAAAGCCCGCCGCCCTTGTAAGGCAGGCGCAGTACCTGGAGTTCCCCGTTCTCGTAATATCCGGCCTGCCTAGTGCCGGGCGCGGACATCATTTCTACCTTTACCTTCTCCCCCCCGGTTTTAGTGAAGTCGGCTTCGAAAGTCATCTCCTTGCTGAAAGGGACCTGCCAGGTTGCCTTGAAATATACCGCGTTGACCAGGACCAGGCGGCTGAGCGGGTTGAGCGAACCTTCCGGGAAAAGATCCTTTATCCTGTCCATCGTCTGTTTTGCGGTCCAGCTGTTTATTTCTTCGCGGGCCTCTTCAGCTTTCTCTTTGAAATTTACCAGGCGGGCCTCCGCGTCGTAGGAACTCCGGAGGTTTTTAAGGTAAGCTGGCAGGAATTTGTAACCCTGCTGGGCCCAGAAAGAGTTGGCTTGTTTGAACTCGGCGCCTTTAGCCGCCGCAGCAAGGTCTTTTTTAAGGCTTGCCTGGAAGAGGCGCAGCTCTTCGGCATTTTCGGGAAAGGAGAATACGGACGCTATCTCGCGCGCTGTTTTGCCCCGGGCTCCTTCGTAGGCCATGGCGAAGGCGGTGTTTATGCTGTAAGGGGAGAAGAAAATATTCCCCGGCTTGGCCGCTTCCTTTGAATAAAACTTAAAGGCTATTGTGTTTGCGCTGGCGGCAGGAGACGGCGCGGACTTTTTGGTATCCGCTGCCGGGAGGTTTGTTATAAGCCCTGACACCAGGGCCGCTGCAAGTATGGATCTGCGGTTCATAGTATTCTCCTCGCCGGGATCTTTCCCGCGCAAGCCTGAATTTAATTCACCGCTTTCGCGGGGAACATAGTGGTATTCTACAACAAAAAAAGCGCTTCTTCTTCTCCCCCGCTCATATTTTTATTAGTTTTGCGGGCAATAAAAAAACCAGCCTTACCGGCTGGTTTTCCTGTCTTGACCCGTCTCATCGGGGCGGCGGGAATCGGACCCGCAGTCTCTCGCACCCCAAGCGAGCGCTCTACCATTGAGCCACGCCCCGGTGGGGCGAGTCAAGACTGAGTATTTATTATAGCAAAAAGATAAGCAGGACGAGAACTCGGAGAATTATTCAATGCGGGATGAGCCTGAAAATTTCCCGGTTTCTAACGCAAGATGAGCGTGAAACCTGTTTTGACTTGAAAACCGGAGCTATTGCGTCCATAATCTGTAGCTATGATGATGGAAATGGACGATTCAAACATAGCGGCTATAGGGCTCCCGGCTATCGGGAGCTTTTCTCTTCCTGAACTTTCTTGTTTATACGGGCGTAGTTTTCGGGGGTGGCTTTAAATTTAAAATTAACTTCTTTCGAGCCGTAGACAGCTTCTTTTACAAGGCAGGCCGAATAGATCTCTTTGATCAGGCCTTTTGACCCGGCCGGTACTGAAAGCTCGTATTCCCCCCAGCGGCGCGCCAGGGCTTTTTCGCTGGCGGCCATCAGTTCTTTGATGCCGCTCCCCGTGCGGGCGGAAACCAGGATCGGGCGCAGCCGCACCGGGGCCCAGGCGGAGACCGAGGGGTCTTTTACTACGTCGGCTTTGTTGAAGACGTTTATGACCGGGATATCTTTTGTGCCCAGTTCCTCAAGGGTGGCTTTAACGGCGGCATGCTGCTGCTTCGCCTCCGGGGAGGAGAGGTCGTGGACGTGAAGTATCAGGTCGCTGTAGAGTATCTCCTCAAGGGTGGCCCGGAAGGCGGCAATAAGGTCGTGAGGGAGTTTTTGTATGAAGCCTACCGTATCCGTAAAAAGGGCCCAGCCCCCGGAGGGGAGGCGCACGCGCTTGGTTGTCGGGTCCAGCGTGGCGAACAGTTTGTCGTCGGCATAGATCCCGTGCAGGTTCCCGGTGAGGTAATTGAGCAGCGTGGATTTTCCGGCGTTGGTATAGCCGACTATGGAGACCTGCGGCATAGGCACGGCGTCGCGTTTGCCGCGCTGGGTGTGGCGCTCGCGCTTTATGCCTTCTATCTCTTTCTGCAGTTCCGCTATTTTAACGCGTATCGTCCTGCGTTCGTACTCTATCTGCTTTTCTCCGCTGCCGCGGCCGCCTATCATTCCATGCTGCTGGTCCATGCCCCCGCCCTTTCCGGCCACGCGGGAAAGCGCGTAGGAGAATCCGGCCAGCCTGGCCTGCAGCTTGCCTTCCCTGGTGCGGGCGCGGAGTGCGAAGATCTGTATTATCAGGCGGGGCCGGTCCGCTACGGGAACTCCCAGGGCGCGCTCGAGGTTGCGCAGTTGGGCCGGGTAGAGCTCTTCGTCGAAGATCACCGCTTCCGCCCCTGTTTCCTTCACAAGCTCTTTAAATTCCTGTACCTTGCCGGAGCCTACCAGGGTTGCCGGGTTCCAGGCCTGCAGGCGTACGCTGATCTTTTTAACAGGCTCCATCCCCGCGGTCTCGGCCAGGCGCCAAAGTTCTTCGAGCGAAGCCGCTCCGTACCGGCCGGGACGTTTTTTCTTAAGCTCCGCCGTTACCAGTATTACTTTCATAGATTAAGTATCTTTTCGGCCAGGGCGGCGGGGTCGTAGTCTTTAAAACTTTTAAGCTCCAGCAGGGTAGCGTTGCGGTAGCGGCCGAACCAGGTATTCTGCCTCTTGGCGTAGGCCATGGAGGCCGCCGTTATAAACCGTATCGCGTCAGGTTTTGTAATTCTCCCGGCAAGGTAGTCCAGGATCTGCGGGTAGCCCAGCGTCTTAAGCCCGGGACAGTCCGCGGCATAGCCATTGCCAGTAAGTTCTCTCGTCTCGGCGGCCCATTGTTCAAAGCGCTCGGCGGTGCGCCGTTTTACGCGCTCGGCGAGCAGGTCTTTCTGCCACTTTATGAAAATAAATTTCCCCTCGTGTACGGGAAGGGCGTTAAAGAACCTGCCGGACCAGATCTGGGACACGGGCCTTCCTGCCAGGCGGGTTATCTCTATGGCGCGCATTACGCGCTGTATATTCCCGGGAGGGATGCGCAGAGCCGCCGCCGGATCTATTGAGGCCAGTTCCGCGTGCAGTGCTTCGCGGCCGCGGCTTTCGGCCACCGCCGCCAGCTCGGCTCTGATCACGGGGTCCGCACCAGGCAAGATGTCCATCCCGTTCCAGAAGGCCTGCACGTACATGCCCGTGCCGCCGGCCATTAGCGGGACTTTGCGGCGGGCCCATATTTCCGGGACCAGCTTTTTTGCTTCTTTTACAAATGAGCCCGCGTCGTAGGTGGCCCGGGGGTTGAGGGTATCTACCATGTGGTAGGGGATGCCATCCACCAGGTAAAACTTTCCGGCTTCGGTTTTCGTCCAGCTTCCGTGCGGCTTGGCCGTGCCGGCTTCGAGTGATTTGTAGATCTGTTTTGAATCGGCGGAGATTATTTCACCGCCAAGGCGGCGGGCGAGCTCAAGGGCTATCTCCGTTTTTCCGGAGGCGTTAGCCCCCATCAGGGTGATCGGTTTGAGAGGTTGAAGGGACATTGTGAAAGTAACCAGTAACCGGTAATCAGTTAAGGATAAGGCCGCTTATCAATTAAACTGGTTACGGGTTACTGGCTACCGGCTGCTATCTATTTCTTCCCGAACAGGGGCTCGTCTTTCTGGGGCTTGTTGCACAGGCCGTTTGCCCGGCAGGTTTCCACGCAGACTTCCGGCAGCTTCAGAGCGGCGCGGGTGTCGCAGTCGGAGTAATCCTCGGCCATTTCGTTTATGCACTTGTGGTCTTCCGGCCCTATGTGGGAGAAGGAAATTCCGTTCATGAAAACGCCGCCCTTGTCTTTTACCCAGGAGATATTGCCGGTGACCGGCATTTCCTTGGTTCCGTTGAGCTTCAGTATTATATTGAGCTCCTTGGTGTGGGGAGGCGCCATAAAGGTTATAAGGCGCATTCCGCCCGCGGAAAGATCCGCGAGGATAGCGGGCTGCGGTACGGACTGGCCGTGGGTATCGGTGGTATAGAATTCTATTTCTACCGGCTCAAGGATGCCGTGGAGCATGGGTAGGCGGACGTGTTGCCGTCTTTCTTTAACTACTTTGTTTTTTTTAGTCATAAAACCTTCCCCATCAAAGAATTTTTCTCGGCCCCTGTCGCCAGAACTCTTGCGACCTTCCCGGGCTCCCCCCCGGCCTTCACCCTTACGGCAAAATTGCCCGAGGCCCGGCCGTAAGTTTCTGTCTCAAAAAGAACTTCCTCTATTTTACCAATTCTTTCGTTTAAAATTACGCGTGAATTTATTTTAACCGCTTCCAGCAGTTTCTCCAGCCTGGCCTCTATTCCGGGCTCGCTTAATGTGGCGGCCATTTCGGGCCTGTCGGAGCGCGGGGAATATTTGAAGCAGTAGGCCATGGTGAACCGGCCTTCCTTAACCATAGAAAGCGTGTCCTGGAAATCTTCTTCAGTTTCCCCGGGGTAACCCACTATGAAATCCGTAGAGACGGCCAGGCCCGGCGCCGCCGCGCGCAGCCGGGAAAGCAGGGCCAGGTACTGACTCCGGGTATAACCCCGGCGCATAAGTTTAAGGAGCCTGTCCGAGCCGCTCTGCACCGGCAGATGTATATAGCGCGCAAGTTTCCTCTCCCGTCCCAGCAGGGCGGTGAAATCGTCTTCAAAATAGAGCGGGTGCGGGCTCATAAAGCGCAGGCGCTCCAGCCCGGGCAGCGCCAGTACTTCCTTTAAGAGTTCGGAGAACGTGGTTTGCCCGTGCTTGTAGGAATTCACGGTCTGGCCCAGCAACACTATTTCTTTGGCGCCGGCGGCGATCTTGTCCGCGGCGTCTTTCAGCACCGCGGCGGGCGAGAGGAACACCGCCGGCCCGCGCACGGCCGGCACTATGCAGTAGGAACATTTCAGCGAACAGCCGCGCATGATGGTGACATAGGCGGTCTGTGGAGAGCGGAACAGGTTCTGGTGGGCGGTCTCGGTCTCGGGCGTGGGGCCCAGCTGCGTCACCAGCGCGTCCTCAAAGCTCTCTATGGCCTTGGCGCCTACCACTTCGTCTACGAAGGGAAAGCGCCCTTTGAGGTTTTTCCCCCCCAGTTTCTGCGCCGCGCAGCCCACAACGAACAGCTTGCCCTCAGGCTTGGCCAGTTTCCACTTGCGCAAGCGGCCTATCTGCGAGATGGCCTTGTCCTCCGCACGCTGCCGCACGGTGCAGGTGTTCACCACCACGGCGTCGGCCTTCTTAATGTCTTCGGTAAGCATATACCCGCGCCGCCTGAAAGACGCCGCAATATCTTCCGAGTCCGCCTCGTTCATCTGGCATCCGAAAGTAATAATGAATACGGCCTTATTCGGGCGGCTCCGTGGGTCCCCGTTCTGCGGTTTTTCCGGTTTCTGCATTTTTTGTTTTCCTCAAAAAAATAATAATTAAATGGCGCAAAAAATACTGCA
>MNUR01000133.1:22309-36641 GCA_001871115.1 Elusimicrobia bacterium CG1_02_56_21 | reverse complement strand
AAAGCCGCCCCTGCCCCGATTATCGATTCTCGATCTTCGATTTCTTCTGTTGACGAAGACACTGTCCGGGCTGAAATATTGACGATGATAGCCGACAAAACCGGCTACCCGAAAGACATGCTGGAGCTGGACCTCGACATGGAAGCCGACCTCGGCATAGACACAGTCAAGCAGGCCGAGCTCTTCGCCGCCCTGCGCGAGCATTACTCTATACCCCGCAAAGACAATGTTTCCCTTAAAGACTACCCCACCATAAGGCACTGCATAAAATACGTCCTCGAAGAAAAGGGGGGAACTGTCGAAAATCGTGGACCGAAAATCGAGGGTCAGGCCGCGACTGCGCCGGCTCCGGCGCCGAAGGCCGCGAAGCCCTCGCAGCCCGAGCTGCTGGACCTCAACTCCGCTCCCGCGAAAACCGCGGCCGCGAAGCCGCCCAGGCAGGAATATCCCAAGCGCCATATACGCCATGTACCCATAGTCATACAGGCCCCGGTTGAACAGGAAGTAATAAAGAAACTGGCCCCCAAGCGGCCGGTGGCGATATTCGCCGAGGACCTGGACCTGGCCAAGGCTTTCCGCGCGGAGCTCAACAAGCACAGGGCGAATTCGTATATCTTTACCCCTGCCAAGACAAAGATAAAGGACTCTATAACGGTAGACTTCAAGGACGTCGCAGCCCTCGAGAAAACTTTGACCGGCTTCGCAGCGGAACACCCGGACACGCAGGGTATAGTATACCTGCCCGGCTGCATGGTAAAGTCTCTCTCCCGGGAAACCGCGGCCATGGACGACCTGAAGCGCTACGCCCTGCCTTTGTTCCTTGCGGCCAAATACCTGGGCGCGGGCCTGCTGAAGGCGGACCAGGGCCAGACCACGTTCCTGGCGGTAGTTACCACGCTGGACGGAGGCTTCGGTTACAAGACCTCGGACGCCTACGACCCAATCTACGGCGCTATCCACGGCCCGACCCTGTGCCTGCGGAAAGAATTCGAGAACAGCATAGTGAAGCTGCTCGACTTCGAGCCCAGCTCGTCGAACCAGGTCATAGTACAGAAAACCTTCTACGAGATACTTTACTCGGACAAGCGCCTGGAAATAGGCTACGCGGACGGCAAGCGCTGGACGCTGGTCGGCAAGCCGGCCACCCTGGATAAGTCCCGCCAGACCACCCCGCTCAAAGGCAAAAACGTGCTGATCACCGGCGGCGGACGCGGCCTTGGAGCCCTGTTCTCCAGAATGCTGGCGGAACAGCATAAGCCCAATTTGGTATTGCTGGACATCATAGACCTTAGCGATAAAGCTAAACGCCTCACCACCATGAGCCCGGAAGAACTGAAGGCCTACAAAACCGGAGAACTCTGGAGCGAGCTGAAAGCGACCACGGAGAAACCCACGCCCGCCATACTTGAGCGCGAGTTCACCAAACTCAAAGACGCCGCCGACATGCACAACAACCTTGAGGCGATCCGCGGCCTCGGAGTGAAGGTTTCTTATTACCGCTGCGACCTCAATAACGCCGAGGCTTTCGAAGGCGTAATGCAGAACATAAAAGCGGACTTCGGCCAGGTGGACGGAGTAGTGCACTTCGCCGGCCTCGAAAGGTCAAAACTGGCGATGGACAAAACCGTGGAAGAGTTTATGCTGATCTTCAGGACCAAGTCCGACTCCGCTATCAACCTGTGGAAGTCCGGCGTGGTGAAGGAAAAGGGCTTCTGGCTGATGGTCTCTTCCATAGCCGGCAAGTTCGGCAACCTGGGCCAGACCGACTACGCGGCGGCCTCGGACTATATCGCCAAATTCTGCCTCAGCCAGAACAACCGCGGCGTGCGCGCTTTAAGCGTGGACATGACAGGTTACGCCCAGATAGGCATGGGCGCCAGGCCCGGCGTGGAAGCCTTCCTGAAATCGCAGGAAATGGACTTCCTCTACCCGGAGGAAGGCATGCAGGTCATGATAGACGAACTGGTCTGCGGCAAGGTTCCGGAGATAATCCTCTCCGGGAGCCTGGGGAAAATGGACTGGGACAAACAGCTGTTCTTCGAGCCCAATTTCTCCACCTCCGCCTCGACCGGCTTCCATTTTGCGCCAAAAGTGGAAGACCTGCTTAAGGGAGAATCCCTCTCCGCGTCAAAGGAGTTCTCGCTCGAACAGGACCCTTACCTGCTCGACCATTCCATAAACGGAACTCCTTATGTGCCGGGCGTGGCGGGACTTGAAACCTTCGCGGAAGCGGCGGCTGTTATGACCGGAGCGCCGGCGAATGTACTTACCGGCGTGCGCTTCGCGGTGCCGATAAAACTGCTCCGCAATAAGCCGGCAGAGATAAAGATCAAAGTCGCGGCCGGACAGGACGGCCTGGAAATGCGCCTGGAGTCGGACTTTATCAGCCCCAAGGGCCTGCGCCTCGGGACCACCCGGACCCACTTCCGGGCTTTCTCAGCCGCGGACGCGCCTTCCGGCTGGAAAACCTCAATGTACCCTGCGCTGCCTAAATCAAAAAGATACAAGGCCGACGCGCAGGCCATATACAAAACCTATTTCCACGGCCCGAGTTTCCAGGTCCTCGACGGAATAATTTCCGTGGACAAAACTTCCGTGCTGGCCGTCTTCAAACGGCCGGTCGCCCCGCTCTGGAAGAACGGAGCCCAGAAACTTGTATTCCACCCGCTGGTATTCGAAGCCCTCTTCCAGGCCTGCGGCTGGCGCGATATACAGTTTGACCGCAGCATGGCGCTGCCCGACGCTATAGGCGCAGCAATAGTTTACGATCACGAGCCGGTCGACCCGGAAACCCTGTTCCTTTACGGAGTATTCAAAGGCCGCACCGAGGACAACCGCAGCCTCTACGACGCCTGGGCTTTCGACTCTGAATTCAACCTGAAAGCCGAACTGCGCGATTACGCGATGATCCCCACGCCCATCTAGGGCGGGGGAGCCTCGAGATGAAAAATGAAGGAATAGAGGATTGGCCGGGTACAAAGACCAGGATAAAGTTCATCCGGGTCGAAGGCCTTGTGGCCGCGGACTCGCTGTCCCCGGCTGAGGCGCTCAGGCATTCCGCTTTCCGCATGGAGAAGCGCCGCAGCGAATGGCTGGCGGGGCGGCTGGCGGCAAAGACCCTGCTTGCGGGAGAATCCCCGGGAAGAAAGTTTTCGTCCTTTGAAATAACCACCGACAGTCTCGGGCGCCCCTCCTGCGGCAGCTCGCTGCTTTCCATCTCACACTCCGGCGGCTGGGCCCTGGCGGCTATCAAAACAGGCTCCGCCTTCCTGGGCGCGGACCTTGAAAAAATTGAAGAGCGGCACCCGGCCTGGTACCGGGATTATTTTCACCAGTCCGAACTGCCTCACCCCGGCCCCTCTGAGGCCACAAGGCTCTGGGCGATAAAAGAAGCCCTGCTTAAAGCGCTGGGACTGGGACTGATGGCAGACCCCATGAACATAAGAGCGGAAGACAAGGTGCGGTTCAGCGGGATGGCGCTCGAGCGCTATGTCTCTCTGGGCAGCCCCGCTTTCTCGGTAGAAACCCGCAATTTCCCGGAAGGCTTCTGGACGGCGGTAGCCGCATGATATTCCAGAAAAAGAAGTCTGCTCCCAAAAGCACGGCCGCGGAGTATATACTTGGCGTCTGCGCTTTCGACAGCGAACCTTCAGCCGCCCTGATCAGGGACGGCAAAGTTCTGTTCGAAGCGTCCGAGGGAGAACTTTCCGGCCGGAACATCCCCGGCATTTTTCCGTCCTCCGCGGTCACAGAGGCTCTTTCCCGGGCCTCAGAAGCCGAAGGAACTATATTAGGCGTCAAAGACCTGGCGGCGGTAGCTTTCCACGAGAAACCCCTCCTTAAATACGAACGGTTCCTTGAAACCTGGCTGGCTAACGCGCCCGGCGGAACCGCTTATTTCAAGGCCTCCTCTCATCAGGCTTTCCTCGCCAAGCGGGCAGGCAGCGGCCTTTTAAACAAAGAGCTGGCTGCGGTCTCCTGGGGGGAAGAACCCCAATTGTCCCTTTTTCCCGAGTACCTTCTGTCAGGGGCGGCCTCGGCCTTTTACCGCTCGCCCTTCGAGGACGCCGCGGTGCTCGTACTCGACGGGCCGGGGGAATGGGCCTCCGCCGCCATAGCGATAGGCTCCGGCGAAAAGATAAAGATCCTTAAAGAGATCCTCTTTCCGGACTCTCCCGGCCGGCTATGCTCCGCCCTCGCCGCCTTCGCGGGACTGAAAACGGCTAAAGACCTCTTTACCCGCGCAATACCGTCCGCCGCGGCGACTTCGGGAAAGGACTATGCCGGCCTCATAAGGTCCGAACTCGCCGAACTGCGCGAAGACGGCTCCCTGCGGCTCAATACGCGCTACTTCAACCCCGCCGCGGGAATGGAGCCGGATTATTACAGGTGGACTGAACTTTTCAAGCTGCCGGAGGGCATACCAGGCGGAGAGCTGACCCCGGAGCACAGCGCCTTCGCCGCCGCCGCTCTCCAGGTGCTGGAAGCAGCCTTTTTTATGCTGGCCGCACAGGCCAAAAGGCTTACGGGCTCCAATAGCCTGTGCCTGGCGGGGAGCAGCCCGCTTAACCTGGCTGCCGGCGGAAAGCTGAAGACCTCGGGAATTTTCAGCGGGATACGGGTACAGCCCCCTGCCCCGGCAGCCGGAAGGGCCGCAGGAGCGGCGCTGGCCGCCAGACATCTCTATTTCGGCGCCAAACGCGTCCCGTCCAAGCCCGGAGCCGGGGCCCCTGAAACCCCGCCCCCCGTATCCGTCCGGGAAGGCGCCCCGGCTAAGCCGGGCGCAGCCGCCTTTATAAGGGCTTACCTTTACTACTACCTGTCCGTAGTTCCCGCCGCGCTGCTGCGCAGGATAAAAGGGGAAACAGGACCGCTGATTTTCAAAAAGCCGGTAGCAGGGACGCCACTTTACGCCACCCGCAACAGGTTATACTCCAGGGAAGACCTGGAGAACCCCTTTTGACCCGGAAATATGGCGGTTAAAAAGGTAAAATATCAGAAAGCGAGGAAACACGAATGTCCGATTTAATAGAAGACCCCATATCAGGCTCAGAGTCCCAGGGTAAAGGTAAAAAGGCCCACCCCAAGAAGGTCCGCATAGTTCCGGAGTCTCTCAAAAGATTCCGCGGAGTGCACGACCAGGCGGCCGCAGGCGGCCCGCCGGAAAAAATAGCGGCTCAGAAAGCCAAGGGCAAACTGGGCGCCAGGGAAAGGATAGCCTACCTTGTGGACGAGGGCTCTTTCCAGGAGCTGGGGCTCCTTATGGAATCCCGCTGCACCGATTTCGGCGTAAAAGACAAGCACATAAAAGGCGACGGGGTAATAACCGGCTTCGGAACTATCAACGGCCGGCTGGCGGCCATCTTCTCCGAGGACTTCACCCAGCTGGGCGGCTCGCTGGGGCGCACCCACGCCGACAAGATAGCCAAGCTCATGGACATGGCGGCGGACGCCCGCGTACCGGTCATAGGAATACTCGACTCCGGCGGCGCCCGCATACAGGAAGGAGTGGACTCCCTGGACGGCTACGGCGAGATCTTCCTTCGCAACACCAAATATTCAGGCGTAGTGCCCCAGATCTCCATAATACTCGGTCCCTGCGCAGGCGGCGCCGTCTATTCGCCGGCGCTCACCGACTTCGTCTTCATGGTCAAAGGCATAAGCCACATGTTCGTAACCGGGCCGGAAGTGGTAAAGTCCGCGACCGGGGAAGAAGTGGATTTCGAAACCCTGGGCGGGTCCATGACGCACGCCTCTAAATCCGGAGTGTGCCACTTTGTGGCTAATTCCGAGCCGGACTGCTTCAGGCAGGTAAAGGAACTTCTTAACTTCCTGCCCCAGAACCGTTTTGAAAAGGCCCCTGCCCAGGAAACCAAGGATCCACCCGACCGCAAGATAACCCTGCTGGAGAAGCTCTGCGAGATTGACCCCCGCAAGCCCTACCGCGTCCACCATATCATCTGGTGGCTCTCCGACGACCACAAATTCCTTGAAGTGCACCATGACTTCGCCAAGAACATTGTGGTAGGCTTTATGCGCCTGGGCGGACAGGTAGTAGGCGTTATCGCTAACAACCCGGCTCACATGGCCGGTGCCCTGGATATAAACTCCTCGGACAAGGCCGCGCGCTTTATCCGCTTCCTCAACGCCTTCAATATCCCCATACTGACCCTGGTGGACGTGCCGGGCTACTGGCCCGGGGTGGCGCAGGAACACGGCGGCATAATCCGCCACGGCGCCAAGCTGCTGTACGCCTATTCGGAAGCCACTGTGCCTAAAGTGACCCTGGTCCTGCGCAAAGCCTACGGCGGCGCCTATATAGCGATGAGCTCCAAGCTGATGGGGGGAGACATCAACTTCTCCCTGCCTTCGGCGGAGATAGCGGTGATGGGCCCGCGCGGCGCTATTGAAATACTCTACTCCCGCCAGATAAAAGAGGCTAAGGAAGAGGACAGGGACGCCCTTCGCGCAAAGCTTGCCAAGGAATATTCAGACAAGTTCGCGTCCCCCTACCAGACGGCCTCCACCGGGTCTATAGACGAAGTTATAGAGCCGGCCCAGGCCCGCGCCCAGCTGATAGCGGCTTTCCGCATGCTGGCAGGCAAGCGCCGCTCCGGGGAGCAGAACCTTACCGGGAATATCCCGCTGTAAAAGCGGCTCACAGGCGGTTAACCAAAGAAGCCGGCGGAAACGCCGGCTTCTTTGTTTTCGGACGGGCCCGGCTCCTTACGCCCTTTTTATTGTACCGGGGGGGTAAATCTTTTATAATTTAATTATGAACATTAATTCAATTTCGGGTTGGTACAAGTCCTCTCTTATATTCGGCAATACGCCGGCGGCCTACGGGCTGGCGCTCGCCGCTTTCTGCGCCACCCTGGCCCTCATCTACATAATAAAGACCGTGGGGCTCTCCCGGCTTAAGATACTGGCGGCCAAAACAGCAACGGACCTCGACGACCTGGCCGTAGCCCTCATAGAGAAGATCTACTGGTACGAATACCAGCTTGCGGCCTTCTATGTTGCCTCCCGCTATCTACAGCGCGGACCGTCTTTCGACAAGGCCCTCAAGCTGACCATACTCCTGATATTCACCTACCGGGCAATAACCATAATCCAGACCCTGCTCACCTACGGGATAAATAAAGTGGTTGCGCAGCGGGAACTCTCCGGCCCGGCCAGGGATTCGGTAGTAAGGAGCACCCAGGTCATACTCCGCTCGGTTCTCTGGCTAGGCGCCTCCCTGTTCGTACTGGCCAATATGGGGGTAAATATCTCCGCCGTGCTCGCCGGGCTCGGCATCGGCGGCGTGGCGGTAGCCCTGGCCTCCCAGGCTATCCTCGGAGACCTGTTCAACTTCTTCGTGATCCTGCTGGATAAGCCTTTTAAGATAGGCGACTTTATTGTGACAGATACCATAGCGGGCACCGTAGAGCACCTCGGACTTAAATCCATCCGCGTACGCAGCCTTTCGGGCGAGCTTCTGATAGTCTCCAACACCAAGCTCCTCGGTATGGAAGTCAAGAATTACAATCGCATGCAGCGCAGGCGCATCGTTATCAAGACCGGGGTGACCTACCAGACTCCGCTGGAGAAGCTGAAACTGGTTCCGGGCATGATAAAAGAAGCCGTAACGAGCCTTGAAAAAGTGACCTTTGACCGGGCCAATATGTGCGGCCTGGGGAACTTTTCCATAGATTTTGAAACGGTCTACATGGTCGAGTCCCCCGACTACAACTATCACATGCAGGTGCAGGAGCAATTCCTGCAGGCTGTAATAGCGCGGTTCGAAAAGGAAGGCATAGAGTTCGCCTATCCCACACAGACTCTTTTCGTAAATAAATAAGGGACGGAGGAAAAAATAAAATGAGAAAGTTCATTCTGGCAGCTGCCGCCCTGGCCTTCTGCACTGCGGGCCTTTACGCCGCTGATAAGAGCGTAGCGGTGGTGAACGGGAAGAAGATAGTTTCGTCAGAGCTGACGAAGAAACTCTGGTGGCAGTACGCCGCGCAGGGCCTGTCGGAACTGATAGACGAGCATCTGCTGCTGCAAGAAGGCAGCCGCCTGGGAGTGAAAGCGGACAAGAAAGAGGTGGAGGCGAGGTTCGACACCCTGGCCGCCGGCTACACCGATAAGGCTGTTTTCGAAAAGAACCTGAAATCCGTGGGCTGGTCAGCCGGAGACCTCCGCGCCCTTATCACCCGCCAGCTCATTATCCGCGGCACGGTTATCGAGGCCAAGAAACTGTCCGTCTCGGACGAAGACGCCAGGACCTTCTTTGAAAAGAACAAAGAGCGCCTTGGAACCCCCGAGTCCATAAAGCTGAGCCAGTTATTCGTAAACACCAAAGCGGAAGCGGACGACGCCTACGACCTGCTGACCTCGGTCGGGGCGGATTTCGCCAAGCTCTCCGCGCTCAAGTCGGCCGACGCCAACCTGCGCAAGAACAACGGCAGTCTGGGCTATATCTCAAAAGGCATGCTGCTGCCTGAAATTGAAAAGGAAATATTCGCCCTGCAGACCGGTCAGTACACCAAACCCATGGCTACCGGCAGCGGCTTCAGCATCTTCAGGGCGGAAGAGCGCAAGCCGGGCCTGCAGGCCTCCTTCGAAGCGGTCAAAACCGACCTGAAGACCGCCATACTCAACCAGGCCATAACGGCCAAGCTGCCCGAGCTGGCCGGTGAGCTAAGGCAGAAAGCGAAGATAGAAATTATAAAATAGCGCAACACGCGGCGAACCAGATCAAAAGAAAGACGGGCCGGATATTCCGGCCCGTCTTCTTTGTAACCGGCCAAGTACCGGTCCTTTCTTCGGCTGCCTTTACGCGGCTTCCTCCGAGGTACCCTTCTTACCCTTGTTCGCCAGCGCGTGCACAACAAAGTACAGAACCATGGATATCAGTATTACCTGGGTAGCGTAGAAGTAATTGGAGCCGGAATAAGTATACAGTTCGTCAAAGCGGCCGTAGAGCAGAGAGAACCGGGCCATGACGGTATTGCCGAAAGCTGCGCCGAAGTAGATCATCAGGAAATAGATGCCTATACTGGAAACCTTCTTTACCGCGCCCTTATGCTCCACAGAGAAAAAGAAGTAGAACAGCACGCAGATCACTCCGAAAGCCACCAGCAGCGAGTTGAAGATCGCGAAAGGGGTCATGGAAGCCATCCTGGAAAGAGGCTCTATGGTCCCGCCGATCTGGGCGATAAAGTCGGTGGAAAGCCCGGCGGGAACCGCGAGGCCGGCGCCGTAGCCCATCATGAAGGTGAACCCGTAGCGGGACATCCAGGAGATCCTGGGGATAAACTGCGTCACCAGCGAAATACCGAGCACGGCGGGGATTATAACGCCCCACTGATGGGCCATCAAAGGGTCCCAGACCTTGGGGATGAAGATGCTGTAAAGGTAGACCTGGAACCACCAGCCCATTCCGGCGCCGAGGTAAAGATGCTCGGCTATCTTGAAGAACGGGTTGTCCTTATAGAGGAAGCTGAAGATAAAGATGGTAAGACCTACAGCCACCCACGCTCCGAGCGTCATCCAGGCCGGGGTAATAACGAACAAACCCGAGAACCAAGCCCACAAATTCGCGAATAATTCCATTTTATTTGCCTCTTAAAGATACCGTATTATGAGAAGTATGATATTTGAAGTCATTATCAGGATCAGAACCAGCAGGTGGGCCAGGTTCAGGGAGTCGATACCGGAAGTTCCTTTCCCCGGTTCTTTAATAAGCGATTCGTACTCCGCCGCGCCCTTCATCCCGCCCAGCAGGCCTTTAAGCTGCTTGGTCTGCAGGTACGGTCCGTAACCCGGCTGGCTGATAGCCGTGACGCCGCCTACTACCGGCACGTTGAACTTATCTCCCACAAAGGCTACCCACTGGTCCAGGATGGAAGTTCCGGTGATATCCACCACCAGCGCCATATCCTTGTAATTTTTCACGCCCTTCATTACGGGCAGGGTCCTCGCGTCGCGTCCGTCCTGGTCCTTGTCATAAATACCGTAAAGGTCGGAGCCCATCTGGGTCATGACGGCTGCGTAGTTTGCCTGGTAGGGGAAGATCACATAATCGGTCCCGTTTACCTTGTTGTATTCTCCGGGCACTTTCGCGAAGATCTGCGAGATCAGGCCGGTGGAGCCTGCTATAAAGGTAACCACGCCTACGCGCAAATCCCTTTTGAAAGCGTGGCGCACCATGGCCATGGCCTGCGGGTGAAGCTCGGGCCGGGTAGACGGATCATAATCCAGCGAGAACAGCACGAACGAACCCGCGGGGATATTATCCATGAAGGTATAAGCGTTCTGGGCGTCCCTGGAAATAGTCTTGTTCGGAAGGCCGATAGGCTTCATGATAGGAGCGAAAAGCACTATTGCCAGCAGCAGGAATATCCAGCGTCTGTCGATCTTGAAGAATTTTTCTAGTTTTTCCTTGAGCATAACTATTAGTCCTTCCCCATGTATTGTCTTTCGATGCCGAAAATAATTTTAAGCGAAGTCACGATAGCGCCGATGGAGATGCCGATCATGATCCCGCGCTTACCGGCGACCGCCGGCACGCTCATTATCCACTCTATGACTTCGGAGACGGTGGCGTGAGTCCAGCCTAATAAAAAATCCCAGATGATCTGGCCCAGCGGGACCTTGCCGAGTATCAGGACAAAAGCCGCGAGGAACAGGACGAAGGCCTGCTTGGACTTGATCCTGAAAGAGCGGTAGGCCGTGGATACGATGTAAAAGGCGAGCACCGCGAACATCGTGGCGCTGAGGGCGTTATAGATGTAGTTGAAAGACCAGCCGAGCATTGTAAGCCGGCCGTCCACCATCTGCCTGCCGCCGTTCATCATAGCGGGGACCACCATGCCGAGGAACCCTATGTAAACGAACAGGCTGTAACCCCAGCCGTCCGTTTTCCGGCTGATCTTGTTGTAATGGGAGTAGAACAGGCTGATAAGGCCCAGCAGGAAGGCGAAGGCCATTACTATGTTCTCCCACTTGCTCAGCAGCTCTATATAGTCTACCGAGTGTTTGTTGGGCACGTAGTAGGAGGCCAGGGTAAGCAGGCCCACCACCATCACTATCATCAGGGGTATCTGTTTTTTTATAAATTTCATAATCAGTAAGCCTTGAACAGGTTAAGAATTACATTCACGAAGGAATCCCAGTGCAGCGCGGCCCCGGCGGCCACAAGAATGATGCCGAAGAAAACGGACACCATCACCACCAGCTTGCCGAAGTCCTGCACCTTAAGGGCGCTCAGGAGCATGGGCTCCTTGGAGAGATAGGCGCCTGCGGCGTAAAGTTCTTCGCCGATAAGGGTATAGTCGCAAGCGGTAAAGAAGAAAGGCAGCTGGCTCTCTATGTCGGTACCGGCTATCTGGATAGCGCCGCTGGTAGCGCCGACTTCGGCCAGCAGGAGCGATTCCGCCATGAAGTAGCCCATAAAGAAACAGGCGGCGGGCTTTTCGCGGGAGATCATTCCGTCCACAGAGGCGGCGTAGGAGAACTGGTCCTGGCTTACGAAAAAGTTGATATCCTCGCGGTAGGAATCGGGGCGCCCGGCTTCCATATAGGACTGCTTGACTATTTCTTTACAGACCGTCATCACGATAGGGTCGTAATGGGGGACTTTTATCTGGCTGTCGTACTGCGCGACTTTCTTGGAAACTTCGCCCAGGATGAAAGCCGACGCGATAGTGGAGATAGAACTCATGGTTCCGATGCCGGGGACGTAATAAATAGGCTTGCCCATTTCGGTGGCGCGGCCTATTGCCTCGTCGATAGCGTCCAGCCCGGCGATGCGGCGGATGAATAGCCCTTTGCGCTTGGCGTGGGAGACGGCCCAGAAAAAGACTATGACTATCACTATAAGGAGGACGATATTGTTAAGCCGGTCCAGGCGGAACCAGTTGCCTACCGGGGTCGCCGGCACGGGCGCGGACTCGGCCTTAAGCAGGCCTTTTTCAAGCGCTGAAACCTTGAACCGGAAAACGGAACCGGCCGCGCTCTCGCCGAAAATATTGTTAAGCTCCACTTTCACCGCGTGCTCCATCGCGGAACCGTCCCAGGCCCAGAAGGGCAGTTCGATGTCGTCGCCGGTCTTGGCGCTGGCGCTAAACCTGTCGGCCTCTACCCAGGCGCCTGCCTGCTGGGAGGAAGCGTGAACCACGTAAACGGTATCCGGCGTGTCGGAGGGGTTTATTGCCCACCGCAGCATCACGGCATTGCCCACATCATAAGGCATGTCTACGGCAGTCAGGCCGCTGATTACCGCCGGGGCCGGCTCGGCGGAAAAAGCTGCGTTTACGGATAACAGGGATAAAAACAGGGTAAGAATGGCTTTATATTTAATCATAACTTGTAATAATATACACTTTATAGGATTTCCAATCAAGGACAAAGGCAGAGACCCGTAACCCAAAGCAGCAAAGGCTTAAATACGGGGCCGGCCCGGTCCTAAAACACGCCTTATTTTATTTTCAACAGTCCCCGGTTCCTGCTCTTCCGGCCCTCCGGTATTTATCTTGCCTCTATATTCCTCATGATCACTTCTTTTACCACGTTAAGCGCGGGGGGGGAGCCGGGCGGCAATTTTTTCACAAGTTCATAAACCTCTATCCGGTTAAAGACCCTTCCGTTCTGGGCGTCCTCGAAGTTAAAGACCTCCCTGGCATGCCGGTCCCAGAAATCGTAAAAAACTCCCCGGGCCCGCTCGTCCCAATAGAACATCCTGTAATCCCGGCCCAGCCTTATAGCTTCGGCTGGGTTTATCAGGATATGGGTAATCCCGTCCGCCTTAAGCCGGGCGTACAGGTCCTCCCCGTCCTTCGAGGCGGCCGCGTATTCTACAGCCGCAGTTTTATCATAGACGGAACTGACGACAAAATCCTTTTTTAAATAGTAACTGCGCTCGTCGCCCAGCAGGAGCACTTTTGCGTCAGGCCCGGTTTTGTCGTTTATGAACCTGAGCCCCGAATAACTGCTGTTCGGGTAGGTCTGCTGAGTATGCGCGAGAAAATCCTCCGCCGCGACCGCACCGGTTAAAGGTCTCCAGCGCCCCTGCGAATAAAAAATCAGCCCGGCCCAGTAAAGACTTGTCAGGCAGACGGCGAAAACCGCGGCTTTAAGGACTTTCTTCAGCAGCCCGTGGCCCGGAGAAAAAAGATAAACCGCCATTATAAGCCCGGCGGCCGGATAAGCGGGCATAAGAAACCGCACCATTGTAGATGAAACGGACCAGCCGGCCCAGACTGACAGGAAAAATACCCACAGCCCCGTCAGGGCCGGGCCCGCCGGCCCGGAGAGCAGGAAAGCGACCGGGAGCAGAAGTATAAAAAGAGGGCTGAAGCATTCCGAGTTTGAAACCTGGCCCATCGTGATCTTCCAGGGGGTAGTCAGCCATGGCAGCAGCTTCAAAGGCCCCATCTGGCTGGCATGCCCTATAAACTCCTTAAGCTTCTGCGGGTCGGAATACTGGTCCGCGGCGAAAAGGCCGGGCGCGAAAGGAAAGACCGGGTTTCCCTTATAAAGATAGTTCTTTATAAGCCAGGGCGCCACGAAAACAGAAGCGACCAGCGTAAAAAGGGCCAGGTTCTTAATAACGGCCCCGGGGTTACGGCGCTCCGGCCAGGCATAGGTCAGCATAACGCCCGCGGCTGTGAACAAGCCGGTATACTTAACTCCCATGGCAAGGCCGCTGAAGCAGGCCGCCAGCCAGAACCAGCGCATTCCGCCTTCCTTCCGGTTAAGAACAGCGTAGAGGGCCAGCGTTGAAAAGAACATAAGAAGCGCTTCCGTGCCCGCCGACCAGGAAGCTATCATCGCGTGGCAGACGGTATAAAAGATAAAGGCGCCCCAGAGCCCGGCGCGCACCGAGAAAAAGCGCGCACCCAGCGCCAGCACCGCCCCGGCCGTAAAGACCCCGGCCCCGTAATTTACGAACTTGGCGAGGGCTTCGCCCTTTATAAGGAGCGCCGCGCTGTAAAGCATCCCGTGGGTAAAAGGCAGGTTGGAGTAGAAATTATAAGGCATCGGGCTCAGCCCGTGCTTGATCACATAATAATTCGGCACCGCCAGGTGGTAGACCAGCGCGTCGTAAAATATCTCCGGGCTCAGAGCCCCGGCCAGGTTTAAAAGCATAGCGAGCAGCAGCACCGCCAGCGCCGCAAGTTCGGCCGGCCCGAAAGCGCCCGGACCGCTCTCTAGGGCGGGAAGGGGGTCTTTGCGGAGAGAATAAACCCCGGCGGCGCAGGCCAGGGCCAGAAAAGCCGCTATCGGCCAGAAATAAAGAGCGTTGAACAGGGCCAGCAGGAAGCCGTAAGCGGCGAGGAGGCCG
>MNUR01000133.1:0-22302 GCA_001871115.1 Elusimicrobia bacterium CG1_02_56_21 | reverse complement strand
CGCCGCAGGAGAACATGGTTTCCTCGAGAGCGCCGGCAAAACTGAAGCCCGCCGCTTTAAGAGCGGCCCGCCCGGCCGAAAAACAGCCGAACATGAAAACCGCTGCGAGCAGGATATTCAGGAAATGCCCGGGCAGGACCCCGAAAAGGCCGGCGATATACTGCTGCGGCGACAGCATCAGGGAAAGATACTTGAAATTCAGCGGGTATTTGGAATAATAATTTTTAAGGACGAAAAAACCCCAGGCAATAATAACCGGCCACAGCACCCAGGCCGGGAACCTGTCCTTTACTTCAGGCAGCGGGGCCGGCCGCAAAGTGTGTTTTTTATGTTTTTTAGCCATAAGAAAGCCATAAGCCGGGTCTGTTTAAGCCCTGGGCGGAAAGGAACTGCCCAGTTATGGCCTGCGGCCTGCGGCTTATGGCGGACAAAAGTGAAGCGCTTATTTTTCGAGCACTTCGATATTGGCGCGGGGAACGACGATAACTTCGCCGCCGTCCAGCGTCACTTCCAGCACGCGCGCGTGGCTTTCGCTTCCGATCACCGTAAGTTCGGGCGGCAGGGATTTCACTATGCCGATGACGCCGAAATGCGGCTCGCGGATTATGCGGATCGGGTCGCCCGGCTCTATCCAGCCGCGGCCCTGGTCCCTCTTGCACTCGGTGACATTCTTGGGAAAACCCGGAATTATGATCTCCGGCCGCATTACCCCGGCGCGTATCTGCGTGGCTCCGGAAACCGAGGCCACCTCGCCGTTCCGGGAAGAGAGCAGCTTGAAAGTATAGTCCGCCATGGGGATCAGCCCGAAGCCCTCGGTCACGAGAATCGTAATTCCAATATTTTCGCTGCCGGTCACAGCCACTCCGATATCGTAGCCAAGAAGCTGGCGCAGGTCGCGGTCGTGTATTCCGCCCACCACTATGGCGTGGACGCCCAGCTCGATAGCCCGCTTGATAGTAGCCAGGCTTGCGTGCTTGCCGCCGATCACGATCTTTCCTTTGTGGTTCTCTTTGATATCTTCCGGGTCAAGGTCTTCGTCCGGGCTCCCTACGGCTATAGCTATTTCTCCGTTGGTCTCGCCGCCTATCCCGAAAATACCCTGGATAAAAGTGCCTTCCGCTTCCACGGTTACGCCGAAATCAGGCGTAACTTCCACCACCTTGCCCTTTATATAAGCTTTTATGGGCAGGATTTTCGGCGGCTCGCGCAGCAGAACCTGGCCGGTTACGAAGGACACCGTTTCTACCGTGCCTTCCACCGGGGAGTCCACGGAATTCTGGAACCATTTTAAAAAAGGCTTGTTCTCGGCGATAATCTCGCCTTTTTTAACGAAGTCGCCCTCCTTTTTTACCATAAAAGCCTCTATCTCGGCAGGCCCTACGGAAAGCCGGTTGGCGACGTTCACCGAAAACACCTTGCCCGGCAGCTCGGTCTGGGCCACTATGTCCAGGGAGTCTACCTGCTGGTCCATAGCGGCCATAACCTTGCCGGGAATGGGCAGCAGCCTCTTCTTCGTCAGCCGCGTACAGGGCATTACTTTAAGTCCGGGTGTATAAGCGTGGGCCATTTTATTCTCCTTGAAAACGGAAATTAGGTAATCAATAATCGGGAATCGAGAGCCGAGAGTCGAAAATCGGGGAGTTATGAATCTGTGATTTTCTATTCTCGATTTTCGATTGTTTTTATACCGGGTACATGCCCATGGCTTTGTACCACTTGTTAAGGTTATCCAGGCGCTTGCCCGGCTCTTTGGACAGCGCGAACGGCCGCCCGCGCCCGTCGAGGACCAGGCCTACTACCCCGCCCTCTATCTCCGCGTCGACGCGGTTGCCGGGCCCGGCGCCCATGTCGAAGCCTTTAGCCGGTTTTGCCACCAACCTGGCCTTGGGCGAATTCATGGGCACGTGCAGAATATCCCCGAAGCGCAGCTCTCCCGTCTGGCGCTTCCCGTCCGAACCCACCGCATCCCATTCCAGTATGAGCTGGCCGTCTTTGGCCATCCCTTTCGGGGCCAGGCAGGTTCCCAGGCGTACAAGACAATCGTTATAAAACACGTCCAGCGCGGCTTTTTCGCTTATCTGCGCGAGAACTCCGAGGTGCGGCATCATGAAGATGGAATCTACCGCCATACGGGTTATCCCCTCGGGCTGATAGGCGTCTATCATCATCATCATCGACTGGGTGCGGCGGGGGGAATGGGCCAGAATACCGCCTGAACCTATCACATAATCCAGCTTCATCACATTAATAAGACTGGCCCCGGAGGAGGTCTGCTCGAAAGCGTCCGAGATAGAGCGCTCCTGCTGCACTCCCTTCAGGCCTACGGCGAGCGACTTATGCTGCTCGAAGGCCAGGCGCAGCGCCTCGCGGGCGACCGCGTGCTCGATCTGGAGGTCGTCCACCGTCTGCGGGATCGTAGTGGGCCTTATCATCTTGTTTTTAAGCCGGTTGCGGAGGTCCTGCTCCTCCACGTCGAAAGGCAGCCAGCGGAGTATGTTCGCAAGGCCGGCCTCCGCCATCACGTTGGAAATAGAGTAGCTCATCCCCAGATTGGCGCTGACCGTGCGGTTGAAAACCCCGCTGAATACGGAGAATACGTCCGTGGTCGCGCCGCCGATGTCCACGGCCAGCACGTTGAAGTTATTGGCTTTAGCGAACTTCTCCGTCATCGTTCCCACGGCGGCCGGGGTGGGCATGATGGGAGCGCCCACCATCTTCATAAGGCGCGGATAGCCGGGAGCCTGCTGCATAACGTGCTCAAGGAAAATGTCATGGATCTTGTGGCGAGCCGGCATAAGGTTCTCGCGCTCAAGCGTAGGCCTCAGGTTCTCGGTAATAATAAGGGCGGTGCGGTCCCCGAGTATTTCTTTTATCTGGGCATGGGCCTTGTTATTGCCGGCGTAAATGACCGGAAGCTTATAGGCCGCGCCGAGGCGCGGCTTGGGGTCGGCGGCCTTCAGGAACTGGGCGAGCTCTACCACGTGGGTAATGGTTCCGCCGTCAGTGCCGCCGGAGAGCAGCATCATATCCGGGCGGAGCTGGCGGATGCGCTCTATTTTCTCGTGGTCCGCGCGGCCGTCGTTAGAGGCCAGCACGTCCATAACTATGGCGCCGGCCCCCAGCGCGCAGCGCTGGGCGGATTCGCCGGTCATGGCTTTTACGGCGCCGGCCACCATCATCTGCAGGCCGCCTCCGGCCGAGGAGGTTGAAACGTAAATGTCAGCGCCGGTATTGCCGCTGTTAGGGGTTATTATCTTTTCCCCGTCCAGTATCTTGCGGCCGGAGAGCTCTTCCACCTCGGTGATAGAATTCAGCACGCCCTTGGTAACATCCTCGAACGGGGCCTCTACGGTGGTAGGAGCTTCGCCGCGGAAAGTCTGGCGGTAAGTATCGCCCTTCTTCTCGATGAGGATGGCTTTTGTGGTGGTACTGCCGCAGTCGGTAGCTATAATTATTTCAAGGTCTTTTTTTGACATTTAGATCTTCCTTTTCAACCGGAGCGTTACTAAGCCGGTCAACTAAATATGAAACTGCCTTGCTGTTTTCCAGCAGCGCGGTATACTTGCGCACTTCTTCCTTATTAAAGATCAGGACCAGCAGCGGCTCTATGAACGAGATTCCCTGCGCGCCCAGATTGTGCAGCGGCCTGGTGCTTTCCACGGCGAACGAGGCCACATCGCCCAGGCTCCGCTTTCTTGCCTTTTGGGCCAGGATGTCAAGCATCCGCTTTTCTTCCGGTGTAGGTTCCGGGGGTACCGGAATTTTAAAAGCGTTGTCCCATATGCCCATATATAAGAATTATTCTACTATAAAAACAAATCCTTGTCTCTTGCGGGCCGCCTTGCCGGCATACTTGGCAGTGCGGGGCGCATTAATTGTAAAATAGGGGTATGAACTCCACGAACCAACTGAAACTCCCGGGCGGAGTGCCGCCGGCAGTGCTGCTTATATTGGGCATAATACTGACCGGCGCCCTCCTTGTCGGCATAAAATACCTCACCCGGGGCGACTCAAACGGAGCCCAGGACCCGTCTTCCGGGCAGGCAGATATCTTCAAAGAAGACATCCGCTCTGAAAAAGACCGCGGCTATACCCCGCTGTCGAGGTCTGAAGCCACAAGCGGGGATTCCCTGGACATTTTCAAACAGACAAACTCCGGCTATGCGGCCGATGAATCCTCCTCTACTGCCCAAACGCAGCAGCCCGCCCCTCAGGCCCCGGCCAAAGCTCCGGTTGTCCCGCAGCCGAAAAAGCCGGCGGCTGAAGTACGTAAAAAAACCGGGCAGACTACCGTTATCCCGCGCATAAAGGGGATTAAACCCTTCCGCACGGCGACGCCCTCACAGTCAATGCCGAAAGGGACCGAGATGACCCCGGATATAGGAGAACTTATGAAGCAGGCGCAGCAGAAAAGGGGAGAGGGCGACTAATCCGGCATAGCTTCGGGAGGAAGAGAAGACGGCCGGGCCGTCTTTTTCTTTTTCTCAGGGGCAGGGAGGGGGAAGCTGATCTTAATTTTTGAGCCCGGCTTGACGCGGTGGGCCCGGGCTGTCCCGGCCGCGAGCTCAAGTACGCAGGCGGCCGGCGCCGTAACCCGCGCGACCTCGCTTTCAGGCTGGCCGGCGCTTGAACGGGGCACCCTGTGAAAAACCTTAAGCACCTTCAGGTCGCCGTCCAGGAACACCATGTCCAGGTCTATAAAGGTGTTCTTCATCCAGAACCCCCTTGGCTCCGTCTTGCTGAACACGAAAAGCATTCCTCTGTCGCCCGGGAGCTCCTTGCGGAACATCAGCCCTTTTGACTGGGCTTCCGGGTCTAGCGCGAGTTCCGCCCGTACCCTGAAGCCGTCAGGTAAAACAAGCGCGGCCTCGGCAGAGCCCTTCGGCACGCGTACGGCAAAAACAGTGCAGTAAAGCAGCGGCAACAAGAGCGCGAAAAGAAAAAGCTTATTTATTCTCATAGTCTGAACCCGCGGCGGAAGTAGAAACCCGCACGCTCCCGGCGTAGGGACTCTCCAGGAAAAAAGGCAGCCGCTGGTCGGCCGCGGCTTTAAGAGCGCCGGCGGCTTCGAAAATACTCATCGCGTCGGCTTTATGTTTTTTCGCCAGGCCGGAAAATCCGCCCGCCTTAGGCAGCTCGGCGGATAGTTTCTTAAGAGGGACGGAAGTTTGCCCGGAGAGGAGGAGCAGCGCGGCCAGTTCCTGGCGGTAAATTCCGGCCCGCAGATACTTAAGGATCTCCCTCTCGGGGGCTGTAGACTCGAAAACGGCGTAAAGGGTGGAGCTGCTTACCTCGGAACTGAGCGCCCAGGCGAAAGCGTCCTCCCCGGCCGTGTCTATCTTGGCCGCGTCAGACCTTAAAAAGGAATCAGGTCCCATCTCCGCTCCCAGGAAGACCTGGGCCGGAGCCGGCGGCGGAAGGATTAAGAATAAAACCCAGGCTGTTAATAAACGCATAGTTAAGGATCTCCGGACTCCGGCAGTTCCTGCGGCAGGCGTGAAAAACACGCGGCCTGCCCGCCGCCCTCCGCCGGGGATCCGGCGGCCGGACTATAACGAAGTAGTAACCAGGGTTTCAGTGGAGAGCACGCCGGGGATGGAGCGTATCTGCTGCACCACTATATTCGAAAGCGCCGGGAGATCGTCCGTCTCCATATCCAGAACCAGGTCCCAGCGGCCGAATACGGCCGACATGTGAACCACGTTAGTTATAGCTTTCAGCCTGACAAGAGTCTGTTTTTCCTTGCCCGGAGTGAGCTTTACCAATACAAGTCCCGTTACCATATTTGTATCCTTTTACGCGGCGCTATTCGCCTAATTTGCTTGTCTGCTTCCTTATTATACTACCGGAACCCAGATGATTCAAGACCGTCTCCGCCTATTCCCCAGCAATCAGGTAAAGCGCGGGGCGCCCTAAAAGGCTATTAGCGGCGGGCAGGGAAATTGTCTATAATAAAAATATGCGTACGCTTATCCAGCGGGTTAAACGGGGCGGGGTAAGAACCGCCGGAACGCACCGGGCTATAGGGCCCGGCCTGGTTATACTTCTGGGAGTGGGGGAAGGCGACGCGGAAACCGACGCGGACCTTCTGGCTGAAAAGACCGCGAACCTCAGGATATTTTCAAACGCGGACGGGAAATTCGACCGCTCCCTGCTTGACGTGAAAGGCGAAGCCCTGGTGATATCTCAATTCACGCTTTATGCGGACGCCTCCAAAGGGCGCCGGCCGGATTTCACGGCGGCAGCGAAACCGCCCGAAGCGGCAAGGCTGTACGATTATTTTGCAAGCGCTCTCCAAAGGAGGGGCATAGAGGTAAAGACCGGGGTTTTCGGCGCTGACATGGAAGTGGAAATAATCAACGACGGACCCGTAACCATCTGGCTGGACAGCAAGGGATAGCCGGGAGCCGGGGAAAAGAATCAGGATGCGAAAATATTTTTTATTACTGGCGGGGATAGCGGCCGCCGCGGTCCTTACGGCTGGCTGCAACCCGGCCCTTTTCAGGAAGGGCGCTTTCGCAATTGACGACTGGCAGACCTGGATAAGCTGGAACGACGCCTACGGCTCGCACGAAGTTTTGCCCGACGGGCTTTATTACCGCCTGGCGGAACGCCAGGACGATACGAGGGACGAGCCTTCCGACGGTTACGCTCCCGGCCTTATCCTCTCCCGGGAGATTTCAGGTATGAAGTGGCGGGTCGACCTGGAAGCTGACTTTAAAATACCTCCCGGCCACATGAAACGCTTCTCCTACGGGATCTGGCTCGGGGGAGACTCCGCCAGGCCTTCAATAGGCAGCGCTTCGGCCTCTCTTAAGCTGCTGGCGCAGCGCCAGAACGGGCCCCGGCCGCAGGACGATAGCCTGACCGTATTTTATCTGCCGGGCGGCAAGCCTTATCCCCTCCCGGCTAAACTCAAAGTGCTCCGCTTCGAGCGGGATAATAATTTTTTCACCGTTTCCTACGCCATGAACAGGAAGAAGTTCGTCCAGGCCCTGCGCCTCGACGCGACGGCGGCGGCCGACGCGCCGTCCCAGAAATTTTTCATCGCCGGCTTCTCCGGCGGTGATCCGCAGGGCGCTTATGCCCGGTTCAAAAGCCTTAAAATAAACGGGAGCGAAATATTAAGATGACGGACAAAGCCGCGCCAATCCTTGAAATAACCGGCCTCTCGGTATCCGTCTCGCGCGACGGCGCGCCCACCAAAATACTCCGGGATATAAGCTACCGGATCTACCCCGGCGAGACTCTTGCCATAGTAGGAGAATCAGGCTCCGGCAAGACAATAGGCGCCCTTTCCGTAATCCGCCTGCTCCCGCCCGGAGGCGTGATAGATTCCGGCAGCGTGCTCTACGCGGGAAAAGACCTGGCGGCCGCCACGGAAGAGGAACTGCGGGGCGTCAGGGGCGCCGGGATCTCGATGATCTTCCAGGAGCCGATGACCTCTCTTAACCCCGTAATGACTATCGGGCTGCAGCTGGCAGAGCCGCTGATGGAGCATAAGGGACTCTCCTACCCGCAGGCCCTGCCGCTTTGCGAAAAACTCCTGGAGAAGGTCGGGATCACTGACGCGAAAAGCCGCCTTGCCCAGTACCCCCATAATTTTTCCGGCGGTATGCGCCAGCGGGTGATGATAGCCATGGCGCTGGCCTGCGGCCCGGACCTGGTCATAGCCGACGAACCCACTACCGCGCTCGATGTTACCGTCCAGGCGCAGATACTGGATCTCATCGACGCCCTCAAGAAAGAAAGCGGGATGGCCCTGGCCCTGATAACGCATAACCTGGGCATAGTGGCGCAGCGCGCGGACTACGTGCTTGTATTTTACTCCGGACGCGTCATGGAGCGCGGCCCGGCCGCTGAATTCTTCAAAAGCCCTTCGCATCCTTACAGCCGCGCCCTGCTCAATTCACTGCCTAAAATGAGCGATAAACCGGGCGAACCGCTTAAGACCATTGAAGGCCTGCCGCCCAGTTTTGACGAGGCCCTGCAGGGCTGCCCTTTCTCTCCGAGATGCCCTGAAGCTTTCGATAAATGCCGCACGGCCGAACCTCCGGAATTCGAAACGGGGGACAGGCGCGGCTCAAAATGCTGGCGCAGCGAGCGAGGATTTAAAATTTAGATATGCCCGTAATACTTGAAATAGAGAAAGTAACCAAGCGCTACCGGAAATCGGGAGGGTTCTTCAGCTCGGGAGAACTCTTCACCGCCGTAGACGAAGTTTCCCTTAACCTGGAGAAGAATTCCACGCTGGGCGTGGTAGGAGAATCCGGCTCGGGCAAAACCACCCTGGCAAAGATCATACTCGGCATCGAAAAGCCGGACTCCGGACGCGTCCTGCTCAACGGGCGGGAACTCTCTAAACTTTCCGGCGGCGAGTTGCGCAGGGCCCGCCGCGGGGCGCAGATGGTCTTCCAGGACCCCTACTCAAGCCTGAACCCGAGGATGAAGGTAAAAGACATCGTTCTTGAGCCCCTGACAGTAACCGGGGAGAAAATAACGGATGGAGAAAAAACGGCCTCGGACCTGCTCGCAAAAGTAGGGCTCAAAGCCGACGCGCTCTACAGGTACCCGCATGAATTCTCGGGAGGACAGCGGCAGAGGATAGCCATAGCCAGGGCCCTGGCCACCGGGCCCGGGATAATACTGGCCGACGAGCCCATCTCCAGCCTCGATATTTCCATCCAGGCCCAGATAATGAATCTGCTCAACGAGCTCAAGAAAGAACTGGGAGTCTCCTATATTTTTATTTCCCACGACCTGGCCGCGGTCCGCTACCTGTGCGATTTTGTAGCCGTAATGTACGGGGGCTGCGTAGTGGAATACGCCTCCGCGGCGGAGCTTTTCCGTGATACGCGCCATCCTTACACAAGGCTGCTTCTTTCGGCCGTACCCGACCCCGACCCTTATAAAAAGACCGTACTTGAAGAAAGGCGCGAAGGCAGCGGCGCCGCCCCGGGACCGCAGGCCTGCGTATTTTCAGACCGGTGCCCCCGTGCGGTCCCGGACTGCAGCAAACAGCGCCCTCTTTACTCCGAAATTAAGCCCGGCCACTTTGTGCGCTGCCCGCGGACGGGAGATATTGAAAATTGAGCCTTAACGCCGAAGAACTTATAGAATTTTACGGCCTGGAAAAGCACCCGGAGGGCGGGTATTTCCGGGAGAGCTACAGGGCCCCGGATACCGTTACGGTCGGGAGGGGGGAACGCAATTCTTCCACGGCTATTTATTTTCTCCTGAAGGCAGGGGACAGGTCCCGCCTCCACCGGATAAAGTCCGACGAAGTCTGGCATTTTTACGAGGGCGGGCCTATAACGGTTGCGCAAATAGAACCCGATGGGCGCGTTCAATACACTATAATGGGAAAGGACGCGGCCTCAGGCCAGAAGCTTCAGCACGCGGTTCCGGCCGGGCGCTGGTTCGGGGCCTTTCCCTGCGCCGGAACCGAATTTTCTTTGACAGGGTGCACGGTAGCCCCGGGCTTCGATTTCACGGATTTCGAACTTGGGGAGAGGGCCGCCCTCCTGGAGCAGCTGCCCGGAGCGCAGGAAATTATTTTAAAACTTACGGATTGAGGGGAAAAATGAGACCACATTGGAGAAAAAAAGAAACCCGCGGAACTTCAGGCGGGCGCGAGGCCATAGTTGAAGGCGTAATACAGCACAAAGGCACCTTCGCTTTTATGCTCTCGGAAAAAGAAGGCGTGGGCGACATCTTTATCAGGGGCCGGGGCCTGGACCTGGCCATGGACGGCGACCGCGTGCAGGCCCGCGTACGCCCGGAAGCCAGCGGCCGCCTTGCCGGCGAAATAATCGCGGTGGTAAAGCGCGCGCGCACCTCCATGGTGGGGATACTCAAGCGCGTAAAGAACACCTGGGCGCTGTTCCCAGAAAAAGGCAGCGCCCCGCCGGCGCTGGTCACCGGTTTTAACGGCAAGATCACCCCCATCGAAGGCGCTTTCGCCGTGCTGGAGGTAAAGCACTGGCCGGAGCCGGGATCGGGCGCTTCGGGCATTGTTACGGAGATCCTCGGGGACCCGGGAGACGTACGGGCCAGGATCGACTCCATACTCCGCGCCCGCGGAATAACCGAAAAATTCCCTCCGGAAGTTGTGGCCCAGGCGGAAAGCTTCGGGGCCAGGCTCGACCCGGCGCAGTGGCAGGAAAGGGAAAACCTGATAGACCTCCCTATCTGCACCATCGACGGGGCAGACGCAAAAGACTTCGACGACGCGGTCTCCCTTGAAGACCTGGGGGGCGGAATGCTGCGCCTGGGCGTGCACATTGCCGACGTGGGACATTATGTCAAAACAGGAACCGCGCTCGACAGAGAGGCTTATGCCCGCGCCACGAGCGTCTACCTCCCCGACCGGGTAGTCCCGATGCTGCCCCCGGCTCTTTCCGACAATCTCTGCAGCCTGGTCCCCCGGCAGGAGAGGCTGACCATGTCGGTCTTCATGGACATAAACTCCACGGGAAAAGTCGTCAAGCGGCGCATGGCGGAGACCGTCATACGCTCCTGGCGCCGTTTCACTTACGAGGAAATACAGATATTGCTGGACGGGGGCAAGGTCCCGGACGTGCATAAAAGCGTAGGCGAAGCCGTGGAGCGCATGAGCCTCCTGACCGACGTGCTCTATAAACGGCGCGTCGCTCGCGGGGCGCTGGACTTTAACCTGCCGGAATACAGGGTTAACGCCGACCCGCACGGCAGGCCGATGGGGATTTCCCTCAGGCCGCGGCTCAAAAGCCACCGGCTTATAGAAGAATTCATGCTTCTGGCCAACGAAGCCGTGGCCACCGAGCTTTACGCCGCCAAGCGCCCCTTTCTTCACCGCCGCCATGACTCGCCCGACCCCCTTAAGCTCAGGGCGCTTTCGGCCGCGCTGGGAGAACTGGGACTGACAGCGGGCCATATAGAAGGCGGCAACGCGCCTAAAGGGCTGCAGGACGTGCTGCGCCAGGCCGAGGGACATCCCCTGGCCAACCTGATAAATTCCCTGATGGTCCGCAGTATGCGCCAGGCGGTTTATTCTCCTACTTCAGAGGGCCATTTCGGCATAGCGACGCGGTTCTATTCCCACTTCACTTCGCCTATCCGCCGCTATCCCGACCTGATGACGCACCGCGCGATAAAAGCGCTGCTTGCGGGGAAAAAAGAAAATCACGACGCGCTGCCGCTTGAGAAAGCGGGAGTCCATTGCTCGGAGCGCGAACGCGCGGCCTCGGACGCCGAACACAAGTCGGTGGATATAATGCGCGCGGAGCTGATGAAAGAACTGGTAGGCTCGATCATGGACGGGGCGGTTACCACTATTATCGACAGCGGGGCCTTCGTAATGCTCGGAGACACCGGCGCCGAAGGCCTGCTCCGGGTCAACGGCCTCAAACCCGGAACAAAGATAAAAGTAATGATAGCCGGAGTGGACACCGCCGAGGGCAAGATAGACCTCTCCCTGGAGGGCAATCCTCCCGCCGAAGGACAACAACCGCGGCAGCCGCAGGGAAACCGGCCCCGGCAGCCGAGGGGAGGACAGCCTTCACCGCGTCAGCGCCCGCCGCTTAACTTTGAACGCGTCGCCCGCAAACTGGGGGGAAGAAAAGCAGGGGGCAGGAACAAAGCCAAAGGCAAAAACAAAGGCAAGGGCCGGGGACGATAGGGAGAGGATTAGAAGATCAGAGGACCGGAGGACTGGAGGACTGATCTTCCAATCCTCCGGTCCTCTATTTTACCAGCAGAACTTTCATTTTTTCTATATCTTTGCGGTAGGCTTCGGATTTCAGGAGTTCGGAGTGATACAGGTCCCCGAAAACTTTACCCGCCGCGATATCGGTAGGAAAGTGTACGCCGCCTATTACGCGGTCCTGCGCTATCTCATCTGCCCGGGAGAAGAATTCGTCTTTCCTCTCCGGCACAATATCAGTCAGAACATCGGCGAAAACCCTCGAATAGGTGGAATGCCCGCTGGGATAGGAATAGCCCCAGCTTTTTTTAATGCAGGGAACGGCGTCCCCGGGGTACGCTTTATAGGGGCGGGGACGCTGATACCGCTCCTTCATATTGGTCACGGCGCCTTCCAGATCGGATGAAAGGCGGTTGAAGAAGTCTTTCACCTCCCCGGGGATAGGCTCAGGAAATGGACTATTCGTGCCCCAGAAGAAATCATAGTCTGCTTTCGCCGTCTCCCCGGCTTTGGCGCAATCGGCTTCCGTGCGTTTATTCTGCCAGGAGAGTATAACCGCCAGGTCCTCTCTCTGCGCGTCGGACTCGGGAGCCGGCGGTGGATTGAAAGAGACCGTCTTAAACTGTCCGTCGGGCACATAGTATATCTGCTGGGAAGTTAAGTGGGCCTTCTTAAGTATTATCCTCGAGGCAGGAGAGGAACAGGCGCTGCCGCACAGCGCCAGAGCGGTAAAAACCAGGGCTAGTTGTCTTTTTGTGAAGTTCATAATTAAATTGTACAACATCTGCTTTAAATTTAGTTTCAAGCGCGCCGGATGAGCGGTTAGGTTTTCAGGAAAGATAAAAAAACCGCCGCCCTCTGCCCGGACCGCAGGATATCCATTGTAAACGCGCTTTAAAATTTAAATAATGAATGAATGAACCCTTCTATCAACGAGAAGCGAATGGTGCGGCTTTTCTGCGACCTGGCTAAAATAACTTCCCTCTCAGGCAAAGAAGGCGCCATAGCGCGCCGGCTTTCCATACTGCTCAAATTCATGGGCGCAGAAGTGGAGTTTGACGACGCGGGCAGGAAGATAGGCGGAGAAACCGGCAACCTTGTAGCCCGCTTTCCCGGAACCGCAACCGGCGAGCCGTTCCTGCTCTCCGCGCATATGGACACCGTCGGCCCCGCGGAAAACGTGCGCCCGCAGGCGCATAAAGACCGCGTAACCTCGGACGGGACCACCATACTCGGCGCAGACTGCAAGGCCGGGATAGCCATTATAATAGAGGTCCTTAAAACCCTCGACGAGAATAAAATACCGCACCCGCCTATAGAAGCCGTCTTCACCATAAGCGAGGAAATGGCGCTGCTGGGCGCTAAGTACCTGAACTATTCCGGGCTGCGCTCGCGCTACGGCCTTATTTTCGACAATGAGCAGGGACTGGAGAATGTAATAACCAGCGCCCCGGGCGCGGACAGCATGGAGATAAAAGTTTACGGCGCGGCCGCACATTCCGGGGTGGCCCCCGAAAAAGGCATCTCCGCCATCAAGGTAGTCTCCGACGCAATCTCGGGCATGAAGCTGGGACGCATAGACTCACAGACCACCGCAAATATAGGCTTCATCTCCGGCGGCAACGCGATAAACATCATACCGCCCCTCGTAGAGCTTTCGGGCGAGGCCCGCAGCCACGACCCCGCCAGACTTAAAAAGCAGGTCAGGCACATGGAAGACTGCCTGAAGAAAGCCGTAAAAAAAATAAAGGTGCGCTCCGAAGGAAAAATTATCTGCCCGCGGTATGAATTCCTGATAGAGCAGAAATTCCCCAACCTGCGCATAGACAAGAACAACCCCGTGCTTCCCCTTATAGCGGCCGCCATGCTGGAGGAAGGGCTGAAGATGAAGCCCTCCGCGTCCGGCGGAGGCACCGACGGGAATATCCTCTACGGCCACGGGATAAAGGCCCCGATACTCTCTACCGGCATGCGCGAAGTGCACACCACCCACGAATACCTGGACCTCAAAGACTTCTGCGCCTGCGCCCGCCTCACCTTAAAAGTAATAGCCGCCTGGGCAAAGGCGGGGGACAGCAAGAATTAACTGAAGCGATCATTAACCGGCAATTAGAACAAAGGCGACAGATAAGGGAAGCGCCGGGGGATTGCCCCGCGCACCCTTTGCGGAAGGGGGGGGCCCCACCCTTACTTTTCCCAGGGTGGGGGGAAACCACGCAAGGGTTTCCATCTTCCAGGGTGCGCGGGGCAATCCCGCGGCGCCATAGAAGACTCTGCCAGACTGCGAATCGGCACCGAAGGCTGAAAATTATGGCACATATATTCGACCCCGAAGAGAGAGCTAAACTGGACAGCCCGGAGCGCAGGACAGAAATACCCCCGGAAAGAACGCTGGTGCGCGCCGGCATAAAACCTGGAGATACTCTCCTGGACATAGGCTGCGGCACCGGCTACTTCTCGCTGCCCGCGGCCCGGATGGTAGGACCGAAGGGGATGATCTACGCCCTGGATGTCTCCGGAGTAATGCTCGCCGACCTGAGGTCCAAAGCGGCCTCCCTCGGCATCTTTAATATCGAGACCGCGCAGACGCCGCAGCGCAAGCTCGAACTTCCGGAGGCCGCCTACACTATCGCCCTCATCTCGGACGTCCTGCACGAGATTGACGATAAAAACTCCTTCCTGGCCGCCGTTGCCTCCGCACTGAAACCCGGAACCCTCCTGACAGTAATAGAATGGGTAAAAAAAGAAACGCCCAAGGGACCGCCGCTGAAAGAAAGAATAGCGGAGGATGAAATGCAGGTGATGCTCAAGAAAGCCGGTTTCACCGAACCGGCCGCGGCAGAATTAGGGCCATGCCATATTCTTTACACCTGCGCTAGAAAAGCCGCTTAATGACCAAAGCAGAAATTAAAGAACCGGCGCCGGCCGTGTTTAAAAGATAATTTGATAGAATCATAATAAATACGGCAACCGGGGCCGCCCAACCCCTCCGCCCGGGTGCGCGGCGCAGCATATGAAAAGATCACACCGCATTCTCTGCGTAGACGACGAAGATTTCAACCTGGACCTCCTGGAGGCCCTGCTGCACCCCCACGGCTATGAAACGATGCCCGCCCAGAACGGACGGGAGGCGCTGGCCGTGCTGGCCTCCAAGCCGGTGGACCTGGTGCTCCTCGACGTGAACATGCCTGTAATGAACGGGCACGAACTCTGCAGAAAAATAAAATCCGATCCCCAGCTTTCCCACATCCCCGTAATAATGATCACCTCCCTGGACTCCAAGGAGAACAAGATGAAAGGCATGGAGGCCGGAGCCGAGGAGTTCCTCTCCAAGCCTTTCGACCAGGCGGAGCTGCTGCTGCGGATAGCGAATATCCTGCGCTCGGCCGAATACGAGAACGCCTTTGAATACCTTATCCTGGCGCTGGCCCGCGCGGCCGAGGCCAATGACATAGACACCGGCAACCATATCCTGCGGGTGGGAGAATACGCGGCCCTGGTGGCGCGGGAGCTTAACCAGTCGGAAAAGTTCACCGAGCTGCTTCGCAGCCAGTCTACCCTGCACGACGTAGGCAAGGTTCATATCCCCAGCCATATCCTCAAAAAGCCGGGCCGCCTTACGGACGAAGAAATGGAAGAGATGAAGAAACACACCACCTTCGGGGCCAAGATAATAGGGAACCACCCCCGCCTCGAGTTCGGCAGCCGCATAGCCCTCTGCCACCACGAGCGCTGGGACGGGACCGGGTACCCGAACGGCCTCAAAGGCACGGAGATCCCGCTGGAGGCCCGCATAGTATCCATCTGCGACTGCTACGACGCGCTGCGCAATTCCCGCGTCTACAAGCCCAACTATAACCACGACGGAGCCGTAGATATAATCATAAAGGGCGACGACAGGCTTAAACCGGAGTACTTCGACCCTGAAGTCATGGCCGCTTTTATCAAGCTGGCGCCCAGATTCGAGGAGCTTTACCAGAAGATGAGGGAACCGGAAAACTGATGCGCAAATTCCTTCTCAAAAGAGCGCTGATGCTGCCGCTGGTAGCGCTGGGCGTCACCTTCCTGCTCTTCTCCCTCACCGGGCTGCTGCCCCCGGAAATGCGCGCTTCTATTTACATGCAGGACCAGCGCGAGCTGACCCCGGAAGTAATGCGGGAGCTTATAAGAATCCACAGGCTGGACGCGCCCATGATAGTGCGCTACGGCTCCTGGCTTAAAAACCTGGTCAAAGGCGACCTCGGCTACTCCGAGACCGCCCGCATGCCGGTCACGAGCGCGATAAAAACCTACCTCAGCGCTACCCTGGAGCTCACCCTGTTCGCCATAATCCCTATATTTTTCATCGGAACGCGCCTCGGGACCATCTCCGCGGTTAAAAAAGATAAATGGCCGGACCAGCTGACCCGCCTGCTTGCCATCACGGGCTACTCCCTGCCCACTTTCGTTTTCGGCCTGCTGGCGCTGATGTTCTTTTACGGCTGGCTGGGCGTTCTGGGGCCGGGCAGGTATTCCTTCGAGACCGACCTGCTGATCCACTCCGGCGCTTTTAAGAGCTATACAGGGCTCCTGACGATAGACTCGCTGCTGAATTTTAAATTCGGAGTTTTCATAGATGCCGTGAAGCATCTGCTGCTGCCTGCCGGGGTGCTTTGTTTTGGCAGCGTAGCCATGCTGATACGCATAACTCGAACCTCCATGCTGGAAGAACTTAACAAAGATTATGTGCGCACGGCGCGCGCCAAGGGACTTAAGCAGAGTTATGTCATAGCCGCCCATGTGCGCCGCAACGCTATGATCCCGGTGATAACCCTGGTCAGCCTGCAGTTCGTACGGCTGCTCGGCGGGGTGGTTATAACCGAAACGGTTTTCGATTTCCCTGGCATCGGGCGGTGGGGGGTGAAAGCGGCCCAGCAGCTGGACCTGGCGGGAGTTATGGGCTTCTCTCTTATGAGCGCGCTGCTGTTTGTGCTGGCCAATACTATTTCCGACGTGCTCTACGCCGTCATGGACCCCCGCATCAGATACGGGGAATAGTCAGAAATCGAAAATCGAGAATCGGGGATCGGGAATCAGAAAAGCATACTGGCATACCAGCCTACCGGCGATTTTATGTTTGACGAAAGAACAATGAAGCGGTTCAGCAACAGCAAAGCCTCCATCTTCGGACTGGGGCTTATAGCCGCTTACCTGCTGCTGGCCCTGTTCGCTCCCTTCATAGCAAAACCGCGGGGCCAGGACCCTTACCAGATGCCCCAGGCAGGGTACTCCTCGGAGCCGCAGAAGCCGTCGCCGGAAAAAATTTTCGGGACCACGGAATCCCAGTACGACCTTTTCTACGGGGTCGTCTGGGGAGCGCGCACGGCTTTTAAAATAGGCGCGGCCGTTATCTTTGTAGCCCTGGCGGCCGGGCTTATAATAGGTGGGCTGGCAGGCTATTACGGCGGCTGGGCCGACGAGTCGGCCATGCGGCTTACCGACATAATCCTGGCTTTTCCCGGGATAGTGCTCGCCGTCGTGATCGTAGCCATGCTCGGCCCCGGCATTGAGAAAGTCATTTTCGCCATAGCGGCGGTCTCCTGGCCGGCCTACGCCCGTCTTTTCCGCGGGGACATACTCACCGTAAAAAAACAGGATTTTGTTACCGCCTCCCGCCTGATGGGGGCCGGGGATTTCTGGATCTTCACCCGCCATATCCTTCCGAATTCAATATACCCCGTGGTGGTGGTGGCCAGCCTGGATATAGGCAGCGTAGTGCTCACTGCCGCCGCGCTCAGCTTCCTGGGCCTTGGTGCGCCCGCCGGCTACGCCGACTGGGGCCAGCTGGTGGCAATGTCCCGCAACTGGATACTGGGCTCGGCCGGCAGCCCCTTCGCTTACTGGCATACGCTGCTTATACCCGGGGGAGCCATATTCCTGTTCGTTCTCGCCTGGAACCTGCTGGGAGACGCCTTCCGGGATGTACTGGACCCCAGGCAGCAGTAGGCCGGCTTTAGATTTAGCAGGAAATCCGCGCGGGTCAGAACAGAACCGGCCGGAAAGAAATCGGAGCAGCGGTATATGCCCAACGAAAACCTCGAGATCATTCTTCTTACAAAGGACGAAGCCCTGCTTACCGCCTGCAGGGCCAGGTTCGCCGAAAGCCGCGTAAACATCACGCCGGCACGGGACTCAAACGGTTTTAAGAGCACGCTCAGAGAAAAGAATATCGCCGCGGTCATACTGGATTCGGCCTATACCTACGGCATTTGGGGGCTGACTCCGGAAGAAGCCGTTGTAAAATTCTCTCCTTTACTGGCCCCCAGGGTACTGATGGTCCTGACTGACCAGTTTATCCCGCCGGCCCAGGTGGTAAAACTGCTCAAACTCGGCGCACACGACGTGGTCCCCAAGCCCGTTAAGCCGCGGCTCCTCGCCGAACAGCTCAAAGCCCTTGTCAGGATATTCTCGCGCAAAAAGAAACAGGACAAAAAAATTCTGTCTGCAGCCGCCGACGCCCTGATTATGGACTACCCCCGCAGAAGGTGCTACATAAAAGAAGAGGCCGCAGGGCGCCTGTTCTCTTCAAAGAAGGAAATAAAGCTGACTAAAATCGAGTTCCAGGTACTGTACTTCCTGCTTCAGAAAAAAGGCGGGGTCATTACCTATGAGGATTTCAGGGAGAAGCTGTGGCCGACAGCGTCCTCCACAAAAGAAATCACCCACACCCTTCATCAGCTGGTTACCAATATCCGCAAAAAGCTAGGGGCCTGCCCGGTAGAGCTGGAGAATCTCCGGGCGGAAGGTTTCAGGCTGGTTTAAATGAACATTAAATTCAAACTGATGCTGGCCATAGACCTCCTGATCCTGCTGACCGTGGGAATGTTCGGCGGGATAATCTACACCTCCGAAAAAGCCATTCTGCAGCACCAGGCCCTGTCGGACAGGGAAAGCGTGCTGCAATCCCTCTCTAAAGTTACGATGGAGAGCCTTTTAAGCGAAGATCCGGAACTCCTCATCAGCTACACGGCCGACCTCAAACGCATAATAACCAATCTGGACACAGCCTATGTCTCCGACGGGAAGAAAATACTGGCGCATACCGACCCCAGCCTGGCTCCCCGCCAGCTGCCGCTCTCCTACTCCGGCCGCAGGATCAGGACCACGGCTGACAAACTGATGGTAAAAACCGACGTCACAGAGACGGACCGCAAAGGCATTTCTTTCTCAAAAAAGAATATCACGGTAAACTCCCGCTCCTATACCGTTGCGGTAGGCTTCTCTGACCTGAAGGTGCGCGATGAGATAGAAACCGCTCTTAATTCCTCGATAGTAAGGATACTTAAAGCCGCGGCCCTGGTCTTCCTGGCGGCGACCCTCCTGGCTATCTGGCTGTCCGTCAGGATGACAAGCCCCATAAAAAAGCTTGTAAAAGCTTTCGTGATCACCGGGGAGGGCAGGCTGGATTACAAGCTTAAAGCCAACGGGCGGCGCGACGAGATAGGCACGCTTAACAAAGAATTTAACCGGATGGTAGACAAACTCAGGGAGCTCGACCAGATGAAAAAAGATTTCGTCTCCTCGGTAACGCATGAGCTGAAATCTCCTGTCGGGGCCATAGAGTCTTACCTGGACCTTATGTCCTACGAATTATCCCGCAGCGTAAAAGATCCCGAGTCCTGCGCGGCAAAGCTCCCCCGATTCCAGGAAAATATCGCCTTTATCAAACAGAACTCACAGAGACTCCTGCGCTTTATAACCGACCTGCTGGACGCGGCCCGGATAGAGAAAGGAAAATTCGAGATAGTTAAAAAGCGGGCCAGGATAGAACCCGTAATACAGGACGCTATAAAACTTTTCCTTGAACGCGCCAAAGCGTCCGGGATAGAGCTGAAGTTCCCGGAGCAGAAAGCAAAACTGCCGGAAGCCTATTTTGACTCCGAGCAGATCTCGCAGGTTTTGATAAACCTGGTCTCCAACGCTCTGAAATTCACCCCGAAAGGGGGGGTAGTAACCGTAACCGCCTCTATAGTTCCGCAGGCCGCCCTGCAGCAGCCTGAAACCGAAACTCCGGAGCCGGTCAGAAGCGGAGGAATGGCTTTAAGAGTTTCAGTGGCGGACACCGGAATAGGAATACCGCAGACCGATATAGACAAAGTATTCGAAAAGTTCTACCAGGTACCCGGCGGAAGATCCCAGGCGGCAGGGCCGAAAGGAACCGGACTGGGCCTGTACATAGTTAAAAGCATAGTAGAAGCTCACGGCGGAAGGATCTTCGCTGAAAACCTGAAGCCGGGAACCAGGTTCAGCATAGAACTGCCTGTTTAACTCGGCCTGTTACTTGGCAAAACGGAATTTATTTATGAAGAAAGTACTTATACTTGAAGACGAGCCCGATTATGTTAATGTTTTAACCCAGCTCCTGGAGCCGGAAGACTTCAAAATTTTAGCCGCCGGCACGCTGAAAGAGGCGCTTAATATCCTGGAGATGGTAACCCCGGACCTGCTGATAGTGGACTGGAACCTGCCCGACGGTACCGGCATTGATTTTCTCAAAAAAGTGCGCGCGCAAAAGAAGTTCAACAAAGTGCGCATCGTCATGAACAGCATCAGGGACAGCGAAAGCGACCAGCTTACCGCCTACCTCGAACATGCCGATTTTTACTTTACCAAGCCCATAAAGCCGGAAATCTTCCTCGGTAAAATAAAAAAAATCCTGGAATAGCGGCCGCCGCTCTTATCCCCTCAGACCCTGTTATTGCGCCTATCGGCAAAGGCCAGGCTGCTATATCCATGCTGATTTATTGATTATCTATTGATTAGTAATTGATTGACTTAATGATTTTTTAGACATATAATTTAACCACGTGTATTTAAGGCGAAGGTAAACACTGGTGATGGTTCCTGGAATTTTACCTCCCCGTCATTTTGACTAACTCCGTTCAGCAGCAATAGCAGACTTCGGCCGGAAGCGGTTTTCCAGTTTCGATTACGGAACATGCAGTTATGCGCTATAAAAGGTCCGCTATATTTCTTTCAGCACTAATGTGCCTGGCTTCCAGAGCCGGGGCCTTGGTGGTTTATACTGAAAGCAATGAAGCGCAGTTCACAGCCGGCTCCCACAGCTCAACCTATCTCACCGGCACGGGCAGCAATGTAAACCTGGGCCTGGATTATTACGGTCACGGCGCAGGACTTTCAGCCCCCGGGCCCAATGAATGGTTCAATGCGGACTGGAAATACAGACAGTCTTTTACGATAAACTCCACGAATCCCTCCACGCTTTTAAACTACCCGGTAGCGATAACCCTAAACACCCAGGCGGCCATAGCCGCAGGCAGAATGAACGCCGACGGCTCCGACCTCCGCTTCACCACCGCGGCCGTGTCCGGGAGCTCCCCGTCACTGCCATACTATATCGAGTCGGGCATCAACACAACTGCTACCAAGATCTGGGTCCGCCTGCCCTCCGCCGCCAACGGCGTCAACAATCTCTACATCTACTCCGGCAGCACCTCGGCGGCTTCCGCCTCCAGCATGCCCGGAACTTTCGCAATGGGGGACAACTTCACGGCCGCTAACGGCGCCGCCCCTGATGCCGGAAACTGGGGCAATATAGAGTCGGCTGCCCCTGCCTCCGGTTCGCTAAGAGATATACAATCCAACCGCCTGCGCCTCCTTTTCGGCAGCCCGCTCAACCAGCGCTTTTTCGGCCTGCGCAGTTCCAGCCAGTACTCTTTCGCGGCCGGCAGGCACTACCGCGCCGATATCAATGCAAGGACCAGCGGCGGGGACTCCTGGTCAAGCGTAACGCTTTGCCCCGTAGTTTACAGCTATTCCTACGACCGGGACGACTGGCTCCGCCTCGCCGTCCACCACTCCGCCGCCGGCGCTACTTACAGCCTTGAGAGAAGCGACTACGGCTCACGGACCGTCCTGGCCTCGGGCGCTTTGAGCGCGGGTTTCCACGGTCTGGATTTTTTAATTAACGCTTCCTCCTTCACTGTGCTGATGGACGGCTCACAGATCTACTCAGCCGCCAATAACCTGTCTTTTAATAGTCCTTATATATACCTTGAAGCCGCCAACGCGAACGCCTCGCTGGACGAATTCCTTTTCGACAATGTTTCAGTACAGGCCTATTCCAGCCCGGAGCCTGCCTATGGCTCTCCCGGCCTTGAAGAAGGGCGGCGCTATCCCTCCGGAAGCTTTACTTCCCAGGCGGCAGACACAGGCTCCTCCGGCTCCAATTTTCAGCTGGTGGACTGGGCCTCGGTAATGCCTTCCAGCTCCTCCCTGAACCTGGAAATGCGCGCGCATGATACGAATGTACTGCTCGGAACTTTTACGTCGGTATCAAAAGGGGGGAACCCCGGGATAGCCGGACGCTATGTACAGTACCGGCTCAACCTTGCAACGCTCGACCCCCGCTATACGGCCACCATCAGCAGCATAGCCCTGACCTACGGCTCGCCGCCGCTGGCCCCTACGGGTGTTTCAGGGACCACGCTTTCGGAATATTCAATAAAGTGGAGCTGGACCGACAATTCATCCGGACAGTATGAGGAAGACGGGTTCCGGATACTGGACGCCAGCGGCTCGCTCAAGGGTTCAGTGACCGCAGGAACTTCCTATTGGAC
>MNUR01000050.1:1374-3125 GCA_001871115.1 Elusimicrobia bacterium CG1_02_56_21 | reverse complement strand
CAGACGGTTAGGGCGGCGATTCTCAAATTTCAAGCGAAGGTAAAAGTGGCCTACTCCCGGAAAAACAAGCGATAACAGCTCTTATGTTTCCTACAGATCGAAGCGCTGGCAGAAGTACTGGGCGAAGCTGCTGGATTTGAAAGGCCGGTGTGCCGTTAAAGACGCCACCATCGCTTTTGCGGTTGCATGATGCCGTGTACGACTATGGGACACTATTAATAATTTGCGGTTTCCCGCGCCGGCGGAAAAGCGGCCGGTCTCCCAAGACAATATATCTTAACAAATCAGGGCATTTGTGTGACGTCTACCGTAAAAGGCGCCTGCTCCTTCTCACCTTCAAAACAAACCCGCCGGGCTTTCCCGGCGGCTTGGCGTTAAAGGTCAAAAGTAAAGACCTGACCCCTTTTCCCCTGCATCCCCTAGCGGTGCTTGCCGCCGGTTTTGGCTTCGGCTGCCCTTCGAGCGGCCCGGACCAGTTTTGCGCAGACCCCTGAGAGCGCGTGGTTATAGAGCCGGTCGCTGCTCATGATGGCAGCCGCCCCGCTGCCGTAATATTCGCGTTCAGGAGACCCTTCCTGAGCGCCGGGCATATACTGCACGCGCACCCCGCTGTTAAGCGCCCGGCCGGCAGCGTTTATGCACGGCATGGTGTTGGTATAAACCACCGTCATCTCTCCTTCCGTAACCGTGATCGAGGAGAGGCCCTCGTCGTAGGGCTCATAGTTCTGCTCCACGGGCAGCGTTAAAGGTTTACCAGGCAGCCTTTCGTCCTCCTGGTTCACGGCCTTCACGGCGGTATTCGCCAGGCCACCGCAGATCTCGGCAAGAGACCGGCGGAAAGTGCTGTCATGGGATAGCAGGAACTTGGCTTCCTTATTGTAGCTGGCTATCGCCCTGGAATTTTCGGTCTTGTCCGGCAGATAGTAATTACGCGCCGCCTCCGCCATCGCGGCAGTGACGGCGTCCACCACGACGTATATTTTGAAATCTCTCAGGGTCCTGGCGCTCTCCTTCCCTGTGGCCAAAGCGTACGGATCCGCCCCCCCGTCACCGGCGCGCGCCGCTCCCGCGCACAAAATCACCGCCATTATCAAAAGAAATATTTTCATCATCCTCACTCCCAGTGCCTATTCCTGCTTATACTCTTCTTATCCCTGACACTATTCTACTAAACCCGCCCAAAGCAAACCGCCGGTTCCCCCCGGCGGATTGACGTTAAAGGTCAGGAGTAAAGACTTAACCCCGATTCCATTATCGCGCGCCTGCCCGGCTTTTCTGCAGCGCCTCGGAAGCTTTTTGCGTGTCGCCCGCCTTTTTATAAAGTTCCGCGAGGAACAGCCAGGTTTCGTCCCATACCGGGTCTATCCGTACCTGTCTCTCCATCCGCTCTATAGCCTGCCTGTAATCGCCCATCTTATCCAGAATCTTGGCTTCCCGGTAGGCGACGGAAACATAATTCGGGGCAATAGCCCTCACTTCACTGTAGCTCGTCAGCGCTTTCTCCAGGTCACCGGTTTCCCCGCGGTCGGAGTAAACATTCCCGATAAAATAGCGGCTCATGATATACGCAGGGGCACAGGGGACCTCCCGCTCGTATTCCCGCAGAGCTTGTGCCCAGTCACCCCTTTTCGAATGAAATATCGCTAAGTTATGCCGGATGTCCGACTGCAGAACCTTCACCGCGCCGTAAGCCAGGAATATAAACCCGGCCATGGCAGCCGCGGCCGTGATCCGGCGCGCGCCGCCTAAAG
>MNUR01000050.1:0-1357 GCA_001871115.1 Elusimicrobia bacterium CG1_02_56_21 | reverse complement strand
GACCGCCGGCCGCGCCTGAGGCCCCGACCCCCAACAGACCTGCCGCAAAGAACATCAGCCAACCGGGCGCGGCGAATCTTGAGGACATGGTCAACAGCATGAAGAGAACGCTTCCGACCGTTGCCACAAAAAACCCTCCCGTATACAGCATCCCGTCTTCCGGACGCGCTGATGATAAACTTTTCCAGCCTTTATAAAGCAGCGCGGAGAACAGCCACAGCCAGAGGAGCACCCCCGGCAGGCCGCCGTCCACCCACTGTTCCAACACCTCGTTCTCCGGGTGGTCGGTCTGGCTGTTGTGCCAGCCTTCCAGAAGGATGATCGCCGGCCTCCGGAAAGCGGGGTACCGCACCCAGAAAGATCCCTGGCCCGAGCCGAGCCAGGGCTGGTCCGCTATCAGCGCTGCAGTTCCCTGCCAGGTTTCGCTCAGGAACTCTGCACCGCGGTCTTTGTGCGGTCCCGGCAGGGATTTGGCGAACGGGGCTATGGACATCACCAGGCAGGCGGCAGATAGCAACACCGCCGCAAAGCGCGCCCTAACTTTCAACGTCCTCCACATGGCAGCGGTATATCCGGCCATGAGGAATATGAAGATCCACCTTGCGATGGGATTGCCAGTCCGACCCAGCAGTAAGGCGCCAAGCAGGGAAAGTGCTGCGGCTACGCCGCGCAGCCACGCCGGGCTTTCTTCGTCGCACGCAAGGGATAATGCCAGCGGTGCGCAGAGGGATAAATAGGCGGCGAAAAGGGTGGGATTTCCCAGCGTGGAAAATACCTGGTCGCCAAAAGTGCCCTTCCAGATGAACATATCCAGGCCGGCGAACTGCAATAATCCGTAAACGACGGCCACTGTCCACGCGCCCAGTATCATCAATACCGTCTTGCGAAGGTCGCGCCGGGAGAAAGCGAGCACGGTAACTATAAAGGAAAGCAGGAACGCTGTCTGCATCAGGAAACCGGTAGTTCCGGCCAGGCGGAAGCCGGAGAAAATAAAGCGCGCCGCATTCCACAGCAGCAGCAGCGCCGCCGGCAGGATAATAGGCGCGGAGCGCAGCGGCACCTCAAAACGGCCCTCGCTGACGCTTCCCCACACCCAAGCAGCGGCGCCGGTTATTACTCCGAGCTGCAACAGCGTGATCTTTATGGTAGCGGAGTCATAGGTACGCAGATAGAACACTATTGGAAGCGCGACTGTGAGAAAGAGCATCGACGCCCGCAGCGTGGACCTCCAGTCGGGTATGGTTAGGGCAAAAGCCCGGGCTTTGTCCTGCGGTGTTATAGTTTCGTTTTCCATTTTATATTCCTTTAAAATATCAGTCTGGTCAGCCGCGGGGAGCGTGGCTAGCGGTCTCGTCCG
>MNUR01000137.1 GCA_001871115.1 Elusimicrobia bacterium CG1_02_56_21 | reverse complement strand
TCAGTCTTCGGCCGGGGCGGGTTCTATAGCCTCATATAAGTCCGCGCGAGGGTCCGACTGGCATTGCTCCTCCGGCGGACCGCAAGTTTGAGCCGTTTTGGGCGCGGGCTTGAACGTTGGGAAGTCAGCCGGCAGGCCCAGGTGGGTTAGTGGTGGTAGAAGCGGTGCCAGTAATAGGCTTTCGCTTCCGCGTCCCAGGTCCAGTTGGAGGCTCGAAGTCCTTGAAGATTATCCTGGCGTCCCTGTATTTCTCGGGCGTGTCGCTCCAGACATAGTAGTTGCGGGCGGCCGAGCCCGGCGGGGCCAGGCGGGCGCGCCTGAACCACGGGTGCTGGTCCGAGGTGTGGTTGATGACCAGCTCGGTTATCACCCTTATGCCGCGGAGGTGGGCTTCTTTAAGGAAGTCCCTGAATTCCCCCATATCTCCGTAGTCCGGGTTGATGCCGTAATAGTCGGAGATGTCGTAGCCGTCGTCGCGCTGTGGCGAGGGATAGAAGGGCAGCAGCCAGACCGCCGTCACGCCGAGGCTCTGCAGGTAGGGCAGTTTTTCGGTCAGGCCCGGGAAGTCGCCTATGCCGTCGTCCTTGCTGCCGCAAAAAGACTTCACGTGCAGCTAGTAGATGACCGCGTCCTTGTACCAGAGCGGGTCCGCGCCGGGGAATTGTTTGTTTGTCATATCTATTTCCTGGGTCTTCAGCCGATCTTTACTTCCGCCCGGTGTTCGGCCCGGTCGTCGGCCAGCGGGATGAAGCCGTCCTTGCGCTCCGTTCCGTCGACAATGAGCGAGAGCACGTTATCCGCCGATCCCGTCCGCGCGACATTTATGTGATAGAACGTTTCCCTGTAACGGTAATGCAGCTTCAGGGCCTTCCATTCTTCCGGCAGGCACGGTTCGAAATAAAGCCTGTCCGCCTTCAGCCGCAGCCCGAGCAGGCGCCTGACCAGGAGCTGGTACATCCAGGACGCGGAGCCGCTGTACCAGGTCCAGCCGCCGCGGCCGGAGTTGCGGCCGCCGGCGTAGACGTCGCCGGGCATGACGTACGGCTCCACCTTGTAGACGGCGCATTTGCCGGGGGTGTCGCCGTGGCGGACGGGGTTTATAAGGCCCAGCAATTCCCAGGCGCGCCTGCTGTCCTTTAATATGGCGAACGCGATGACCGCCCAGACGGCGGCGTGGGTATACTGCCCGCCGTTCTCCCTTACTCCCGGGAGGTAGCCCTTTATGTAGCCCGGGTCGCCGGCGCCTTTATCGAACGGGGGCTCGAAGAGCTTTATAAGCGAAGCCTTCCTGTCCACGAGCCGCCGGTCCACCTGGTCCATGGCGGCCGCGGCCCGCCCGCCGTCGGCAGAGCCGGAGATGACCGCCCAGGACTGCGGCAGGGAATCTATAGCGCATTCGCCGTTCGAGGCGGAGCCGAGGGGCTCGCCGCTGTCGAAAAAAGCCCGCTTATACCACTGGCCGTCCCAGGCGGAGGCCTCGATGTTGCGCGCCAGTTTCTCCGCCTCTTCGAGGCATAAGTCGGAGAAGGCCTTGTCGCCGCGGCCGGCGGCCAGGGCGGCCATGGCTTTAAGCACATGGCACAGGAAGAAAGCCAGCCAGACGCTTTCGCCCTTGCCCTCGCGCCCTACCAGGTTCATGCCGTCGTTCCAATCGCCGCTGCCCATCAAAGGGAGGCCGTGAACGCCGAACTTAAGGCCGTGCTTGACGGCGAGGACGCAATGCTCGTACAGGGTCCCGGACTTCCCCGCCGGCTTCGGCAGGTCATAATAGGATTCCTCTTCCGGCTTTACGGCGGGGCCGTCCAGGAAACTCACTCGCTCGTCGAGCACGCCGGTGTCGCCGATCTCTTCCACGTAGGCGCAGGCCGCGAACGGCAGCCAGAGATAGTCGTCCGAACAGTGGCTGCGGACCCCGCGGCCCGAGGGCGGATGCCACCAGTGCTGCACGTCCCCTTCGGGGAACTGGCGCGCGGCGAAAGCCAGCAGCTGCTCCCGGACCATTGCCGGGTGGGAATGCGCCAGGCACAGGGCGTCCTGCAGCTGGTCCCGGAAGCCGAACGCGCCGCCGGACTGGTAATACCCGCTGCGCCCCCACAGGCGGCAGCTGAGCACCTGGTACTGCAGCCAGCCGTTCACCAGGAAATTCACCGAGTCGTCGGGGGTTTCCACGTAGACCACTCCGAGCGAGCGCTTCCAGTATTCCCAGACCTTCTTGAGCTCGGCCCGCACCGCCGCGGCGCCGCTGAACCGCTGCAGCAGCCCGCGCGCCTCGTCGGCGCTTTTGGCGGCGCCTAAGGTGAACACTATCTCTTTTTCCTCGTTGTCTTCAAGTTCGAATTTTACCTGCATGGCGGCGCAGGGGTCGAGGCCGGCGCCTACTTTGCCGGAAAGCCCTTCGCTGCGCATCGCGGCGGGGGCGGCCAGCGTGCCGTTCCTGCCTATAAATTCGCGCCTGTCGCCGCTCACCAGGCGCGCCGTTTCGCTTACTTCGAGAAAAACCACCCTGCCGGGGAACTCCTTGTTGTAATGGTTATAGGCGGTCAAAGCGCCGCTTTTAGGGTCCACCTCGGTGAGGAGATGCATAAGGGAGCCGTCCCTGAGCGTGCCCATTACCAGTTCATAATAGGAGGTGGCGGAAAGGCTTCTCCTGCGCCCGGAAGCGTTGCGGACCTTTAAAGCGGCGAATTTTACAGGGTGGTCCAGGGGCACGAACACCGTTAATTCCGTAGCGACGCCGTCTTCCTCATGCTCGAAGATGGTATAGCCGAAACCGTGGCGGGAAACATAACCGCCCCTCCCCGCCGGCAGCGGGGTCGGCGACCAGAAACGGCCCGTCTCTTCGTCGCGCAGGTACAGCGCTTCCCCGCTGGCGTCCGTGACGGGGTCGTTCTTCCAGGGCGTCAGGCGGAACTGCTGCGCGTTCTCGCTCCAGGTGCAGGCGCCGCCGCTTTCGGAGATCACGGTGCCGAAATGCCGGTTGGCGATCACGTTCACCCAGGGGGCGGGCGTAACCTTCCCCGGGCCGGTCGAGATCACGTATTCGCGCCCGTCGCGGGTGAAGCCGCCCAGGCCGTTGAAATAGACCAGGTCAGGGCGCCGCGCGGGGCTCCAGGGCCCCTGCTCCTGAACGTTCCTTTTAGCCGCCGGGGCCAGCGGCCTGGGCGTCGCCAGCCGCGCCACGCGCTCAAGGTGCTCCCCTAAAGTCCCGCCCCTGTCGGTGATCACTATCCTCGCTACGGTCTGCATCAGGATCCTGTCTTCTTCGGACATCTGGTCCGCGCGCCGCGGGAAGATCCTGCCCGACCGCTCCGACAGCAGCTTGGCGTTGGCCGAGACCAGGTCGTTTATCTTTTCGCTCAGCTCGTCGCGGTAAACGGAACTGTTCTCGTTCCAGATGACCAGGTCCACCGCCAGGCCTTTCATGCGCCAGTAGGAGTGGGCCTGCACCATCCGCGCTATCAGCCCGATATTTTCCTGGTCCTCTATCCGGACGATGACGATGGGCAGGTCGCCGGAAATGCCGTAGCCCCAGAGGTCGGTCTGGCCCCGCTGGTTCTGCCGCAGGACGCTGGCATGCGCCCGCCACTCGGGGTTGGCGTAAATGATGGCGCTGGCGAGGCGCCCGTACACCTGGGCGTCGGATTCCGTGGCGTTGATCTGCTGCAGCGCCACCTGGCCGTGCGTCCAGGCCAGGTCGAACACCCTGTCGGCCAGGTTGCGGTCCCGGTACTTTTCTATAAGCGTCCGGGCGGCGTCCCTGCTGTCGCTTATGCCGGTGACATAATCGATCACCGCCTCTTCCCCGGGCTGGAGCCTGATCCTGCAGCGGATGGCGACTACGGGGTCGAGCACCGGGCCTTCGCTGTCGGAAAGAGTCCCGCCCCGCAGGGCCGCGGGGTTGGCGAGGGTATTGCCCCGGCCTATGAATTTGTCGCGGTCGGTCTCGTAGGAAGCGCCGACCACTGAATCGCCGTGCACGGCCATGAAATGCGCCAGGAAAGGGAATTTCTCCTTTTCAGACCGCGGCCGCCTGCTGCAGATTATCGCCTGGTGTGACCTGACTATTTCCGTCTCCACGAACAGGTTGCTGAAGGCCCGGTGGAACAGGTCCGCCGCCGGCGCGTTCAGGACCACTTCCGCGTAGCTGGTCAGCTCTATGACCCTGGTCTCGCGCGAAAGGTTCCGGATATTTATCCTGCGCAGGTCGATGTTGTCCTCGGGGGAGACCGCTATCTCGGTATGCACGTCGATCTCGTGGTCCCTGCGCCGGTACTCGGCCCGGGACCGCGAGAAGATGGCTTCGTATTTGGCGGGCTTTTTCAGGGTAGGCTGGTACGTGGACGACCAGAACTCGCCGCTCACGGTATCGCGCAGATAGACGAACGTGCCCTCGCCCTCGAGCACGCCGTCCTCATGCCACCGCGTCACCGCCAGGTCCTTCCAGCGGGTGTAGCCCGCCCCGGAATTGGTCACCATCAGGTTGTAGCTGCCGTTGGAGAGGAGATGCGTCTCCGGCGCCGGGGTATCGGGCGTGGTGAACACGCGCGAAAGGGCGTCGCTCTCCTCGGTCTTCCTGAGCAAGCCGGTGACCTCGGTCTCGTAAAGGAACGGCACCGCTTTCGGGACCCTTTCCTGCAGCAGCAGTTCCGTGGCCTTGAACATCGGGTCGGCCAGGAAGCGCCGCTGCATCGGCCTGTCCAGCAGGACGTACGCCAGCGAGAGCAGGCTCATGCCCTGGTGATGCGCCATGTAGGACCTGACCACCGCGCGGCCGCCGTCGTGGGCGGCCCGCGAGGGGGTATAATCTATCGCCTCGTAAAAGCCGTATTCCCCCCCGAAGCCCTCCGCGCCGAGGCGCTCCAGGTTGGCGCAGGCCTTGTCCGGCTCCACCATGAGGGCCAGAACGGCGGCGTAGGGCGCCACGACCAGGTCCTCTGAAAGCCCCCGCTTAAAGCCGATGTCCGGTACGCCGAAAGAGCGGTACTGGTAAGCCAGCGCGGCGTCCAGCTTGTTATAGCCGGATTCGGACATGCCCCACGGGATAGTGTTGTCGGAGGCGTATTTTATCTGGCAGGCGACCATCGCCTTGTAGGTCCGCTCGAGCAGGGTGCCTTCGTAGACCGGCATTACCAGCAGGGGCATGAGGTACTCGAACATGGACCCGCCCCACGACACCAGCACCGGGTCGCCGCCGTACCTGGAAAGCAGGCGGCCGAGCATGAACCAGTGTTTCTGGGGCAGCTTTCCCTGGGCGATAGCTACGAAGCTGCAAAGCCGGGATTCCGAAGCCAGGAGGTCGTAACAGCCAGGGTCCGCCCTGTGCTCGGAAACGTTGTAGCCTATGTGCAGGAGGTGCGCGCCTTTGTCATACAGGAATTCGAATTCCACCGCGGACAGTTCGCCGCAGCGCAGCGCCATCGACTCTATGGCGGTCATCCTTTCGCTGGTCCTGTCGCCCGTCTCTTTGACCGCGGCCCTCAGCCGGGCGAGCCAGTCCTTTTCTTTTGCGGTATCAGTGCCGGAGGCCCCCAGCCCGGCGGTTATCCCGTCTATCAGCGGGAAAAATTTCAGCTCCAGCCGGGCCGCTTCCGAAAGGGCGGGGATAGCGTCCAGGCGCAGCAGTTCCCGGCGCAGCCGCGTGAGCCGGGACCGCTGTGCCTCGTCCCCCCTGTCCCACATGCCGGGGATCTCGGGCGGAAGCAGCAGCCACGGCGCGATGAACGCCATATCCTCGAGCCAGTCATAGCACTGCCGCTCAAAAGCGCCCAGCCACTTTCTGGCCCTGTCGAAATGCTTTCCTTCGAGAGAGGCAAGGGTCCGGGAGCTCTCCGCGGCCAGCCGGCGCAGCAGCGCGTGCATTTCCGCGGCCGAGTCAGGAGCGGGCTTAAGTTTCTTCCTGAGCTGCGCCGCCTGGTCCGACAATTTCCGCGCGGCCGCCCCCGCGCCGCTTATCCTGCTTCTATCCAGCTGCGCGGCGCATTCCTGCAGGACAGACAAAGTATCGGCCAGGCCGTCGAATACTTTCGGCGAGACTGCTTTGCCGTCTTTCATCTCCAGCAGGCCCGAGCGCAGGACCAGCAGGTGCCCGGCCATATTCCCGCTGTCTACCGACGAGATGTAAAGCGGCTTCAGGGGCTTCAGGGATTCCGTGTCGTACCAGTTGTAGAAATGGCCGCGGTATTTTTCCATGCCGCTCATCGTTCTGAGCGTTTTTTCCGTCCTGTTGAACAGCGCCCCCATGGAAACGTAGCCGAAATCGTAAGCCGCCAAGTTGGACAGCAGCGACAAACCGATATTAGTGGGCGAGGTCCTGTGGGCCGCGGCGCCCAGGAACTCCTCCTGGAAATTATCCGGCGGCAGCCAGTTGTCACGCTCGGTCACGAAGGTCTCGAAAAAGCCCCAGGTCTTGCGCGCCAGGTTCCGGAGAAACATGGCCCGCGTACCGGACAGCGCGGCCTTGCGGGAGAAAAGCGGCCGGCTTATAAGGCAAGCGATGGCCGGGGACAGCAGCCAGAGTCCGCAGAATACGGCGACCAGGGCGACGGGCCGCCTGCCCGCGACGAGCAGCAAGGCCACAAAAGCGAGCGCGGCCAGGGGCCCGGCGGGCATGCCTTTGGCATGCTCCGGCACGCTCCTGGCCGACTGCAGTTCCGCGTCGCCCGAAGTCCGCCATTCCAGCAGGCGCCGGCGCGAGAACAGCATGCGCCAGAGCGTTACGGCTACGGCGTGCAGGCCGTAGAAAGCCTCGTGAACCAGGAAAGCGAGCGAGAGGGCGAACTGGACGCCGCGCAGGCCCAGCAAATAAAGCGCCGAAGTAAAGTGGGCCTTCGGCGTGATGTCCCTGCTTTTAGCCGCCGTTTCCATGAACAAGAAGAACAAAGAGGGGAAGCCGTATAAGGCCATTACTACCGCCGGCCAGAACCACTGGTGTTCGAAACAGACCAGGCCGGAGAACAGCAGCAGCGCGGCCGCGGCGGGAACTACGCTGCGCCGCAGGTTGTCCAGGATCTTCCATCTGGACAGGAATGATAGCGTGTTCCTCTCCCGGCGGCCGGCGGCCGGCACGAAAGGCAGCAGCCAGCCCGAGATCTGCCAGTCGCCGCGGATCCAGCGGTGCCGGCGGTTGGCGTCCGCCAGGTAGCCGGAGGGATATTTTTCGTAGAGCTGCACGTCGGTGACCAGGGCGGACCGGGCGTAGCAGCCTTCCAGCAGGTCGTGGCTGAGCACCAGGTTCTCCGGCCAGCGCCCGCCGAGGCACCTTTCGAAGGAGTCCACATCGTAAAGCCCCTTCCCGATGAACGAGCCTTCGTGGAACAGGTCCTGGTAGATGTCCGACACCGTCTTGGTGTACGGGTCGATGCCGGCCTCGCCGCCGAAGATCTTGACGAACAGGGAGGGGTTGTCGCCGGGATAGCCGAGGTCCACCCTGGGCTGCAGGATGCTGTAACCGGCGACGACGCGGCGCTTCTTCTCGTCATAGACAGGCCGGTTCAAAGGATGGTCGATTATCCCCGCCAGGTCCCTCGCCGCGTCCCTGGGCATCCGGGTGTCCGTGTCCAGCGTTATCACGTATTTCACGTCCTGCAGCCGCCCCGTGTCCCCGACGATGGCGCTGAAACGGTCCTTCCCCCCGCCCCGGAGCAGGGCGTTCAGGTCCGAAAGCTTCCCCCTCTTGCGCTCATAGCCCATCCAGACCTTTTCCCTGGCGTTCCACCGGCGCGGCCGGTGGAAGAGGTAAAAGATGTTTTCTTTATGCGCGCGGTATTTATTGTTCAGCCTCTCTATGCCCTCTACGGCCTGCGCCAGCAGTCCGGCGTCGGCGGGCAGGGTCTCGCTGTCGGCATCGCAAAGATCCGTCAGCAGCGCGAACTCCACGTTGGCGTCGACGTTGCCCAGGTAGCAGACTTCTATGCCCTCGAGCAGGGCTTCCACGCCCCGGCTCCCGGTGAGCATGGTCGGGATGACCGTGAGCGTATGCGCGTGCGCCGGGATCCCCTCCGAAAAATCCATCCTGGGCAGCTTCTTCGGCTCTACGCCGCGCGTGAAGAACCAGTTCACCAGGCTGATGGCCGCCTGGCTGGCGACAAAAAGGAGCGGGAGCCCGAACGCGGCGAACCAGGGCCAGCCCCTCAGCCCGTGTTCCCAGGCCAGGAGGAGAACCCACGCCGCGGCGGCGAGCGTGAGCAGCAGGATAGAACCTGTATAGGCGTAAAGGACCGGCGAGGTCCTTTTGGCCGCCAGATAATCCCCGAACCGCAGCCGGAGCCCGAGGGAACGGCAGAACTCCGGCAACCCCTTGTCTACGAGGTAGTAACCGATATGCTCCGCCGCGGCGCCGCGGCCTTCGGGAGCTTTCGCCTGAGCCGCCTGCACCACCCGCGCCGCCACCGCCGCTTCCTCCAGCCGGCTGCGCAGCGCCAGGCTTTCGACCGCGTGGCGGTAGCTGTCGCGCGTGGCGAAAGACATCCGGGAGTAATGGCCCGAGGGGTCCCGCCGCAGTTCCTTATCCACGACGCTCAGGCTTTCCACGAAGTCGTGCCAGTCCGTAACTTCCAGGAAGCGCAGGCTCTCAATGGTATTGGAGATAGAGACCTGGCTGGCCGCCTGTTTGCGGGCGGCCGACTGGATGAGCCGCTCGATGGTCTTGCCGCTCTCGGCGAGCTTTTTTTCCAGCCAGACGACGGGCAGGTTGAAGGCGGGGCTCTGCCCGTGCAGCTGTCTTACGAATTCGGCCACGAAGGAATCCGACAGCGGCAGGTCCAGCTTCGCCATCGCCGCTATCTCCAGGATCACGCCGCTGGTGTCCTTGGCCAGCACCTCGAGGATCCTGCCGGCGCGGTGATCGGCGGCGTCGCGGTCGAGCTGCGCCACGATCAGGCGGGAGGCGATGCGCCTCAGGTTCTCTATCAGGGCCAGGCGTATCATTATGGGGACGGCCCACAATTCGCCTAATTTCAGGTGTTTTACTTCCTGGTAAGCGGACACGAAGCCGGCAAGGCCTTTTACGTCCAGCCGGCCGTCGCCATGGGAAACCATCTGCATGGCTATATCGTAGACCCGGGGGTAGCCGGCCAGCGGGCCGCCGGTCAGGCTGGGTAATTCCTCGCTGTAGCCTTTAGGCAGGAATTTCTGCGCCAGGCGGATCTGTTCCTCGACAAGGTAGTAATTGTCCAGCAGCCAGTCCCCGGCCGGAGAGATCTTCCTTATGGCGCTGCCGGATTGATTGAGCAGCTCATAGGCTCTCAGGATGACCCCTTCGTTCTCCCTGAGGCGCGCCAGGAGTTTTTCCTTTCCCCTTTTAAAGCTTACGCTGTGCCTGGCGGCCAGGGCGCCGGCATGCAGCTTGAATTGCTCGACGGTGAACAGCTCGGCCTTTAAAGGCTGCTCGTCGGTTATCTTTATCTTCGGCAGAACTCTGGTTAAAAGTTTATTAGCGGCCGGAAAATTATGCTCGAGGACCCGCAAGAACATCAGGCGTTTCCTTTTTCCCCGCCGGCGCCGGCCCGGCGTGAAACGGGGGTAACAAAACTTACTTCGGTACCCTTGCCCATCTCGGACCGGACGTCCATTCTCGCGGAGTGCGTCTCCGCCACCATTTTGCAGAAAGCGAGGCCCAGGCCGATATTCCTGGAGCTTTTTCCCAGGCCCTGGTATTTCTTGAAGATCTCTTCCCGGAAACTATCCGGGATACCTTCGCCTTCGTCGCTGACATAGATGGCGGCGGCTTTCTCGTCCGGAGACAGCCTGGCGCCCAGCTTGATGGCCCCGCCTTCCGGCGTGTATTGTATGGCGTTGAGTACCAGATCTGTAGGAAACATAAGAGCTGTTATCGTTTGTTTTTCCGGGAGTAGGCCACTTTTACCTTCGCTTGAAATTTGAGAATCGCCGCCCTAACCGT
>MNUR01000097.1 GCA_001871115.1 Elusimicrobia bacterium CG1_02_56_21 | reverse complement strand
GTCCACAGTGATGTCCGCGAAGCCGCAGGGCCGGTGGTAGTTCAGATAGGTGTTATACCAGCCGGTGTAAAAGTCGTCTATATCCGCCGCGTGGCCCCGTTCAATATGCCAGTGCCCCATCAGTTTGCGCACCACGCTGCCGTTCTTGCCCTCTATCAGCGCGTTGTCGTTGGTGCGGCCTGAACGGGATTTGGTCTGCCTGATTATGGCGTTGTTAAGCAGTTCAGATACTTTCTCGTTGAGGAATTCCCCACCGTTATCTGAATGAAACCCGCGCAGGACGAACGGAAAACCCGTCAGCGCGTGCCCGACGGCGCCTTCCATCATGATCTCGTTGATCTCCGGGACGCATACAAGCACTTCCCATTGCGTCACCTCGTCTACCAGGTTGATGTGATAAACACCCTTCACCCCTTCGAGGTCGCCCTGGTGGACGGTGTCCACACGCAGCTGCCCGGGCTTGCCTTCAGGGTCGGGTTTTCTGCGTACGCCTATGGAGGTCTGCACGGACTTTGCCCGCTACACTATCAGCGCCTTGGCCTTATAGGCCGCTTTCTCGCGAAGATTGTAGATGTGCGAAGGGGATATCCCGCTAAGACGCTGATACCTGGCGTCACCGGCCTTCAGTTCGTCCTCAAAGATATGCCTGGCGGCGGGGCCGGACAGCCGGCCGTGGAGGTTGTCCGTTTCGGCCAGCAGTTCCATGTCCTGGCGGGTATAGGTGACCGGAAAGCGGCTGCGCCTGCCTGCGGCGGCCGGCGACAGCTTGCCGGTGAGCAGGTGTTGCTTTATAAGACGCGTAAGTTGTGCGGCGGAAACGCCGGTGATCTGTTGCATATAACGTCGCAGCAATCCTTTCTGTTTGCGGCCAAGACCGTGGAACTTAAACCGGCGCAGTACGCTGTCGAGCCAGTTGTGCTTTTCGGTGCGCGAGGCGCTTTTAAGCCTGAGGCCGCGCGAGGCCGACAGCAGGCGCTCTATCTGCCCTATAGCCGCTATGTTTGAATCGTCCATTTCCATCATCATAGCTACAGATTATGGACGGAATAGCCCCGGTTTTCAGGGCAAAACAGGTTTCATGCTCATTTTGCATTGGAAACACGCGAAATTTCATGCTCATTCTGCATTGGATAATTCTTAAGGTTAACAGCGTTTTCAAAAAATGCTATTATTGAAAGGCAGTACTTACCACCTTTTGCCGCGGTAGCTCAGTGGTAGAGCACCGGTCTGAAAAACCGGGTGTCGCTGGTTCGATCCCAGCCCGCGGCAAATTCTTTTAAGAATCAGCGTTAAGGCGGGAGATACGGGAGTCCGTTTCTTCTGCCTTTATCCTTTAATTTGAAGTTATCCAGGTGCCTATGCCCCTCCACAATAAGATACTGATAGCCGACGACGATCTGGAGATGCTGGAAACCCTCAGCTCTATGCTTGAGGAAGAGGGTTTTGCCGTAATAAAGGCCGAGAACGGCCTGGAGGCCGTGGAGCTGGCCCGCAAAGAACTTCCCGCCCTTGTGATGCTGGATATCCATATGCCCAAGATGGACGGGCTGACCGCCTGCAAGGAAATCAAGTCGGATGATGTGACGCGCTCGGTGCCGGTAGTAATGCTTACCGTGGAGGGGAGCATAAACGAAATTCAGCAGGCCATAACTTACGGGGCAAAAACCTATATTACAAAGCCGTCCAGCAAGGCTGAAATACTTAAGGTCCTGAAGAGTATTATTTAACGGCGGTCCGGGACGCGAAAAAACAGGGCCCGGGGGCCCTGTTTTTGCATTTATCCCTGCACTATCCGGAGCAGTGCGAAGTGAAGGTATTCGGTTTCAGGCATGCTCAGCAGTACCGGGTGGTCTTTGGCCTGGCCGCGCAGTTCAACCAGCACGGCCTTTTTTCCCGCCTTGGCGGCCGCTCCGGCCAGTGTTTCCATGAACATCCCTCTTGAGATATGGTGCGAACAGGTGGAGACCGCCAGGTAGCCGCCCCGGGGCAGTACCTTTATCGCCGTCCCCGCCATCCGCGCAACCATCTTAAGCGCCTGGGGCAGATGTTTTTTATTGCGGACAATATTGGGCGGGTCCAGCAGTATGAAGTCGGGTGATTCCGGCAGCTGGCCGGCTTCCATGGCTTCCAGGAGGCGCTCCGCTTTTTCTTTCCTGAAAACTATTTTATCCCCGACCTTGTTGAGCTCCGCGTTCTCTGTCGCCATTTCTATGGCTTTCTCCGAAGAATCTACGCCCCAGACGGACGCCGCCCCGGATTTGGCCGCCGTTATGGCGAAAGCCCCGAGGTAGGTGTGCAGGTCCAGGACCTTGCGTCCCTTAAAGAACGGAGCGAGCGCGGCCCGATTCTCCCGCTGGTCAAAATACCAGCCGGTTTTCTGGTTGTCGGCCATGGGAACCCAGTAATCCAGGCCGTTCTCCGTTATCTTCGCTTTTTCAGGCATAACCCCGAAGGCGGTTTCCTCGTAGGATTTCAGGCCTTCCAGTTGGCGGAACTGGTGCGTATTCTTGTAGAGGATGCCGCGGGGCCGCAGCAGGTCGGTCAGGGCCGCCGTGATCTCTTCCTTCAGGAGTTCCATTCCTGCCGAAAGTATTTCTACCACCACGGCGTCCCCGTAGCGGTCCACTACGAGGCCGGGCAGGCCGTCTGATTCCCCGAAGCAGACCCTGCAGGACCGGTCTATGCCCAGCGTTCCGCGGTATTCAAAAGCGGCCGCGAGGCGCTCCTTGATGAAATCTTTGGGTAGGTCCAGCGTATTGTGGACCAGCAGGCGCATGGCTATAAGGCTCTTAGGATTGAAGAAGCCTATCCCGGCCGGCTTGCCGCCCGGGTAGAGCAGTCCGCAGATAGTTCCGGGGGGGATGGCGGTATCCACCAGCTCCAGTTCATTGGAGAAAACCCAGAGGTGTCCGTGGGCCCTGCGCTTCTCAGCGCCTGGCCGGAGCTTGAGGTTTTTTATTGTAGAGTGCATTTTAAATCTTCCTTACGGCTGCGGTTGTGGTTTCTATCTGCTTTACTGATTTGTCCGTGCCGGGGCTTAAGCCGCCGGGTAAAATATGGCCGGTCCGGGGCGGCAATGACTTCTTGCCCGGGTGGCTTCGCAATCCGGAGTCGGTTGCGGGTTAGGATTGCCTTATTTATCGAGCGAGATTATCGCTTCGACAGGTGCTCCTATCTTTATACCGAAAGACTTGGAGAAACTGCCGTTGCGGACAGAGAATTCAAGGAAGCCGAAGGACCCTATGAGGGCCAGGGCTTCTCCTTCCTGGACCGAGGCGTATGTAAGCTTGAGGTCTTTAAGCATATGGTCGGCGATGCTGAATACAGCTCTGGCGCTCAAGTAGTCGCGTTTTATGTTGGTAATGGCGTTGCCGAAATGGTCTATGGCTATAACCTGCCCGGTTACCCGGTTCCCGGCCTTTGTCGGAAGGGGGAAAGGAAAGCGCCGGTACCCGGTAAATACCGGCCCTATCTTTTTTTCAGGCAGCCCCTTCGCTATAGCGGCCGCCACCGGGGCCATTATATCGCGGCCGTGGAAAGTGGGGCTGATATTGTCCATAAAGAGGGAGGAGTTGTTTATAAAGCGCGCTTCTTTTATCTTCTCTTTCTGCTCAACCCAGCTTATCAGTCCGTTGTCAGGCGAGATGAACTGGTAGTTTTCGGTACGGGCCCAGACTATTCCGCGGCCCGTTCCTACCGTAGGGTCCACCACGTTCATGAAAAGGGTGTGCTTAGGCATATAGGGCATCGCAGCCATCAGGTAGAAAGCCGCGGTCTGTATGTCCTGCGGCGGAATCTGGTGGGTTATGTCTATGATGGACAGCCCGGGCGCCTTTGTAAGGAGCACGCCCTTCATCGCGCCCACGAAAGGATCATGGGTGCCGAAGTCCGATAGTAGCGCTATGCACTTGGTTTTCATAGTTGGAGGACTGGTGGATCGGCAAGAGCGGGGTCTTTTAGTCTCCGCTCAACTTCTCCAGTCTTCCGGTCTTCTATTCTCCGTGGTGGTGGCCGGTCGAGCCGGGAATTGTAAGCGGGAGCTTCTGCCTGCAGAGCGGGCAGTTGTCCGGGGGGAAAAGCTGGAGCGGGTAGGAGATAAGCCCGCGTACGGGCACGTTCAGGGTAAGGTCCCCGGTGGAGCGGTCAACTATCGCCGCCACGCCGATAACCTTCGCTCCGTAGCCCCGGGCCAGGTTTATCGCTTCGCTGCAGAGGCGGCCTGTGTTCAGGACGTCGTCTACTACCAAAACGCGCTCGCCCTCTGAGATCTTGAAATCGCGCTTAAGCACCATCACGCCGTTTATTTTCTCGGTGAAGATAGAGCGGGCTTTCTTTACGCGCGCTACTTCCTGGCCGATGGCCATCGAGCCGACTGAAGGGGAAATGACCACGTTTATTTCCATGGGGAACTTGGCCGCCATTTCTTTGGCCACCTTCTGCGCAAGGTGCGGGTACTGCAGCACCAGGGAGGGCTGGATATAGGTCTGGGTATGGAAGCCGGACGGGATCTGGAAGTGGCCGTTCAATATGGCCCCGTGTTCCTGCAGCAGCCCCACCACGTCAAATTTTCCTAGTTTGGACATTATTTATTTCCTCCTGAAAACCTGTTTATTCTGGCGAAATCTATGTCTACGCCCTTCCCGGCGGCTTCTTTGATGACCTGGCCGCTCACCGTAGGGTTTATCATCTTGAAATCCGGCTTTGTCATTTTGCCTTCTATGATAAAAGCCAGCGCCGGCTTGCCGCTTGCGTCCGTGAGCGCCTCCGGCAGGCTCCCCATGGAATAGTACTTACCTGATATTGTATAAATTTTTACGTTCATCGTTTCGTCAGAAAAGTCCAGCTGGCCGGAAGCGTAGGCGGAAAACTCCTTTCCGTCCATGTAGAAATTCTTGATCTCCACCTTTCCCTCGTTCATGGAATAATCCCCGCCGATGGAATTAAATGAAACGTCGTTTACCTTGTAGCCGAATTTCAGCGCTCCCCTCCGGTTCATCTGGTGGATGAACCGCAGCGGCATGGAGAATATATTGTAGATCCGGTCCTGCTCCGATGTTTTCTGCACGTCATAGAAGGTCCCGCTCCCCGATTTTACCGAGAAGTCGCCTTGTATATTGGAAATATCGCCGGTTATGTTCTTAAGGGAAGCGGACGCGTAAAAGTCGGCGGCTTCCATGTATTCATGCTTGAAGTGGTCGGCTTTATACAGAAGCTTGAAGGACGAGTACCCGATGGGAATTGAGTTTTTCAGGGTCTTGAGCCAGGCCAATTCGGAATCCACCTCCTTCATCCCCACCCGCGGGCCCCGCAGCTTCTTTATGTCCAGGGTGAGGTTTTTGACTTCCGAAAAAAGCAGGTTTTCGGAATAACCGGTGAAGGTCACGGTCCTCCGGGCCGTGAAAGGGCGCCGTATGGTCGCCAGGCCCTTTGCCGGTCCGCCGTTGAATTTGCCGGAATAATTGAACATCAGATTGTCTTTTGAGACTTCCGTCTTAAGTTTCAGGCCGCTGAGAGTGCCTCCGCCAAGGACCAGCTTGCCGCTGGATGCGGCAGCGTTCGCATTGGTCAGGTTCTCTGAGAGCAGGGCCGCCAGGTTCAGCTTTGAGGCGGTCAGCCCGCGGTATTTAAAACCCGCGCCCATGGTGTTTACGAAGATCCTGGTCACCGACGGTTTTCCGTTCTTTGATACCAGCTTAAGGCGGAGCTGGGCTTGCCCGGAAGGTTTTTCTACGGGCAGCGCTGTCGCCGGTCTCCTGAGCCTCTCCAGGCTGAACGGGGGGGCGGAAATGGTGAAGGAGTAGGAAAGGACGGGTTTGGAGAAATCAAAAATTCCTTCCGCCTTGATATTTGTGGGAGCGGTGACCAGCCGGGTTTCCGCCGTCCGGGACGATGTGAAAACTGCGCTGATATCCCAGGAAGAGCGGGGAGCTGTAAAAGCTACGGGAGAACTGAAAATATAAGCCATTTCGCCGCTCTTGAAAGAGGGCGTTTCCGCCTTGAGCTTTATCTCGGGGCGGCGCAAATTATTTATCTTTCCGGTAAAGCGCGCTGTTTTATCCAGCAGGGTGAGGTCGGCGCGCAGGTTCTTTATAGCGGACTTGTCCCAACTGAACCCTGCAAAGTTGACGGTGCCCTCGGTGTAAAGCCTGCCGTCTACAGGGCGCCTGAAAGCGTTGCTTTTGAAGAATACAGAGGCGTAAAAGGGGGTGTCGGAGTCGGGCTTGAAATCGGTGAGGTTGAGGCTGAAATTGCTGAAGGCATAGGTCGCTCCGGATTCAATGTACCTGACAGCTATTTCTCCGTCCCTGATTTCAGCTTTCGCAATCCGGTTGACTTTGCTTTTACCCGGGCTGCTGCGGTAGGCGGATAAAATGTCTCCCACGTTCCAGGTCTTGTCAGCGCGCTTGAGGAGCGTTATCCGGGGCGAGATCAGCAGCACGCTGTCTATCTCTATCCTGCGTCTGAGCAAGGGCATGATGCGGTAGGTGGCGTAGATGTATTCCGCCTTCAGGAAATCAACGGCTTCAGGCCCGGGCTCGGTTACCCGCAGGCCTTTTATTTTTATCTCGCCGGTGGCTGAGATCCGGGCCCACTCTATATGGACGGGCCGCTGAAGTATTTCCTGGAACTGATTTGTGACAATTGATTCCAGGTCCGCGGGCTTAAACATCATCCTGAGGGTGAAAAGGCCTGTTGCGGCTATCCCGGCAGCCAGTATCAGCGGCAGGAAGATGACCCTTAGCATTATCTTTTTAAGCAACTTCATGAAGTAATAGATATTTTAGCAGTATTGAAGAGGTAAGAGGCGGCTGCAAAAATCCCCCGGTAAGCCCCGGACTGCGCCTCCAGCACGCTTGTAATATAGGCCCGGGCGTTAAGCAGGTCGGGGAAGAGCAGCTTAAGTGCGGCGGCCAGGCCCAGGCAGTTGAGCAGAAGCAGTAAGGGGATAGAAAAAACCGGCCCCCCGGCCTTCTTCAGGTCGCTCTGTACCGGGCCGGCAAGGATGTCCGCGGTATGCAGCAGGTGGAAAGCCAGGGTAAAACCGGCCGCGGCAAGGAACCAGGGCCTGAAGGGGGCGGCGTTCCAGAAACGGCCGGCCAGCCAATACCCGGCGGCCACGGCAAGCGTATAAAGCGGGATGACGTAAGGGGCCAGCGAGATGAATGCATTGGTTGAATCGAGAAGCACATAGCCGCTGTTTTTCTTTACGGAAATCTTTCTGACCCTTACTCCGCTGAACATAGCCGCCAGCGCGTGGGTTAACTCGTGTGCGGTCACGTACAGACGCTTCCCCCTGCCGCCCCAGTGAAAAAGCAGGCAGGCCAGGGCTCCGCAGAGCAGGGGGAAGGTGACGCTGAACCTGCCCATGGCCGGCGCAAGCGTAGCCGCAGTGGCCCACGCGGCGGCGAGAGCGGCCGGCGCGAGGGCTATGCCCGCAAGGGGTTTAAGGGTTTTCATAAGAGGATCGGCAGACTGGAGGATCATCCATTAAGGGGTACAGGTTTTTAAGTTCTTCTCTTGCCAGGAGCCTGTCCGACATAAGGCTTTCATAGCGAAATTGACGATTTTGTACCGAGCCGAAGCGGCACGAAACGAGCAACCTCGACGGAGGTGTAAGTTGAGCGGCGCAAAAACGCAGGCTAAAAGCGGCAATTGCAGCCGAAATTGCTTATGTCGGACAGGCTCCTAGTCCTTTATTCCTCCAATCCTCCAATTCTCCAGTTTAACTCCCTTTGCCGCCAATTCGGCGCGCCATGCGGCCAGCGCCCCGGGCAGTTCCTTCCTGGCGGCCTGTGCCCAGGGATTAAAGGGGAAATAAAAATCATCTGCGGCGGTTTTATACCAGAGAAAGGCCTGCTTGGAGGAGCTTTCTGAAATGAGGAAATCGCGCTCAGCGGCAGCCAGGACTGCGGCTCGTCCGGACTGTTCCGCGGTCAGCTTGCCGGCAGCGGAGTCTTTTTCAATAGCTTCCGAGCGTTCCTGGAACCAGGCTGCGTAATGTGCGGCTTTTTCGCCCGGGTTATCCCGCCAGGCTGCCTGTTCCCGGGCCTTTAGCAGCGCGTCCCGGGAGCGCAGTGCAAGGTCTCCCGCCGCGAGCAGCAAAAAGGCCGGGACAGCTGCGGCTATCCAGGCCTTAACAGTGAAACTGACTTTAAATTTTGTTTTCATTCTGAAGGTCCCGCATGGAAATGTTCGCTGCAGTTTCCGGAGGACTGTACAGGAGGGGGGCTGCGGGGCAGGATTCCGGAAATATCTTCTTCCCGGCTTATTCCCGCCGGGCTGAGGCTAAATCCCGGGTTTCCTGAGGGCGGGCTGGGTCCTGAGGAGTTTATGGACCAGGGAGGTCAATATCTGCGGCTTCACTGGTTTCTCTATGAAATCCCGGACATTGGGCTCCTGCTTAATCATGTCGGAAGTAGAACGGTCGGTGTAGCGGCCGGTTATTATTACTATCGGGATGGTTCCGGTCTCATCGCTCTGCAATTCCCGCAGTATCTCGAAGCCGCCGAACTTGGGCAGCATAAGGTCCAGAAGTATCAGGTCGGGGTTGACCGAGCGGGCTTTGTCGAGCGCTTCTTCCCCGTCGGAAGCTTTTTCAACCCTGAAGCCCTCTTTTTTGACTATGAATTCTATGAGTTCCCGCACCGAATCGTCGTCGTCGACTATAAGGACCAGCTTGTCGGCGGGCCTGCCGAACCCGGAAGAGTTTTCCATTTCGTTCCTCTAAATACTTTAGAACTTAAAGATTGGTGGTGACCAGTGTTTCGGTGGTCTGCACGCCGTGTATTCCGCGGACTTCGCGCACTATAAGTCCGCTTAATTTGTCTATTGTGTCAGACTCGGCTACAAGTATCGCGTCCCAGCCGCCGAATGTCATATAGACGTCTTTTACGCCGCGTATGCTTTTTATCTGCTGCACGGCTTTCTGTTCAAGACCGGCTACAAGTTTGCAAAGTACAAAAGCTATCATATCAGTTCTCCTCGTGCTATATTCTCTCGTTCCACTCCCGGGCGCGGTACTTGGTTCCCGCTAGCGCGGCGGCCTTCTCCAGCGTTGCTTCCGGCATTCCGGCAGTTTCCCATTCCAGGCCGAATTCCCCGCCTAAAGCTTTGATAACCGCGTTCTTGTGCGGGCCGGGATTGGTCCTGGCGTCCGGGGCCTGGAAGGAGGCCTGGTAGAGCATGCGGCCGCCAAACTTCCTCAGCGCCCCGCCAAGTACTTTTTTCCCATTATACAAAATATCCATACTAACCGGTTTTTTGAAGCAGTTCATGGCCGGGTCGTTCACGGCATAGTCCCTGGTTTTCTCGTTAAGGAGTTCGAAGCTTATTCCGAGGCGGGAATATTCGGCTGTGATAGCGCGGTGCAGCCGGTTATAGGTTTTGCCGGGTTCGAAATAGGCTCCCGGTGAGGGGAAGATAAAGCAAAAAGTAAGGTCGGTTTCGTGGAAGACTATCCCGCCGCCGGTCGGCCGGCGCGTGACGGCCTTTATAGGACAGCCTGCGGCCGAGATGGCTTCGCCCACGGCCGCCCTGCGCTGCGAGTAGCCGAAAGTTATGCCGGGTTCCTTCCAGTTGTAGAAACGTACCAGGTAGGGAGCGGGCAGGGCGTCGCAGAGCGCCTCGTCCGCGGCCATCTGGCCGTAGACGTCGAGTAGAGGCGTTTCTATTATCAGGGCTTTTTTCATAAGCTTCATGAGGGTTGGCCGGTCGCCAAGGGGGCAGGATCGCAAAACCGGCGTCGCGCACACCGTGCGCGCGCCTGCCGCTCTCAGGCTCGGCGCTTACGCAAGCCTCGCCTTCCGAGGGGCTTTTGCTAACCTGCCCCCTCGTCGACCGGCAAGTCTATCTACACTTATCAACCAAACCCGGGTGACGCATGGGCCGGGTTAGCAAAACCCTCGGAGAGCCCGCCGCTTGCATAAGCGCGGCGGGCGAACACGGAGTGAGGCCACGGTGTGGCCGAACGCGTTTTGCGTTCCGGCCCATGCGGCGCCCGTGACTACCAGCGCAGGTTCGGCTGTCTTGCGGCCTGAACTTCGTCCAGGCGTCTGACCGGCAGGGTGTGCGGGGCGTCTTTCAGTTTCTGGGGGTCCGCTATCCCTTCATCATGAACGTCTTTCATTGCGGCCACGAACTCGTCCAGGGTTTCTTTTGATTCCGTTTCCGTGGGCTCGATCATTATGGCTTCGTGCACTATATTCGGGAAATAGATAGTGGGCGCGTGGAAGCCGCGGTCCAGCAGGCCCTTGGCCACGTCCAGGGTTTTGAGCCCTTTGGCCGTCATGTCCGGGCCGGGGACCAAAACGCATTCGTGCATGCAGTATTCGCCTGAATACGACGGGTAGACGTCTTTGAGGAGGCTCCGCAGATAGTTGGCGTTTATGATGGAACAGGCGGCTATCTCTCCCAGCTCTTTCGCCGAGTGCGCCAGCAGGTAGGCGTAGGCTTTTACCAGCACTCCGGTATTGCCGAAGAAGGCTTTTACTTTGCCTATGCTGCGGCCGTCACCGAAGTCCGAGGCGTATTTATCGCCTTCTTTTTTAATCAGGGGTACCGGCAGGAATGGAGCGAGGCGGCTTTTTACCGCTATTGCGCCGGCCCCCGGGCCTCCGCCGCCGTGGGGGGTGGAGAAGGTTTTGTGGAAGTTCAGGTGCATCAGGTCTATGCCCAGTTCGCCCGGCTTTACCATGCCGATGAGAGCGTTGAGGTTCGCGCCGTCCATGTACACAAGCGCGCCTGCCTCGTGGGCCGCGCGGCAGACTTCCTCGATATTGCTTTCGAAGATACCCAGGGTATTGGGGACGGTCATCATAAGCACGGCGGTTTTAGACCCGATATGCTTTTTCAGTTCCTCCACGTCCAGCCGTCCGTCCGGCTTGGAGGCTATATTGACGGTGTTAAATCCCACCATGGAAGCGGTGGCGGGGTTGGTTCCGTGCGCCGAATCCGGAACTATGATCTCGCTGCGGGTTTCGCCTTTGCTCTCGAAGTACGCTTTGGCTACAAGCAGGCCGGTGAACTCGCTGTGCGCTCCGGCGGCGGGCTGCAGGGTTATCGCGTCCATGCCGCAGAGCTCGTTAAGGCGTACGGAGAGGTCGTAAATAAGCTCCAGCGTTCCCTGCGCGCAACTGTCATGGGCGAGCGGGTGCAGGGCCGCGAAGCCCTCGAGCGCGGCGGCTTCTTCGTTAAAGCGCGGGTTGTATTTCATAGTACAGGAGCCGAGCGGGTAGAAGTGGGTATCCACCGAGAAGTTCAGGCGCGACAGCCGCGTGTAATGGCGGACCACGTCGAACTCGGAGAGTTCCGGCAGGCGCGGCGGCGACTTCCGGCGGAGGCTGGCCGGCACGTTCGCTTTTGCGCGCAGCGGGTTTTTGCAGGTCAGCCCGCGGCGGTTTGCGTCCGATTTTTCAATGCTCAGGCGGTTGTCGAGAGGGGGGACTCGGGTCATAGGGCCTCCTTTATAACAGCTTCCAGCTTTAGGATATCGGCTTCCGTTTTAGTCTCGGTGGCGCAGACGAGCAGGGTTTCTCCGAGCTCGGGGTAGAGCGGGGCCAGCGGCAGGCCGATGTCCACGCCGCGGGTGGCGAGTATTTTCTCGCGCAGCCCCCCGGCGCTGACCGGCAGGGAGACCACGAATTCGTTGAAGAACGGCCCTCTGAATTTCAGGGAGACGCCTTTTATGGAGGAGAGGCGCTCCGCGGCGTAAGCGGCCGCGCCGGAATTGGCTTCCGCCAGTTCTTTGAGGCCTTCGGGGCCGTAGAGCGCGGAGTAGACGGTGGCGGCCAGGGCGCACAGCGCCTCGTTGGAGCAGATATTGGAGGCGGCCTTGTCGCGGCGTATATGCTGCTCCCGGGCCTGCAGGGTCAGCACGAAGCCGCGCTTCCCGTCTTTATCCTTGGTCAGGCCGGCTATGCGGCCGGGCATCTGGCGCACATACTCTTTTTTGCAGGAGAAGATTCCGAGGTAAGGCCCCCCGTAAGCGAGAGGCAGCCCGAGGCTCTGGCCTTCGCCGACTGCGAAGTCAGCGCCGTATTCGCCGGGGGTCGACAGCAGCCCGAGGCTGACCGGGTCGGCAGAGACCACAAGAAGCGCGCCGGCTTTCTTTGCCGCCTCGGCTACTCCGGACATATCTTCTATGAGCCCGAGGAAATTAGGCGTCTGCGCGGCGATGCAGGCCGCTCCCTCGAGGAGGGCCGGGAGGGCCGCTTTGTCCATTGCGCCGTCCTTCATCGGGATTTTGACGTAGGTGTATTCTGGAGAATGGGCGAAATAGGTCCTTAGCGTGTCCATGTACTGCGGGTTTACCCCGGCGGCATAGACTATCTTCTTGCGGCCGGTAACGCGGACCGCGGCGCGGACGGCCTCCGCGAAGGAACTCGCTCCGTCGTACATTGAGGCGTTGGCGCAGTCCATGTCGTAGAGCGCGCAGACCGTGCTCTGGAATTCGTAGATGCCCTGCAGGGTGCCCTGGCTGGCCTCGGGCTGGTAGGGCGTGTAGGCGGTGAGGAATTCCGTGCGCGAGGTGATGGCTTTTATTGCCGCCGGGGTGTAGCGCTCGTAGGCGCCGGCACCGAGGAAGCTCAGCGGGCGGCAGTTTTCGCCGGCAAGGCGGGTGAGCAGGGCCGCGGCCTGGGATTCGTCCAGGCTTTCGGCCGGGAGGCTGAGCTTGGGCCAGAGAAACTTAGCCGGGACCTGTTTTACCAGGTCTTCGAACGAGGAGGCGCCTATAGTTTTAAGCATTTCCTCTTTGTCTTTCTTTGTATGAGGGGTGTACATGGAAGCTCCTGAAAATCGAGAATCGGTAATCTGGAATCCGGGGTCAGGGAACGGATCGGGTATCGAGAACCAAGAACCGGAGCCGGCTTCCGCCGATCTTCTATCCTTGATCCTCGATCCCAGGTTGTTGTTACTGCGCCGACTGCTTGAGGAATTCCTGGTAGGCAGGCCAGTCCATCAGGGTTTCTCCCTCGGCGGGAGCGGACGGCTTCATTTTGAATATCCAGCCGCCCTCCAGGGGGTTCTGGTTGAGCATGGCCGGTTCCCCGGTCAGGGCGTCGTTGACGGCCGTAACCTCGCCCGAGACGGGGGCGTAAATGTCAAAAGCGGATTTGACCGATTCCACTACCGCGCAGGGCTTCTCTTTTTCGAGCTTCTGCCCTATTTTCGGGAGCTCTACAAAAACCACATCGCCCATTTCGTGCTGGGCGTGATCCGAAATCCCCACTACGGCTTCCTCGCCTAAGTGCACCCACTCATGGGTTTTTGTATATCTTACTTCTTCGGGTTTGGGCATTATATTCTCCTTTGGTGATCTGAAAGCAGCAAATTTGCGGGGAGCGGCTTCAGGCGCCTATTCCTTTGTTGAACGCCGTGCCTTTATGGAACGGAACCCGGACTACTTCGGCGGGAACGCGCCTGCCGTGTATTTCAACTTCAAGGAGCGCGCCGGGTTTCAGGTCCGCCGGGGTCATATAGCCGACGCCTATGCCCTTCTTGAGTGTGGGGGAATAAGTCGCGCTGGCAAGCTCGCCTATCTGTTTGCCTTCGAGGAAAACTTTGCAGCCGGGGCGGGGGACTCCCCCGGTAAGCGTCAGCCCGGTAAGGCGGCGCTTAACGCCCTCGGCTTTCTGCCTTGCGAGTATTTCCCGTCCTGTGAAGTCGCCTTTGTCCAGGGAAACCACCCAGCCGTAGCCTGATTCATAGGTGGTGTGAAAATCATCAGCGTCAGCCCCGTACAGGAGATAGCCTGATTCGAGGCGCAGGGTGTCCCGGGCGCCCAGTCCGCAGGGGAGTATGCCGTAGGGCTTGCCCAGCTCCATCATTTTTTCCCAGAGCGCGTTGATTATGGCATGCGGGGCGGTTATCTCAAAGCCGTCCTCTCCAGTGTAGCCGGTGCGGCTTACATAGCAGTGTTCGCCCATTATGTCTTTCTCCGCTATGCCGAAGCGGGGGAGTTTCAGGGCTTCAGGAGCGAAGGTTTCGAACATCTTAGGGACGCTGGGGCCCTGTATGGCTATCATCGAGTAGTCATCGCTCTTATTCTCTATAGTGACCAGCATCTTGCCTGCCTGGTCTTTGAACCACTCGTAGTCCTTTGTTGAGGTAGCGGCGTTCACTATGACCAAATAGCGGTCAGCGGCAAGGCAGAAAGCTATGATGTCGTCTACCAGCCCGGCATTGGGGTTTGTAACGTGGGAGTAAACTCCCTTGCCCGGGGTGGCCTTCCTGAGGTCATTGGCATTGGTTTTTTGGAGCAGTTTGAAGGCGTCAGCCCCGGTCACGAAGACCTGGCCCATATGGGAGACGTCGAATATCCCGGCCGAATTGCGCACTGCCTCGTGCTCTTTAAGGATTCCGGCAAACTGTATGGGCAGTTCCCAGCCGTGGAAGTCCACCATTTTCCCGCCGTACTTCCTCATTGTTTCGTTCAGTGCTGTGCGGCGTATGGTGGTTGCGGTGGACATTTTGCCTCCTGCGGAATTTTTGAATTAGGTATATAATTTTATATCAAATATAAGTAATGCCGGGCAAGACTCCGAACCCGGCCGGGAGGGGGGCTTCCTTATTTTAGGCAGGGTTCCCGTTGATTTAGCTGGGATTCAATGTTATTATATGGTGGTAATGCGGTCGCCCAGGGGGAATAAATGAGCTTTGAAGAACAAATAAGGTCCGAAGCCCGGATCAGGACAATAGAACAGCGTCTGGCCAGGATAGAAGAGTCCCTGAAACTTCCGCGCCAGGCGCCTGCGGCCCCGCAGCTGCCTCCACCGCAGCCTCTCTCTAAGCCCCCGGTCCCGCCGGCCCAGGAAGTCCCCGCGGGCCGCCTTGCAGCGCCGCGAAAAGAAAAATCCGGCAACTGGCTGGGAGTGGTCGGCATTATCTGTTTTGTGTTCGCGGCGGCTTTTATTATAAAGCTTTCAATAGATTCCGGCTGGCTGACCCCTGAGAGACAGATCGGCCTGGCCGTATTGTTCGGGCTCGGCCTGATAGCGGGCGGGTTCGCGCTTATGGGGTCCGACCGCGAATATTCCAGCCTTCTTCCCGGCGCCGGCATAATAGTTCTTTATCTTGCCGTTTTTTCCGCTCACCGCCTTTACTCGCTGATCTCTTTCGAATCGGCTATTTCAATGGCCAGCCTCGTCTCCGGCCTGTGCGTCTGGCTTTATACCAGGATCAGGGAGGATATGTACCCTATAACGGCGGCCGTCGGTTCCTATTGCGCTCCGCTTATACTCAGCCTGGGTTCAGAATCCACGTTCGCACTTTATTACTTCCTCTTATGTTCCCTGTCTTTCTCCGTAATTTCGGTCTGGGTGCAGTCCCGTACCCTGACCGTGGTTTCGGCTTACCTGGCTATCTTCATGACAGCCATGATAGGAATAGGTCTGAAGCAGGACTCGCTGATAGCCACAATGCTTGCCCTCCATTTCCTGGTTTTTACGGGAGGCACCTACCTTTATACAAGCGAGAACCAAAAGCCCCTTACCGAAAAGGAGGCCGGGAGTTTTCTCCCGGTGCTGATATTCTTTTACGCGATGGAATATTATTTTATCCACCGCATAAACCCCGGCATGGCGCCCTGGCTTTCACTGGGCTTCGCCGCTATCCTGCTCGGAGTCTACCAAGCCGCTAAAAGAATGTTTCCCGAGGGCAGCATGGGCAGCCAGGCCATGGTCCTGGCTTTCATAACCGTGGTCTGTTTTCATTCTTTTTATATTGAAATTCTGCCGGCCGGCATACGCCCCTGGCTGTTCGTGGTTATAGCTCTCGCGCTCGCTTTTCCACAGGTCAAACTCGGGGGCGGGAAACGGAACAGTCCCTACCGCATCCCGGGGCTGGCCCTGCTTGCTGTCATGGTCATAGAGTACCTGGCCATGGTCTCCCACCTGCTGTCCGGGAACGATATGCACTGGCTGGCCGTTTCCCTTGTAGCTTTAGGCAGCCTGTGGGTGCTTATAGATTCCAGGGGCGGTGAGCTGGACGGGCAGAATAATTACGGGCCCCTTCTCGGCGCGGCGCATCTGCTTGCGGTCCTCGGGCTTTACAGGCTTACTACGGATATGGGCTCACTCCAGGTTTCGGCTTCATGGCTGCTTTACGCGGTAGGCGTTATAGCCTACGCTTTCAGCCGGAGGGACGAGACTATGGCTAAATCCGCGATGTTCGTACTGGGGTTGGCCGCCGGCAAAGCGCTTCTTTACGACGCGGCTTCTGCCCCGACGGTGGTTCGCATTCTGTGCCTGCTCCTCACCGGGGGGGCGCTTTACGGTTCCGGTTTTCTTATGCGGAAGATCTCCGGCTGGAAGGCAGAAAAAGACGCGCAGCCCCAGGCCGGTAAAATTGCCTGATACCGGCCCAGGCATTTCCCGGCCGGCATAATTTTATGAGCAGAGCGTTTGTTAAGGACGATAGCGAGGATCCCGGGGAGCCGGTAAAAAGGCAGCCCAGCGGCAAGCCTAACTATGTGACCCCGGCCGGGCTGGAGGCCCTTAAAGCCAGGGCGGCCGAACTGGCCTGGCTGCGGGCCAGCCTTGTTTCCAAACAGCGCCCGGATGAAGCGCGCGGTATTGAATTGCGCCAGGCCGAGTCTGACCTTGAATATTACGAAACCCAGATAAAACGGGCAATTTTAATTGATAATCGCGGCCTGGCCGGGCAGGACATCCGCTTTGGCGCCACGGTGTCAGTGAGAGAACCCGACGGTACCGTAAGGGAATACAAGCTGGTAGGCGAGGACGAGGCTGACGCGGGGGCGGGGAAGCTTAACTGGGGCTCACCTCTGGCCGGCGCCCTTCTCGGAGCCGGGCCGGGATCCAAGGTTGTTCTCTCGCGAAGGACCGGGGACATACAGCTTGAGATAATTTCCGTCAGCTACCCGAAAGACTGACAACCAGGGCGCCCGCTTCCGGTTGTTGCTTAAACAACAGCCCCCATTTCCCCGTCACCCATTCCTTATTTAAAATAGGGGACAGCGACCTATTATTTTACAATCTTCAGACTTGGGTAAAATAGGTCGCTGTCCCCTATTTTTCGGCGGGGGGTTTTGGCCAGGGTGGCGGCGAAGGTGCGCTGTGCTCGGCGCCAGGCGCGGGCGGTGCCCGCGGCGAGATTGACAGTATATGAATATTATTTTTAAATCTGTATATGTCTGAAACACTAAAATACGCCCTTTGGTTCTATTCCAGGGCCGCGATCTGGATATCGCTGACTGCCGCTCTTATCTACTTCCTGACCCGGAACGCCAAGGTAGCCAGGGTCTTTGTGCTTGCACATATAGCTGCACTGGGTTTCGGCGCGCTGGCCGACTATGCACTGATGTATTATGCGCCAGAGTCATGGCTGCAGTTAAGCCATATTCAATGGGTATTAACGCTCCCTATAGTTATCTTCACTATTATTTCTCTGTGGATATGCAGTTGGGAAAGGGAGATGCACGCCTCTGACGTGTTCATGACGCTTTCGGCTGTGACGGCCTGGGGCTTCCTGGTGGTCTATGGCTGGCAGAGAATGTGGCATTGTGATGTGCTGGGCGCGTGGTTCGTTTCGGCTGCCGCCGGCACTGTGGACCTTTGCGTGCGCTTCGGGTCCCAAAAGGCCCGCAGCAGGCCGTATGTGCACAGGTTCACAGGATACGCCATAGCGGTTATGGTTGTTTATCTGCTTATCCCACTCACGGAAATCTGATTATCGGCGTAAAATGATGCCGCCGCGTCCATATGGCGCTGCGGCAGTTTTGTGCCGGCAAGCTTTATTTCTTTAGAAAAAAGGCGGGGTCAATGACAACAGGTCTTATGTTTCCTGCAGAGCCAGGGTTATTCCGACGGGGCAATGGTCCGAGCCCTGCACTTCCGGCAGGATGAAAGCGTCTTTAACCAAAGGCGCTTTTTCTTTATTAATAAAAAAATAGTCCAGCCGCCAGCCCACGTTCCTTTCGCGGGCCCGGGTTTTATAGTCCCACCAGGTATACTGTCCCGGCTCGGGGTGTTTGTCGCGGAAAGTGTCTACCCAGCCTTTTCCTGTTATCTTATCCAGCCAGGCCCGCTCTACCGGCATAAAGCCGGAGTTCTCAACGTTCTCTTTCGGGCGGGCCAGGTCTATTTCATTATGGGCGGTATTCACATCGCCGCAGAAAATAACTGCCTTCCCGCTCTTGCGGAGTTTCTCTATATGCGCGAGGAAAGCTTCGTAGAAAGCAAGCTTGTAAGCCAGCCGCTCGGGGCCTTGCCCGCCGTTCGGAAAGTATACGTTCAAGAGATAAAAATCTTTGTATTCCAGCTGAATTACCCGGCCCTCTGTGTCAAAGCGCGCTTCGCCTAATCCGTTAAAGACCGCGAGCGGTTGTTTTGCGTAGAAAGCGGCGACGCCGCTGTAGCCTTTCTTTTCCGCGCAGTTCCACTCCGACTTGTAGCCCGCCGGTTCCATGTCCCCGGGGGATAACTGGTCGGGGCAGGCTTTTACTTCCTGCAGGCCCAGGATATCCGGTTTGGCGGCGGCAAGGAATTCAACAAAACCTTTTTTTAGTACGGCGCGGTAGCCGTTAACGTTCCAGGAAAGAATTTTTATAGTCATAAACTGGAGGACCAGAAGACTGGAGGATCGGTTCTTAAGGAGTTCCTGACGGCTAGGAGCCTCTCCTCCAGTCCTCTGATCCTTTATTTCTCCAGCGCCTCATGTATCGCTTCCGCCATTGTCGGGTGAGCGTAAATAATTTCGCGAAGGTCACTTCGCTTGAGCTTCAGCTTGACCGCCAGGGCTATCAGGTGGATAAGTTCGGTCGCGGGGCCGCCTACCAGCTGCGCTCCCAGCACTGTGTCATCCTCGGCGTTAAACACCAGCTGGGCAAAGCCCTCCGTTTCATCCGTGGCTACAGCTTTGCCTATGCCAAGGTAAAAAGACCGCGCTGTTTTAACGTTAAGCCCTTTGGCCTCGGCCCGGGCTTTATTGAGCCCTACGGACCCGACTTCGGGCCAGGAATAAACGCAGCGGGGCACGATATCCGCGTCAAATTCCCGGCTGGCCCCCATGATATTGTCCGCGGCAATTTCTCCCTGCCGGCTGGCGGAATGCGCCAGCAGCGAGATACCGTTAATATCACCGACGGCGTAAATATTAGGCAGGGCAGTGCGCATCCCGGAGTCCGTTTTTACTCCTCTTCTGTCCCAGGAGAGACCTATGGTTTCCAGGCCCATAAAAGTGAGGTCGGCGGCGCGGCCGGCGCCTACAAGTATTTCTTCGGCCTGCAATTTAGTTCCGTCGTCCAGTTCTACCGTCTTGATACCCGCGGCAATGGTTATCGCTGAAGTTTTCCTGCCGAGGTGAAACTTTACTCCGCGTTTCTCGAAGGAAGAGCGGACTGCGCGGATCACCTGGGGATCTTCGCCGCTGAGAATCTCCGGCAGCAGTTCAAGAACCGTTACCTTTACTCCGATGGCGTTAAAGAAGCAGGCGAACTCCAGCCCTATGACTCCGCCGCCCGCTATCAGCATCGAAGCCGGCAGGCGCGGCAGGTCGAAAACCCTGTCGGAGTCGGTCAGCTCGGCGTGATAATCGCGGAAGGGGGGCGGAAAGCTGGGCCTCGTTCCGGCTGCCAGGATAGCCGCGTCAAAATTTCTTATAATTTCTCCCTGCCCGCCGTTTATCGTTATCTCTTTAGGGCCCGAAAAAGCCGCTTTACCGCGGAGAACTTCTATCTTTTTCGCCTGAAAAAGCTTCTCCAGCGAAGTCCGCAGTTTGGTTACTACTTCTGCCCGGCGCACTTTTATCTTTTCCCAGTCCAGCATGGAGGGGGAGAAGTTCGCCCCTGAATTATCTTTCAGGAGTTTCCTTAAACCCTCAAAAGCGTGAACGCGGTGGCCCGCGTCCAGCAGCGCTTTGGACGGGATACAGCCCCGGTTAAGGCAGGTCCCGCCCAGCTCCCAGGCCTCTACCATGGTTACTTCAGCGCCCAGTTCTTTAAGACGGAGCGCGGCGGGATAGCCGCCGGGGCCTGAACCGATTATGATCACTTTTTTAGCCATGATGTTCTCCTGTCCCGGCGAAGACGCGCGAAATATATGAGAAAGCCGCCCCGGAGGTGTAATGCCGCGGGTTCGCGGCGGTCAATACGCGGAGGGGCTTGAAAGTCATGCATTAATTATAGGTTCTTATTGGATAGTACTTCAATAACGGCAGACTTTTGCCGTGTATATCCGTAACTGATAGCTTCACGACCGGCCAGGGGTTTGCCTATTCGGCGGCAAACGGCCCAGGCCCATATAGGCCTATTCCCAAGGCAGGGATAGGCCTATAGACGCTTGTGCGGCGGGGGCCGGAGTGTTAAACTATAGGTAGTACTGAGTGTGCGGGGTATGCGGGATAAATCTTAAACATGCTGAAAATTATTCTTTTTTCTTTCTGCCTTGCGGCTTCCAATTTAACTTGTTCTTTCGCCGCCCCTCCGTCCGCCCTGGAATCGGCCGGCGCGGCTTCCGCCTTTTCCCCGGAAGCTGTTCCGGCCCCCGTAAGGGCGGGCAGGGATCTTACTGCAGAATTCCTCAATGTCCGGAAGAGCCCTGGCCAGGGGCTCGAAGAATCCAAAATAGCCGAACTTCGCAAGTGCAAAGTGCTTCTGGTGCGCGGGTTCATGACCGGCGGGTACGTGGAACCGTTCGAAATCCTGGGGCACAAGGTGTGGATAGGCCGTTATTTTAACGACCAGAAAGAAGTATTGCGGGACCTCGGCGTGGATTTCAGCATGGTGGATATAGATTCAGCCATGACTCCCTCCCACAATGCCGCTAAAGTCGCCCTGGCGATCCGCGGCTCGGAAAAGCCGGTTATAATCATTTCACACAGCGATGGCGGAATGTATGTGCTGCAGTCCCTGGTAGAGAATCCGGAATTAGCCGTGCGGGTGCGCGGTTTTATTCCGCTCCAGGCCCCTTTCAGCGGGACGCCGGTGGCGGATTATGTAAGGGGGAAAAAAGTTTTCTCCGCGATGATGGCTGCATTGCTCGGCCATTTTGGAGGAACCCTGGAATCCCTTGAAAGCATGACCCTGGCAGAACGGGGGGGATACCAGGAAGCTAACCGCGAGGCTGTCGGCGCCATAGTTTCAAAGCTGAATATTATTTGTTTTGCTTCGTGGAAGGCGGAAAAGCACCATAAGCTCGATACCCTGCTGGAGCTGCCGAGGGACTTTATGCTGAAGCGCGGCCTGAATAATGACGGGCTGACCCCGGCGGACAGCTCTATCCTTACCGGCGCGGATTATATCAAGCTTGAAGGGGCGGACCATGTAGTTACGGTCATGGCGGCCGATATGGTTCTTGAATTCGACAGGCGCGCCTTCACCAGGGCGCTGCTGGCCATGATAATCTCAAGTTAGGCGGTTCACCTGGCGGAGCCTTCCGCTATAGCGGATTTAATCGGTCCGGACTGGGCCGGGTCCAGGAAAGAGAGGGAATAGTTGTAGTAGCCGTCTGAGTCCCGCAGCGCTTTTTTTATGCGGGCCCTGATGTCCTCGAAGGCAGCGCGGCCGAGTTCGAAGGTGAGCGCTACTACCCTGCCCTCCGGCAGTTCGAAGTGGCTTACCAGCTCCGCTTCGTCCGGAGACAGGAACGACAGCCTGCCCCACAGCGGCGGCAGATCCAGGGAAGTCTTTATGACCACCGGGATAAAATGGTCGGCTTTATTTCGGTTCATCTTTATAGAAGGCCAGCGCTTTGTCCCCGTCTTCACCGGCAAACCAGATCGTCCCGTTCTTGGACGCCATAGCCGTTATCTTGAGGGTCTTTGAGGCATAAACGTCCAGCTCCGTCACGGAGATGATGCGCTCCGGATCGTCCAGGGAAAGCTTGGCCAGGCCCCTCAATCCGGAATCCGCCACCCAGAGGAACCGGGTATCGCAGGTAAGCGCTGACAGCTTGCGGCCCGGGTACTTGAAATTCCTTATCATCCCGAGAGCGTCATCCGGCATTCTCTTTGTTATCGTGCCGGTGCGCGAATCCGCCGTCCAGAAATATAGCCCGTCAAAACAGACACTGTCCGGAGTCGGTTTGAAAACAGCTGTTTTAGAGGCCACGGAATAGCGCGCGTCCAGCAGGCGCTTCTCTATTACTCCGTTCGCCCCGGCCAGCCATAAAGCGTCCTGGGAGGCCGCCATGGCTACGGGGGTAACCTCCGCCAGGCTGGTAACCTTTTTTATCCCGAAATTATTCGTATTATGCTCGTAAAGTCCCTGGCTGTACCAGTCGCTTATAACAACGGAGTCTTTCTTTATCACCAGGCCCGTGGGATGGGAGTAAGGCAGGTAGAAGCTGTGCGGCTGGCGGGCTACTGGAGAGTATTTATTAAAGCCGTAATACAGTCCTCCCGCAAAACCGGTGAAAGCGAAAAATGCCGCCAGGAGCAGGGTCAGGGCCCGGCGTCTGCGTTTCAGCGCCGAAGAATCCAGTTCTATGACCGTGCCGCTGAGTTTCAGGGCTTTGCGGTATAAAGGCCGCAGTTCCTCTTCGGTCCAGGGGCTTTGAGCGCAGTCCAGGGCCCCGGCCTTCATAAGGCCTACGGCCCTCGTGGCGTCGCGGCGCTTTAAAAGGGGGATAACCGGGATGAACGGGGCCACGCGGCGCAGCTCCCTTAGCTGTATTTCGGCCGGCGGCTCCTCGCCGTCAACTATGAATACCGCGGCGGGCCTGGCTTTTTCAAATACCGAGAGAGCGTCGTTGAGGTCGTTGGAGAAAACAGCGTCCGCTCCGAGGTTCTTAAAGATACCCCTGAGTATGGTCCTGTTTTTTTCTGAAGCGCAGATGATCTGTATTGTGTTGAACATAGGCTTAAGGATAATTATAACTCACAGATTCGCCGTACGGAGGCCAGGAATCAATTATTCTTCCTGGGTGGCGCGGGAATGGTGAATACGGCGCCTTCAACAGGCAGGCCTTTTGACACATTCTTCTCGTTCGCCTGGTAAATTCTCTCCCATAAATTAGGGTTGCCGTAATACTTGGAAGCTATTGAACGCAGAGTTTCGCCGGCGGCGGCTTTGTGCAGTTTTGGCCAGCGTACCGGAGGAGGGGGGACATAAACCTTAACAGGTTTCGGGTTTTCCTTCTTATAAAGGGATTCCAGCGCCTGTACCTCAAGTTCTTTTATATTGTTCTCCATCTCGCGCATGCGGCTCTGCATCATGGTGAGGTCTGTCTCTATAATGCTTTTGTTCACGCGGTAAGTCGCTATGGAACTTTCCAGGTCGGCCCGCTGCGTCCTGAGATCGTCTATCTGCGCTCTCAGGTCTTCGGCTTCCCGCCCCGCGTTGCCTACCAGGTTTTCGCTGAAGGTCCGCGAGCCGAACCGGTAGCCTACATTAACCCCGTAATACCCGTACTCCATATTGTAGCCGCCCCAGGGCAGCGACCAGGCAAAATCTATGGTCCAGGGCAGCGTGTTTATTCCCAGGCCCAGGGCCAGGTAGTCGCCGCCGTCCAGGGAGAGGCCCTTGCCGGCGCGGGCCTGCAGCAGGCCGTTAAAGATTGTCTGCTCCGCGCCCAGGAAGAATTCGGAATGCGAGCCGCGGGCGCGCAGGTCGGCCAGCAGCAGGAGGTCGTTTATGCGGTATGAATTACCCAAAGTTATCGTGGTCAGTGATTTCCCTATGCCCAGAAGCGCGTCTGAAAGTACAAGGGAGGTTCTGAGGCCGGCGGTGTTTTCAAGCTGCAGCCCGCCTTCCACTCCAAGGCCGAGATGGCTTTTCTCAAGGCCGCGCAGGCTCATTATTTTAAACCCGGCGCCGTAATAAACCGGCTTCTGCAGATATTTTATGACCGTTCGGTTTCCCACGCTGAAAACCATGGAGTCTGCCGCCAGGCCGCCTTTCTGGCGTACGGAATAGTAGCCCAGCCCGGCGACTTTGTTCTCGACATCCGGGACCGGGCGGATATATGCGAGGGAAACTTCTCCTTCCGGAGCTCCGGGAGCCAGCCTGCGTCCTGTCTCAAGGCGGACCTCAAGGTTAGCCAGGGTGGTAAGATTTGCGGGATTGTAGAAAACCGAGCAGGCATCGCCCGTAACCGTTGCGAAAGCCGTTCCCATAGCGTTCGACCTGGCGCAGGGCCGCATGTACGTGAAATCCGCGGCGGAGCCTCCGGACGGGAACAGCAGAGCTGCGAGAAGGGCGAATATGGACGATTTATTCATAGCTTGGCGGCTTATATATTATAATTGTACCTGAGCGGTGTTGAATTTATATTTCATTTTTTTAAAAAAACCGCTTGAAGGTGCCCTGACCCTTATGGACCGAATACTGATCCTAGCTGCGCTCTCCCTGCTTACCGGCCTGCCTCTTTACTCCGGCCAGATAAACTTCGTCTATCCCTCGGAAGGCGCCTCCATTCCCGTGGTTCCTAAAACTTTTATTTTCGGGAATATCTCGCCCGCAAACTCCGGTTTCAAAATAAACGGTGAAAAAGTAGCGGTGCACACCAACGGCGCTTTTATAGCCTACCTGCCTGTCAGCGGCGGAGAATTTGCTTTTATAGGAGCCCTCGAGGACGGGACTACCGCGCAGCGCACCGTGAAGGTCCGGCAGCCCGCCGAGGCCGCTGTCCCTGACGGCAAACTGGCCCTGGAGTTCACCTCCTACACTTACGACTCCGAAGTCTCTGCCGGGGATTACCTCAGGATCACTGCCTCCGGGACTCCCTCCAGGGAAGCGGTCTGCTCTCTGGAAGGCGTTTTCAAAGACCTGCCGATGACCGAGGTCCCCGGCGGCTCAGGCAATTATTACGCCTCTTATAAAATTAAAGAGTCGGAAGCGGGCGCAGGCGGGAAACTGACGGGGCGCTTCAAGGCCGGTCTTTTCGGCCGCGGGGCCTCCGCCAAGGCAAAGGGGAAAATAAAAGTCCTCACCCAGCCTTTTTTTGTAGAAACCTCCACCGATACCGTGATACTCAGGAACGCCACGGATGGCGGATATATGATGTTTTTGTCCAAGGGAGTCAAGCTGCTTTCTGACGGCCGTATTAACGGCCTGCGCCGCATCGCCCTTACGGACGACGAATACGGCTGGGTAGACGATTCTAAGCTGCAGGATATTTCGGGCCGCCAGTTCCCTTTTGTTTACGGCAGTGAAACCGGTTCGATCCGCCTTAAGCAAACGGGCTTCGGCTCCTTAGCGACAGTCGCGCTTTATGAGCGGCTTCCCTATATTGCCGAGGTTTTCCCCTGGGGCCTGCGCGTCACGCTTTATTACGCAAACCTCCACACTAACTATGTCGTTTACGACGCTGCCGATACGCTGGTTAAGAACGTTTCTTTCCGGCAGGCGGCTTATAATAAAGTAGAGATAGATTTTGAAACGAATCAGGGGCCTCTCTGGGGCTATAATATCTCCTATCCCGGCAACTCGAAGTCGATGCAGGTGGAACTGAGAGCCCGGCCGAATGTCTCCAAAGTCTGGCCCAGGCCCCTGTCCGGGGTGACCGTGGTTCTGGACGCGGGGCATTCCCCTAAATTCACGCCGCCTTACGACGGGGCTGTGGGGCCGATGGGCACTTTTGAGTTCCAGGTAAACCTGGCCATAGCCCGCGCTGCGAAAGAAAAGCTGACGGAGCTGGGAGCTTCGGTCAAGATGACCCGTAATGGAGACGAGAACGTAGGCCTGCAGGACCGCCCTTCCATGGCCCGGGACCTGGGCGGCGACCTGTTCATCAGCATCCATAACAACGCTATCGGCGACGGGGAAGATCCTTACGGCCAGCCCCGCGGTTTTTCAATTTACCATTACCACCGTCAAAGCCTGCCCCTGGCCGCCGCGCTGCATCGCGCTTATCTTAAGAATATCCCTCTGCCGGACGAGGGCCTGCGCTACGGCGACTACCTGGTCGCCCGCATGACCTGGATGCCCGCCGCGCTGATAGAGAACGCCTATATGATACTTCCCAACCAGGAAGAAATGCTCAATGCCCCGGCGTTCCAGGAAAAACTGGCCGGTTCCATAGCCGAAGGTGTACTGAATCTGTTCAATGTCCCGGCGCGGAGAGTTCCCGCCAAAAAGGTGCGAAAATGAGCGACATGCTTGAGTTTCTTTCTAAATTCTCCGAAGATCTCCCCGCCGAGTGCGCGAAGGGCGAGGACGCGCTGTGGGAATATCTTGCGCGCAGGGGCGCCGGGATAGTAAACTGCCACGCCGCCAGTTTTTTCGAGGCGGACGAGGTGAAGCGGCGCCTTACTTTTAAAAAGAGCATCGGGCCCGTAGGCAACGACCTCATCGGCCTCAGCTTCGGCTACCAGGGCGTGGTAGGTTTTTGCGCGGAATCGAGAAAGGCGATACTTATAAACGACGCCGAGAACAGCCCGCTGTTCACCAAAAAGGTGGATAAAGGTTCCGGGTTCCAGACCAAGACCGTTATCTCGGTGCCGGCTATCGCTAACGGAGAGCTGCTTGGGGTAATGGAGTATATTAATTCCATCCCGGGCGCTTTCTCCGACGCCGAACTTAAGGCGGCAGAGCTGATAACCGCGCTGGTCGCCCGCGACGTATATATAAGAAAGCTCGAGACTACGGTAAAGCAGCTTAACCTGAAGGGCGAGAGTACTATCAACAATCTCTCGGGCGGGTTCATCGGTTCGGACATGGAGGGGAGAATTATATTCTTTAATCCCAAAGCCTCGGAGATCTTCGAGGTCGGGCAGGAATACCTCAACAGGCCGGTGGTGGAACTTTTCCAGCTCTGCCCCGATATCGTGGGGGCTATAGGCGACGTGCTTAAGCAGAACAAGACCGTGCGCCGCCAGGACTTTAAATGCAAGGTCAACGGCAAAGAAAAGCTTATCGGCTACAGCTCTATAAATATTAAGGGCGTGGACGGAAAGATAATCGGCGCCGGGATCATCTTCCAGGATATAACGGGGCTATAGGCCTTTTCTGGGGCAGGGGGACTTCAGCGGGCACTTTTCACAGAGAGGCTTGCGGGAGGCGCAGACTGCCCGGCCGTGCAGTACCAGGGCGTGTGCGAACCATATCCATTCCGACTTAGGCAGGGCTTTCATAAGGTCAGTTTCTATTTTACCCGGATCGGTCTCTTTGGTAAGGCCGAGGCGGTAGGCAAGGCGTTTTACATGGGTGTCCACAACCACGCCGGCGGCTATGCCGTAGGCGGAGCCGAGCACCACATTGGCTGTCTTGCGCGCCACTCCGCGCAGAGTAAGCAGCTCCTCCATACTTCTGGGAACCAGCCCTCCGAAATTATCCGCTATCGCTTTTGAGGCCTCTTTGATAGAGAGAGCTTTGTTCTTGTAGAAGCCGGTGGAATGCACAAGCTTCTCAAGGTCGGCCAGGGGGGCTTTGGCCATCTGGGCCGGGCCCGGGTATTTTTTAAACAGCGCCGGGGTCACCATGTTTACGCGCTCGTCGGTGCATTGCGCCGAAAGTATGGTGGCCGCAAGCAGCTGGAAAGGGTTCTTATGGTCCAGGGAGCAGTAAGCCTCCGGGTAAGCCTTTTTTAACCCGGAAATAATTTTTGATACTTTAACTTTATCCATAATATGCCCCGAGCGGATTTGTCTCCGGCTTTGCGCCGCTTTACCTGCTCAGGGGATAGAAGTAAATTCCCATGAAGACGGCGTTGTCGTAAAAGCCTTTAAGGGTATCCCTTGCGGCATAGAGCCCGCGCGGGTGGACGGTGTATATCTGCACGGCCTCTTCGTAAGCGGCCCGCTGTATTTTGGCGTACATGGCCTTTCTTTTTGCGGGGGAGGTTTCTGTAACGGCGGCTTCTATCTGCTTGTCCAGGGCCGGGTTGGAGTAGGCCTGCGCTATGGCGTAGCGCCCTTTGGAGTGATAGAAAGGAAAAATGAAGTTATGGGCGTCAGGGTAGTCTCCCGTCCAGCCGCGGGTGAAAAGAGGCATCTTGTGGTTCTGCGTCTTTTCAAGATAGACCGGCCAGTCCACTCCGCGCAGGTCAACATGAAAGCGCGGGTTGATGGATTCCACTCCGCGCTTGAGCACTTCGCAGGCCAGCTGGCGCACGTCGCCGCCCGTATTGTAGGTGAGCGTGAACCGGAATCCCCTGTTCCAGACGTCTCCGTTGTAGGCCTTTCTGAAATATTCGGTAGCCCTGGTGCGGTTGAACTCGTAGCCCGGGGTGTCCGGGTTATAGCCGGCTATGCCGGGGGGGATAGAGCCTTTTGCCCGCGTCGCTTTGCCTTTAAGTCCCTGCTTGAGGTAGCCGGCATAGTCGAAAGCGTAGGAAAAAGCTTTGCGGATATCCGGGTTGGCGAAAAAGTCCGCGGGAATTCCCTGTCCGTCCAGCTTGCCCGAGCCTATGTCGGGATTGGCCATAGGGTTTACCTTGAAGGTGAAAAAGAATACCGGGTCCGTCATAAGGCGGGGCAGGTCGTCGTAAAGAGTTACTCCCTTCAGGCCGCGGACCTGGGGTTCGAATGGGCGGGGGAGGTCTATTATATCCGCGTCGCCGGCCTCAAGCATAAGGCGCCTGGTCCCGAATTCCTGCACCGTTTTCATTATTACGCGTTTGAGGCGCGGGGCCTTTCCCCAGTAATGCGGGCTGGCGCCCAAAGCCGCCTGTTTGGTATTGCTGTCCCAGCGCCCGACCATAAACGGTCCCGTTCCGTTGGCCGCGTTAAAGAGTCCGGATCTTTCTTTGGACCTTCCGCTGAAGGCGGGCAGCTTTTCGTAGGAGCCGTCCCACTCTCCGCGGGATATGCACCACTTGCGGTCCATAACGTAGGACCAGCGGGCTATGATTGAAAGAAAAGGGGCGAAGGGGCGCTTGAGATGTACTACCACGGTATCGCCCTGAATTTTAACGGCAGACTCGAACTCCTTTTTGCTGACCGCGGGCTTCCCGTCAGTACCGCGGCTGGAAGCCAGCCCGAATATCGGCTCCAGGAGCAGGGAAGCCGGGCCGCCGGGAGGGTCGGTGAACATAAAGCGCAGGAGGGAATATTTAACGTCTTCCGGGGTCAGCGCGTCCCCGTTATGGAATTTTACGTTCTTCCTGACGGGGAACTTGAAAGTGCGTCCGTCCGCGGACGCGAGGCCGTTGTGTACCGACGGAACTTTCACGGAGAGCAGGGGCTCGAAGTCCTTAAGGCTGGAGCCGCGGAACCTTATGAGCGTCTCGTAAACGTTGAACAGCATCCCCTGGGTGACCGCGTCGTAAGGGTAGACGGGGTCCAGGGTGGTTATTTCACCCATGTGCGCGTAAAGCAGGGTCTCGGCCTTTGTGGCCGGGACCAGGCCCTGGGCGCCGGCGCTGAGACCGCTGGTGATTATTAAAACAATAAGAAGCAAGGTTCGCATTTGATCTCCCCGTCTAGTTTATAACTTTCCCGAAAAATATTTTCCTGCCGCCCGCCGTCATTCCGTTCCTGGCTTTTTTAAAGCCGGTCCCGAACTTTTCCGCGAAAGAGATCTCCCGGACCGAGTTGCTGTCCCGGGTAGCCTCTATCAATTTCCCGCCGCCGGAATAAAGCATCACATGGTTTATAAAGTCCGGCTTGCGGGTTTCTGAAGAGAAAATAAGGTCGCCCGGTTTCAGGTTTGCGGGTGCGACGCTTCTGGAGGCCGCGTACTGGGCGTCTGCGTTGCGCGGTAGTTCCAGGCCCCAGGCGCGGTAGGCCAGGTTAACCAGTCCCGAGCAGTCTATGCCCCAGGCGCTGCGCCCTCCCCAGTAGTATTTATCTCCGAGGAAAAGCCTGGCCGCGTTCAGTATTCCGGAGCGCAGATCTGACGGGGCGGCCTTCCGCGGCAAAGCGTTGAGATCCTTCCCGTTCAGGGTCAGCGCCGGGCCGCAAGGAGGAAAAACCAGAGGGGTGCCCTTTGGTCCGGCAATTACCCGCAGCCTTACCCCTAATGAAAGTTCTTTTCCCCCGGTCCTGGCGGTCTTGTTTTTCAGGACGGCCGTGCCGGATACAGGCAGGCTGAAAGCCAGGCTTTCAAGCGGCAGCCAGCCTTTATAAGGGGCCAGGGTTTTTCCGTTCGCCATCAGGCTGGCCTGTTCCAGGGCCCTGACCTGGGCCCAGGCGCCTGATATTTTTACTAGCTCTACCCTTTCGTTAAAAAGAAGCTGGCTTTCTATCAGTTTCGCGCGCTCTTCGGCGCCAGGGCCCGGAGGCCCGGAATAAAACTCCGCCATTTTTTCTTTTACCGCCAGGAACCTGTTGAGGTCCCTGGCGATTATGTAGCAGGTTCCGTATTTATTTTTAAGCCAGGCGCGGGCGAATTCAGCCTTGTTGTATACGCGTTCAACGGTCTTGCTGCCGGGAGCGGCGGGGTCGTGTACTATGACGCCGCCTTTGGCGTTGAAGCCGGTTATTGCAAGTAAATGGCCATTTGTCTTTTTAAGCGGGGAGTGCTTCAGCTCCCCGGGCCCGAAAGTGACGCTGGCTATTAGCGGAATACCGGCCAGCAGGAACGCCCGCGCTTCCTCCAGGGAATTGAGGCGGGCGGTGAAGGCGTAAACCCCGCGGGTTCCGGCATAAGCCGTGTTCAGGAACCAGTTGCCGTATATGTTATGAGCGGAGTCAAATACGGCTGCCGCTGTTTTCAGCGGTTCGGCGGAGAGGCCAAGGGCGCTTAGCGCCATGGAGAGAGAGACCGGGCTGCAGATGCTTCCGGCGTATTTTACCCTCTGTACCATTTGGGACCGGCGCGGCAGGAATATTTTTACCGGCTTGTAGCCGGTTGCTCTGGAAACCGCGTTCGCCGGGCGGTATGCCGCAACGGAGTCGGTATAGGTAACTGAGACAAGGCGTATGACCGCAGGCTTGGTATTCCCCGGTTTCAGTGTTATCCGGTAACGCAGCGCAGAGGCTTTTTTTCTCAGGCGGAGAACGTCTATTGCCATTCTGCCGAAGGAGTTCTCCTGCGGGGCGGCGCCCGCTCCGCCTCCGGCAGCCTTAAAGCTCCCGAAGCAAAACCAGGGGCTCCAGCCATCAGGCGTTTTTACCCGCCCCTCGGCCTTCAGTTCGCCGCCGCCGGGAAAAACCGCGTCAGCGGAGAGCAGTAGTTCATTAAAAGGAAAAACCGCTTCAAGCTGCCCGGAGGCAAGTACCGCCGGACTGCCGGGTTTAACCGTTATAAAAGCGCCGGCCGGGAACAAGGCCTGGACCAGGTTGTGGGCGCGGAAGTCCTTGAAATCTCCCGGGAGGAAATGTACCAGGTTCCAGGAGCGCGGGGCTGGGGAGGCTTTAACTTGTGAGGGCATAAGCGGAGTACTGCGGTAACCCTGTAGATGCTTTTACGTACGGCGTCCTTATAGGAGAATAGTCTCTATCCTACCAAAATTGAAAAGTCTTGATAAGAATATATATTATTCTATAATGCAGGTATGAAGATCTCCGTGGTGGTGCCCGCTTTTAACGAAGAAAAGCTTCTCGGCGCGTGTATAGACAGCGCACGGGCGGCTTTTGCGGCCCAGCCCGCAGAGCCGGAGCATGAAATTATAGTCTGCGATAACAGATCTACCGACAGCACAGCCGCGCTGGCCGCGGCCCGGGGGATTAAAACGGTTTTTGAGCCGCTCAACCGCATAGCGGGGGCGCGTAATACAGGGGCCTGTGCCGCCTCCGGGGATTGGCTGGTTTTTATAGACGCGGATTCCCGCCTGTCGGCAGCCACGCTGGCTGAAACGCTGCGCCTTATGAGAGCCGGGGCGTATTGCGGCGGCGGCTCCCTTATAGTTTTCGACCCAGAGCCTCCAGCCTGGGGCAGGGTGCTCACAGGCCTGTGGAATTCCATTTCAAGGGTTTTCGGTCTTGCCGCCGGGTCTTATCTGTTCTGCCGGCGGGACGCTTTTACCGCTATAGGCGGTTTCAACCCCTGGCTCTACGCCGCCGAGGAAATAGAATTTTCCGGCGCGCTTAAGCGCTGGGGCAGGAAGAGAGGCCTTGGCTTTAAAATAATTACTTCCCCCAGGCATGCCAGTTCAGGCAGGAAGTTCAGGATGTACGGCTTTCTTGAATTTATTGCGGAGGGCTTTAATTTCCTGCGCGGGCCTTTCAGCGCAATCAGGGACCCAAAACGGCTTAAGATATTTTACGGAGGAAAACGCTGATGAAATGCTTCTTTGAACTTATTCTTACTTTCCTTTTGCTCTGTCCCGCATCAGCTCTCGCGTCTGGCTTCCTTAATGACACTCTGTATTCCGCCGGCAGAACCGTTTCTTCGCCGGCCCGCATATGCAAAGACGACCTCCTGCTTCTCGGCGCCCTCGCGGCCGGGGGATTGGCCGTGTATTCTCTAGACGGGCAGATAAGGCATGCCTTTCTCAGGAGCAAGTCCGGGCTTAACGACGATATCGCTAAAAACGCGGAAAAGCTGGGAAATGGCGGCTATGACGCGGCGCTAGTAGCCGTTTATGGTGGGGCGGGACTGCTGTTGAAAAATGAGCGTATGCAGGAGACTTCCCTGATGGCAGCGGAGTCTTTTCTTGCTGCCAACGCCGCCGGAACCCTGCTTAAGTATTCTGTCGGGCGGGCAAGACCTTATGCCCATGACGGGAAGCGCCGGTTCACTCCTTTTCGCTTTAAGACCGCCCGTACTTCCTTTCCCTCCGGCCATACGGTCAGCGCTTTTTCCGTGGCTTCCGTTTTTGCCGCCCGCTCAGATTCGCCGGCGGTTAAGGGCCTGGCATACTCACTGGCTTCCTGCGTAGCCCTGCAGCGGGTTTATGACGATAAACACTGGGCCTCGGACGTTTTTGCCGGGGCTGCCCTGGGAACTGCCGTCGGGCGGTGGGTCGCTTCCAGGAAAGACCGGGCGGGCGCTTCTTCCGCCATGCTTGTTCCCGTCTATTCCCGCGACTATTCAGGAGCGGCAGCTGTTTTTAGTTTTTAAGTTGTCAGTTTGAGCTGAGATAAAATAGCGGGACGGAACAGTCTTTTTCAGCAATAGCGCCCCGGCCGCAACGATTACCGCTGCGCGTCCAACGGGCGCCTGGCTTTTTGCAGCATAGATGAGAATGTTAATTTTGCGCATACCGGGTTCTGCTTGAGATAGGGGATATAGAGAAAAGCGGGACCTTGCTGCCTGACGAGGAATTCCGTAAAGCGCCAGGCTCAGCCATAAAGCGCGGACTTGCCGCATTTCTTGAAAACCGCTGGGGCTTTTTGCCGGGGGGGGGATGATGAAAAATCTTGAAATTTCGGTCCTGGTCATCGATGATGACCGGGATATGCTTTATCTTTGTATAAGGATACTGAAGGCTTTTTGCTCCGAAGTAGAGGGGGCCTCCTCCAGCGCGGGCGCCCGCAAGGCTTTCCACCGGAAGACCTTCGACCTTGTCCTGACGGATATTAATATAGACAGCGCCGGCAGCGGGGTCGACCTTTCAGGCGAAATCCGCAATATCTCTCCTTGTACCAGTATTATCATGATGACGGCGGATCCGACGATACAAACCGCGATAGGCGGTATAAAAGCCGGGGCGATGGAATACCTGGTAAAGCCTTTTTCGCCGGTATATCTTGAGAGCGTAGTCCGCAACACTATGGAGAAATCCCGGCTTTATTCCGAACTGGAGCGGGAAAAATCCCTTAAAGCGGAGCTTGAGTCTGCCTATTCGCAGCTTAAGAATTCCGAGCGGGCAAAGGACGCTTTCCTGGGCAGGATTAACCATGAACTCCGTACTCCGCTGGCCATAGCCATGGGTTCCTGCCAATTGCTGAGCGCGCAGCTTAAAGACGAAAAAGAGCGGGAGCTGTGGACCCGCGGCGATAAAGCTCTTAAGCACCTGCATCTTATTATCGAAGAGCTGCTTTTGTTCAGCGATCTGCTTAAAGGAGGGGTGAAGCTGAAAAAGGCGGATGCTGACCTTCGCCCCGTACTGGAGGGAGCCGTGCGTGAACTCGCTTTTCTCAGCGAGGGAATGGGGGTGTCTATTGCTCTGTCTTTCGAGGGTGAACCCTACCTGATTCCGGCCGATAAAGAAATTCTAGCTCCGGTATTCAAACAGCTTCTGACCAATGCGGTCAAGTTTAATACGCGCGGCGGTTCCGTGGAAGTGAAGGCGGCGTATCTGCAGGACAAGTTAACCTTCTCCTTTAAAGATACCGGCTGCGCGGTAAGCGATGAGGACCTTCCCCGGATCTTTTACGGTTTCTTCCAGGCCGCCGATTACCTGACGCGCGGGGTGGGAGGCATTGGCCTGGGGCTCGCCACGGTAAAGCATATTACCGAGGCGCATGGAGGGGGTGTGGAGGCGCAGAAAAACCAGTCAGGCCCGGGAATGACATTTACCATCTGGTTTCCGCGCAAGTAATTAGCGGAGGACAGTATTTAAAAAGAATCGGGGCACCGAGAATCGGACTCGGAACTCATGCTCCCAAAGCACGCGTGAGAACCATTTCACTATGCCCCGAATTGCCGGACCACGCGCCTCAGCGCGGTGTGGATAACGTTTATATTTTACTAAATACCGGGCGGGCCCGGGATTTTTCTTATAAATGCCTCGGAGACTTTATGTCTCCGGGTTTTTCTTACCAGGATTCTAACGTCGCCGTGTTTAAGAAGTTCGCTGCCCCTCGGATGGCGTTTGAGCTGTTTTTCCACCCAGGCCGCAAGCGAGATATTGCCGGTATCCGGCTTAAGCTCCAGCTTTCTTAAGATCTCCGCCATGTCCGCCCCGCCGCCTGCCATCAGGCCGCCGCCGGCCGCGTAAAGGTAGGAGGGCAGGTGGTCGTATTCGTCCTTTATAGTTCCGACCAGTTGGGCTATTATGTCTTCAAGCGTAAGCAGTCCCAGGAACTCTCCTCCACTGCCGGTTATCACTGCCATATGCACGCTTTTGGCTATCATTTCCTCCAGGGCCCTGGGCACAGGGGTTCCGGCAGGGATCTTTTGTATGGGGCGCGTTATTCCGGCTATGTCGGGGGATTTAACCTGCATCTTGAGAGCGGTTACTATGTCTTTGAAATTTATGTAGCCGATTATTTCCTCGGGTGAATTGTCCCACTTCGATACGGGGAACCGGGTATGCAGGTCCATATGGGCGCGGATCAGCGCTTCCTGCAGCGTCATTTCCGCCGGGATATAGGAGATAGCCGAGACCGGGATAGCGAGTTCTTCTACTTTGCGCAGGGAAAGCGCGGTGGCGGAGTTCACTATCCGCTCTTCCATCCTGCCTATCAGGCTTTCATCCCTGGCCTGGGCGGCGGCAATCCTCAGTTCGGACAGGGCCGCTTTTTCGTGATATTGTCTCTTGCCGGGAAGCAGTGCGTTGGTTCCTGCTATCAGCCCTTTAACTATAAACTCAAAGACCATCAGCAGCGGGTAAGCGAAAAGGTAGAGGGCTTTGAAAAGGGGGGACAGTTTAAGAAGAATAAACTCCTTGTTTTCTATGGCGAAAACTTTGGGGACGAGTTCTCCGAAAACTATGGTGGCAAAACTCAGGGGCAGGACGAAAATAATCAGCCCGAGGGCCTCGGCCGTTCCCCTTGTTAAGTCCAGGTTCCCGCTTAACAAGGGCGATAAATATTCGGTTATCAGCACGCCGCCGGTCGCGGCCGCGGCCGCGGCCGCAAGCGTTATCCCGATCTGGATAAGAGAGAGGCTGGCCTCAAGGCGGCTCTTCATGAAATTCGCGGAATCGGCCCCGGGGACGTTCATTTCATGTAAATGTTTTATTCTGGATTTAGAAACAGAAGCCAGAGCCATCTCATAAGCCGCAAAGGCGGCGTTAAAGCCCAGCATTAAGCAAATTACGGTGATTTCCGCGGATAAGTCGTGCAAGGTCCCCCCGGGTTTGATACTGTGCGTATAGTATACATTTTGCTGGCGCTGCGGTGCGCGTTTTGAATAAGTGCCCGTAAAAAGTATATAATAACACAATATTCCGGGATGGTGAAATGGTATCACAGAGGACTCTGAATCCTCTTTTCTAGGTTCGAATCCTAGTCCCGGAGTTCCCGCTTTCAAGGCCCTGGCAAAACAGTTTTGCCAGGGCCTTTTTGTTTGGTATAGTTGAATCATTCCGATGTATGGGGTAATACACACAAAAGCGCAGTTTTGATGCGGACTAGATTAGAGGGTCAGGATATGAGAAAGATACTTTTCGCAGGTCTTATCGCGTGTTTGCTGTGCCTGGACGGAGCGGCCGCGCCGAGCGGAAGAATCGATGCAGTAGCGAAGGCCGTCAGTTCCGCTTATGCTGCTCCGGCTGCAACGGTCACGGTGCGGGACATCCCGCTGCCGCCAGGGTTCACGGCGATGCTGCAGGAACGTCTGCCGGCGCTTCGGCTTTGGCGCAATGCAGACTATCCGGAGGTTGCGCTGGCCTGGTATCCGTACTCCGCCGGTTCCTTCCCTTATGCGGTCCGGGCCGATTTCAACGGGGACGGCGCGGAAGACGTGGTGCTGGCCGGGCATAATGGTAAGGCTGCCGTTGTGCTCGCCCTCGTTTCCGACGGGACTTCGTACCATCTGGTCGACGTTCGCTCCAGAGTGGGCGGGGCGGACACCGGCCCGCGCGAGACGCTGGTGTTCCAAAAAAAGGGGTGCAGCTATACCGTGGGCGATTCCGCGCCGCATACGCTTGGGCAGGTGAATGACGGCTTCGCTCTGCGCGAGGTTAAAGCCTGGGAGACTTACTTGTCGGGTCCGGAGCAAGAAGGCGCCGCGGCCTATTTCTGGAACGAGGACACGGCCGGCTTCAGACGGGAGCTCCTGGACCCTTCCGAGAACCTCGCTGTGCTGGCCTGCGCGGCGCGTTTTGACCCCAAGACCACGCTCTTCGAGGAAAAGGCCGTGCCCGGAGGCAACCGCGCCTGGGTAAAGGGCGCTACGCTTAAAATAGCCTTGCGCGCGGCTTCGGGAGAGTGGTTGGATGCCGTGCCGAAACGCGGCGCCGACGGCGCGTTTTATTTCAGACTCCCGGCCGGCGCCAAGGCGCGGAGCATTTATTTCTGTCTCCCGCCGTTAGGCCGCGTTGATTATTGGAAGGTAAAGGCGGCAAGTTCTGTCGGAGGGCCTGACGACGATATCCCGACGCCCGTGAGCTCACGTGTCCTGCCGACCGGGACGGCCTTCGGTTTCTACTGGACGGTGCCAGCCGTGACCACTACGACCAGTGCCGTCTTTTCTTATGCCTGCGACGAGGCGGTGATAGCGACCGTCATCGTACCTGAGGCTAGTAAGCCATAAAACCTTAAATGGGAAAAGGCGGGGGAAACTGATGATGCACGCGTCCATGCTTCCTACAGGTGCAACGGGGGGAGGTCCCCGATGGGGGGCGGAATTACAGGAGGGTTAGATTAGAGGAGTAGGGTCAGGAGAAATCTTCAATACCCTTAAAAGATTTTCCAAATGATTTGCACTAGGTGATGTCTGGTCCCCTTCCCATTGGCAAACTGCGGATGTCCCTACCCCTAGCCTTTTCGCTAAATCTTCTTGTTTAAACAAATTCTTGATTCGGTAGTATCTGATTTTATCACCAAGGGTTTTAATTGGCCCTAAACCCGCCAGAATTGCCCCTAGGGCGGGTTTAACCTTTGGCTTGGGCAGTTCCTCCATAGGCAACCATTCTTTCGCCAAAGGCAAGACAATCCCTGCTCGGTTATTCCTGGCTTGATTTATGCCGATTATGACAGGGAAGGTAAAAAAAGTTCGGATTCTACACCGGCTCGGGGAGCCAGATTTAAGGAGCGGGTGTAAAATCCGAACTTGAACCCTCCCGGCCGGGAGGGTTCTTGCTTTAAAGGCTGCCAGCATTTTCTAATCCAAGATGAGCATGAAATCACCCGGCATTACTCCGTAGTAATTCTTTAGCCAGGCCTCCTTTTCGTATCGCCGCAGTACCCGTAGGCAGCACTTTTTTGAACAGCCTGTCCTTCGCCACCTGCATAAGCCGCGCAAACCCGTTGTGGCTATGTGCGTCCGCTATCATCTTCAGGTCCTCCAGCGTAACGCCCTCCCGCAGATACTGCCCGGGATTATCCAGCGCCAGCAAGGCCTG
>MNUR01000007.1 GCA_001871115.1 Elusimicrobia bacterium CG1_02_56_21 | reverse complement strand
ATCACGGGAAAAGGCAACAAAACCCGCCTCACGCCCCTATGGCCGGCTACTGTCCGCCTGCTCAAGCTTTATTTGGAGCACCGGCGAAAACCCAAACCCGAAGCCTCCGCCCATTTCTTCATCAATCAGCGCGGGCTTGCCTTCACACGGTTTGGGATCCGGAATATCGTCAAACGATATGTTCAGCGGGCCGCCCGGCAGTGTCCCAGTCTCCTAAAAAAGCGCATTTCGGCCCACCATATGAGGCACACCACCGCGACCCATTTAACACAAGCCGGCGTGGACCCCACTGTGCTTAAGGATTGGCTGGGCCATACATTGCTTCATTCCGGAGATCGGTACCGTCATACGGATTTAAATCAGAAACGCCGGATACTGGAGCAGTTCGCTCCGCCTAATTATGTGACCAGTTCGGAGGCGGCGGAAAAAGCGGGTTCTGAAGCCAGTAGGCTGGACTGGCTGAAAGATTTGTAGACGTGAACTGCGCAGAAAAGTGAGAATTCCAGGGTAGGAGTATTATGTGTATAGGTCGCGTATTATGTGAAGAGTTGGATAAAAATCTCTTTCGGCTTCACGGAAGTATCGACGTAAAGATATGACGGGAGGGAAACTGTTCACATAAGGGCCATAACTACCTGCATTGCACCAAGCGCAAGATGCCCTGTAGCCAGCTCTTCGTGCGCGAGGAGCGCATAGACGAGCAGGTACGTGACATCTTAAAAGGAGTTTCCTTACCCCCGGCCCTGGCCGCCGAGGCTCTTGATAACATAAAAAAGGAAAAATTAAAGGCGGCCCAGGCCGGGGAAAGAGCCGCCCAAAATCTGCGAGATAAAATAGATATCCTGAATCAACGAATGAACGGACTACTGGATATGGTGCTTTCCGGGCAGCTTACCCAGGCTGAGTACGCCCTTAAAAAGCGTTCATTCGTTGAGGAGAAAAAGGAAATCGAAATGAAACTCGCCGCTTTTGCGCGGCAGGGAGATAAACGGTTCGAACCGGTCAGGGCCTTCTATCTGTCCGCGAGTCACGTCGGAGAGGCCGTCGCCGCTGGAAATCCGGCGGAAAACCTGCAAATATTGAAAAATATCGGTTCGAACTTAATTATTGGCGGGAAACGGATTTCTTATAAACTGAGTTTTCCGTGGGAGAAACTGCAAAATTTTAACGCCGCGGCTGCCGCGGCGAAGGGCGAAAAAGCGATTTTTGAAATTTGGGGTGGCTGACGGGATTTGAACCCGCGACCTCGCGTGCCACAGACGCGCGCTCTAACCAGCTGAGCTACAACCACCGTGTTTCTATATTTTAGTTTTTTCGGCGATATAAAACAAATGTATAATTGCCGGGGAGGACATTATGATAAGAAAACCGGCTGTAGCGGGGAGTTTTTATGAGTCGCGTCCAGGTAAGCTGCGCACCGAGGTAACCGGGTATATAAAGCCGGCTGTGCTGCCCTCAGGGCGCCTGGCCGGTTTTTTGTCCCCCCATGCCGGTTACGCTTATTCCGGGCCCGCGGCCGGAGTCGCTTTCGCCCCGCTTAAAGATCTCTCTTTTGACACCCTTGTGATAATGGCTACCGGCCATACTATGCCCCTGGCAAAAGGCGCTCTGCTTGCGGAGGGTTCTTTTGAAACCCCTCTGGGCCGTGTAGAGATAGATTCCGCCTTCTGCGCCGAACTCCTGAAGGATAAGAAACTATTTGAAAACCTTCCTGCCGCCCATGAAACCGAGCATGCGGTAGAGGTGCAGGTTCCTTTTCTGCAGGCGCTCAAAGGCGATACCGTTAAGATAGTCCCCCTCCTCTTTAATACAACTGATGTTTCCCTGCTTGAACAAGCCGGGCGCGCAATAGGTCGCGCAATGAAAGGCAAGCGCGCTCTGTTCTGCGTTTCTTCTGACCTGTCCCATTATCCCCCCGGCAAAATCGCCGAAATGTCAGACCGCTCCGTCCTGCTGGCCCTGAAGCAGGCTATGCGCAATTCCAGCCCCGGTTATTTCGATATGGCAAATGAACTGCTGCTTTCAAAAGCGTCTGAGTATCTGGATACAACAGCCTGCGGTCAGGCGGTTATGACGGCCGGCGCCGCCGCCGCGCTTGAGTTGGGCTGTAATGATTTCGAACTTGCTCTTTATACCCATTCAGGGAAAGTCTCCGGGGACGACAGTGCCGTGGTAGGTTACGGCGCAGGGTATTTTACTCAAGTCTCCCCTAAGCCGGCCGGAGCGCTGGAACTGACCCCGGCAATGAAGACCGAGCTGCTTGCCCTGGCGCGCAGCAGCATAAGTTCCGGCCTTAAAACAGGTAAAGCCCCGGAGCAGCCTTTAAACTCATGCCCGGAGTTCAACCAGCCCGCCGCGATTTTCGTCACGCTTACCCTGGGCGGGGAACTGCGCGGCTGCATAGGCAGCCTTGAGCCGCGTAAAACCCTGGCGGAGATGGCGGCTTCTTATGCCGTGGCCGCGGCCTTTGAGGACCCCCGCTTTGAGAGGGTTACCGAAGGAGAACTTAAGAAAATTAAAATAGAGATCTCCGTGCTCTCGCCTTTGCAGCGGGTGAAAGATTCAGGCGGTATAAAACAAGACTTTCACGGTGTCTATATTAAAAGCGGCCGTCGCTCGGGGACTTACCTGCCGCAGGTCTGGGAGCATTTTGACAAGAAAGAGGATTTCCTCTCCTCGCTCTGCGGCGAAAAAGCCGGTATTCCTGCCGATGCCTGGAAAGACAAAGCTACCGAGCTTTATATATATACAGTGTCCCCGTTTACCGAGAAATAGGCCATTTGCTACAATAAACGAGCGGACTTGATCCCACAGGGACAGGTACCCATGTTATGAAAAGATCCTACGGTATAGCCGGCAATGGCCGGGCATCCAAGCACCTCCAGGCCTATTTCAGGCTGCTTAAAGTCCCGTATAAACTCTGGCACAGGCTTTCCGGGCTCAGACCCGAGGCCGCCCTTGGCGGCTGCTCGGTGGTTTTCGTCCTTCTGAAAGACGAAGCTATCGCCCCTTTCATCGCCGCCAATCCCTTCCTTAAAGATAAAACCCTAATTCACTTCTCCGGCAGCCTCGACGTTGAAGGCGCCAGCGCTATGCATCCTTTCATGCCTCTCTGCGAAAGCCCGCTGTCGCTGGCCGAATACCGGCGGCTCCCTTTCGCGCTGGACACCGGCGTTTCGCTGAAGAAACTGGTGCCGGAATTCTCCAACCCGGTCTTCAGGATAAAGAAAGGCGAGAAGAAACTTTACCACGCTCTCTGCGCCCTGGGCGCGAATCTGCCGGTTATGCTCTGGCAGAAGGCCATGGCCGGCCTGAATAAAAAGTTCGGTATACCGAGGGCGCAGATAGAGCGTTACTTCCAGGCTTCGCTCGATAATTTTAAAAAAGACCCCGCGGGCGCTCTCAGCGGCCCGATAGCCCGCCGGGATAAGGCCACTATAGCTTCCGACATTAAAGCGCTTAAGGGCGATGCTTTCGCCGGTATCTATTCGGCCTTCGTTAAGGCGGCTAAATGACTTTCCGTATGGCACAAGTATAACTATGAAAATAACCGACTTTTATAATTACAAGAAACCAGGCAAGAAGATCTCGATGGTTACCGCCTACGACTACACTATGGCAGGCCTCGCGGCGGAGTCTTCAGTAGACTGCGTGCTAGTAGGCGATAGCCTGGCCATGGTGATGCACGGCCATGAATCTACCCTAGCCGCCACGGTGGATCTTATGGCGCTGCATACCGGGGCGGTGGCCCGGGCGGTCAGGAATAAACTGGTAGTAGCGGATATGCCATTCCTCTCCATGCGTAAAGGCCTGGGGCCGGCTATGCTGGCGGTGGAGAAACTGGCCAGGGCCGGGGCGCAGGCCGTAAAAGCCGAAGGCCTGGAAGGCCATGAAAAGATCATCGCCCATATAATAAAGTCGGATATGCCCGTGATGGGGCACCTCGGGCTGACCCCGCAGTCTATAAATAAATTCGGCGGTTACAAAGCGCAGGGGAAAGACCCGGCCTCCGCGGAAAGACTTTTAATTCAGGCGCAGGAACTTGAGCGGCTGGGCTGCTTTGCGCTGGTCCTGGAATGCGTGCCCGCGGCCCTTGCTGAGCGTATCAGCGCGGCGCTCAAGATCCCTGTTATAGGGATAGGCGCCGGGCAGGGTACGGACGGGCAGGTTCTGGTGATGCAGGATATGCTGGGCCTTTACGGCGAGCCCCCCTCTTTTGTCAAAAAATATATGGACGGGCGGCGGCTGGTTCTGCGGGCGCTGAACGGTTTTGACGGCGAAGTGAAAAAACTGGTTTTCCCTAAAAGGAAGCGAGGATGAAAATAGTTAAAGGAACGGCGGCCTGGCTCAAGCTCAGGGCAGGCCCGCTTTTCAAAGGTAAGACCGTGGGCTTTGTTCCCACCATGGGCGCTCTGCATGCCGGTCATAGGTCCCTGCTTAAGCGGGCAAAGAAGGACAATAGCCTCTCCATAGCCAGCATTTTTGTGAACCCGGCCCAGTTTAACGATAAGCGGGACCTGGCGCGCTACCCGCGCACTCTGGCCGGGGATATTGAAATACTTCAGAAAGAGAAAACCGATTTCCTGCTGCTCCCGGGAGCCGGAGACATGTACCCGGACGGTTACCGTTACAGGCTCAGCGAAAACAGCGACAGCAAGGTTCTTTGCGGCGCGCACAGGCCGGGCCACTTTGAGGGCGTGCTGACGGTGGTTCTGAAACTCCTTAACCTGGTGCGCGCGGACAAAGCTTATTTCGGCGAGAAAGATTATCAGCAGTTTCACCTTGTGCGGGAAATGGCGGAAGCTTTCTTTACCGGGACTAAAATAATCCCCTGCCCCACGCTCAGGGAGGCGGACGGGCTGGCCATGAGTTCCCGCAATCTGCTGTTAACGACGGAGGAGAGGCAGCTGGCCCCCGCTCTTTACAAGGCTCTGCGTTCTTCAGCCCGCCCGGAAGAGATAAACAGGCAGCTGTCGGAACTCGGCTTTGAACCGGAATATATAGAGGAAAGGTGGGGCCGCCGGTTCGCCGCGGCTAAACTGGGTAAAGTGAGGCTAATAGACAATGTCAAACTTGCGTTTGTGCCGTAACAAACACGGTGTGCCCGGACAGCCCCAAAAAACTAAAGGGAATATTTTGTTTCAGCTGACCGGCTCAATAGCCTGCTATAAAGCCTGCAGCGTAATATCCAGACTGGTGCAGGAAGGCTGCGAAGTAAAAACCGTCTGCTCTGTTAACGCGCTTAAGTTTATAGGCAAGTCTACCCTGGAAGGGCTTACCCACAATGCGGTGTATGTGGACACTTTTGAAGACAGGTCCGCGCTGGAACATATTGCCCTGACCAAGTGGCTGGATCTGGCCATAATCTGCCCGGCCACAGCGAATATAATGAACAAGCTCGCGGCCGGGATAGGCGACGACTATATCTCCACGGTCTTTCTCGCTTTCGACTTCTCTAAGCCCTACCTTATAGCCCCGGCGATGAACCAGAATATGTGGGCGCATCCGGCGACAAAGCGCTCGTCGGGAATACTTAAAGGATGGGGCGTAAAGGTACTGGGGACCGGGACCGGCTACCAGGCCTGCGGGGATAAAGGCGCCGGCAGGCTGCTGGAGCCAGAGGCAATATATAAGGAGATAGTTAAAAATTTATGAAAGTTCTCCTTACCCTGGGAGGTACGAGGGAATACCTGGACGCGGTCCGGTTTATAAGCAATATAAGCACCGGCAGGACCGGCCGCATAATAGCGGAGCGCTTCGCCGGGCGCGGCTGTAAAACCGTCTGTCTCTGCGGAGAGGGCGCCGAGAGGCCCGCGGGTAAAAACATCACGGTAAAAGAATTTACCAGCTTTAAGGACCTGGATGCAGAACTGCGCCGCCTTTTAAAGACGCAGCATTTTGACGCGGTAATACATCTTGCGGCGGTCAGCGATTATTCCCCCGCCTATATAGAAGCCGGCGGGAAAAGGGTAAGGCCCGGGCGCGCCGCAAAGCTGGATTCTAAACAGCCTTTGCTGAAACTGGTCCTGAAGAAGAATTTTAAAATAATAGACAGGGTGAAGAAATACGCGGCTGAGGGTAAAAAAAACGCCCCGCTGCTGATAGGCTTCAAGCTCACCTCGGGCGCGGGCCCTGCCCTGGTCCTGCAGAAAGTGCGCGCCCTGGCTGCGGCCGACCTGGTAGTGCACAATGACCTGGCCGCTATGAAGAAGGCGCATCTCTTTCATGTTTACTGGAAAGGCAATAAGCTGGCCGATTGCGCAGGGCCGGCGGAACTTGCGGCCCTGCTATACGCGGGGATAAAGGAGGCGGTATGCTTTTAGCGCTCGACGTCGGCAATACCCAGATATACGGAGGCGTGTTCAAAGGCGACAAGCTGCTGGCTAAGTTCCGCGGAACCTCGGGCAGCGCCACTTCCGACGAATTCGGGACCTTCTTTAAAGGCGTGCTCCGCGAGAACGGGATAGACCCCAAGGAGATAAAAGAGCTGGCTATCTGTTCCGTGGTCCCCGACCTGATCTATACCCTCACCCAGGCCTCGGTAAAATATTTCGGCTTCGAGCCCTTCCTGCTGCAGGGCGGTATAAAGACCGGCCTGAACATCAAATATAAAAACCCCGTAGAGGTAGGCGCCGACAGAATAGCCAACGCTATAGCGGCCTCGGCAATGTTCCCGGAGAAAGACCTTGTTATAGTGGACCTCGGGACCGCCACCACCTTCTGCGCGGTTTCTAAAAAGAAAGAATACCTGGGCGGGGTAATAATGCCGGGACTACGCATCTCTATGGAAGCACTGGCTTCCAGGACGGCAAAGCTGCCGCGCGTAGAAATTGCCAGGCCGGCCGAGCTGGTAGGCAGGACTACCGTGGATTCAATACAGTCAGGCCTGTACTATTCCAGCCTGCTCGCCATACAGGGGATTTCGGCCGGGATAAAGAGCGATTATTTTACCGGGGAGGCGCTGGTGATAGGTACCGGCGGCTTCTCCAAGCTGTTCGAGGCCGCCGGGCTATTTGACCGCGTCGTTCCGGACCTGGTGCTGCTGGGCATAGCCGCCGCCGTACGCCTTAATAAGGAGAAAGATAAAAAATGATAAGAACCCTGATGAAGTCCAAGATCCACCGGGTAAAGGTTACGCAGACCGATATTAACTATAACGGTTCAATAACCATAGACCGCGGGCTTTGCGCCAAAGCCGACCTGCTGGAGCACGAAAAAGTGGATATCTATAATATTAATTCAGGCGCTCGTTTCTCCACCTATGTTCTTTACGGTGACAAAGGCGTGATAGGCGTTAACGGCGCCGCCGCCCGGCTGGTGCAGAAAGACGACCTGCTGATAATAGTTTCTTTCGCCCAGTACTCGCCAAAGGAGTGCTCGGGACATAAACCCCTGGTACTGACCGAAGGCGAGTTTAAATGAAAACCGATACCCTGCTGGACGCCGTGGTAGTAGGCGGCGGCCCCGCGGGGCTTGCCGCCGGGACGCATCTCTCCCGGGCAGGCCGCTCTGCGCTATTACTTGAGCGGGGCAGTTTAGGCGGCCAGGCGCGCGGCCTTGAGCGCATAGAGAATTACCCGGGCTTCCCGGGCGGGATTTCAGGCGCCAGGCTTATGGAACTCTGGCTGCGGCAGGCAGAGCGCTGGGGGCTCGCCGTAAGGGCGGGAGAGGTAGTTTCTTTAGCCCGCGGCGCCGACGGCGTTTTTACTGTCCGGCTTAAAAAAGGCAGGGCCGTCCGGTCGCGCTCCGTTCTTTGGTGCGCGGGGGCCGGTTTCCTTAAACTGGGCGTGCCCGGCGAAAGGAGGCTGCTTGGCAAAGGGGTCTGGAACACTTATGACGAAGCCCCCTCCTGCGCCGGAAAGTCTGTAGCTGTAATAGGTTCCGGTGAAGCCGCCGTGCAGCAGGCGGCCATACTTGCCCGCAAAGCAAAGACCGTTTACCTTATAACCAGGACGCCCGCCCTGAAAGCGCATAATTTACTTTTAGAAAGACTTGCGGGCAGCGGCGTGGTTCGCCTCCCCGGTTTCCGGGTTTCAAAGATCGTAGGCGGGAAAAAACTGGAGGCCGTAGAACTTAAGCCTGCGGCCGGACGCGGTCAAACAAAGAAGATCAAGACGGACGCCCTGTTCACTCTTATAGGAAAAGAGCCGCCCGGAGTGCCTGCGGCCTGGCTCAGCAAGCCGGCCGGTTTCTTTGAAGCCGGAGACTGCTGCTCGGGCAGGTTCAGGCAGGTAGCTGTGGCGGGCGGGGACGGGATACGCGCCGCAATGCGCTGTATGATTTACCTGGAGGACCTGTGAACGGGATGAAAATAATTGAGCGGCGCGAAGTTCCCGGGCTGGCCGGGCTTTACCTGGCCGAGCTGCCCGGCGAAGGCATGCGAATGGTGGAATTTGTGGATACGGTAGAGCCGGGCGTAGCCAAAGAGAAAAAATGGGTGCTTATGATCTCCACCCAGTTCGGCTGCGCCGTAGGCTGCCGGATGTGCGACGCCGGGGCGATGGGCTTTCATGGCAACCTTACCGCCGGCGAGATGCTTGCCCAGGTGCGCAAAGTTCTCCTGGATAATCCCGGGCTGGACCCGGCCGTTCATCCTAAATTAAAAATTCATTTTGCCAGGATGGGCGAGCCCGCGCTGAACCCCGAAGTTCTGGAAGCCCTGCGCCTCCTGCCTTCCGAGCTGCCTTATCCCGGGCTTATGCCCAGCCTGTCAACGGTAGCGCCCAAAACCCCGGAAGCGGAGGCTTTCCTGGAGCGGCTTATAGATATCAAGAACGCCTATTATGGCGGCGGCAGGTTCCAGCTGCAGTTCTCGGTGCACGCTACCGCGCCTGCGCTGCGCAAAAAAATAGTTCCTATCCCTGTATGGAGCCCGGCTGAAATAGCCGCCTATGGGGCGCGTTTCGTGCGCGCCGGTGACAGGAAGATCACTCTTAATTTCGCGCTCCCCGAAGGCGAGCGTCTGGATATAGAAGAATTAAAGCGGACTTTTGCCCCCTCCCTGTTCCTTATAAAAGTAACCCCCGTGAACCCGACCTATACCGCGGACCTGAGCGGCTCTTCTTATGTATGGAGCAATCCCCCAGCCGGACTTTCCGGAGATGCAGCGGCACTGAAGGCGGCCGGCTTTGACGTGATTATTTCCCCCAGCTCTAAAGAAGAGATAGAAGGAGAAACCTCCTGCGGTCAGCTCTGGGCCGCCCGGCTGAAGCAGCGCGCCGCCGAAGGGACAGGCAAGAAAAGCCGCCGGGCCAGAACTTTGCCTTTTAACTGGGAGCGCGCGGCCCTGCTCCTGGTGGACATGCAGGGATTGTTTATTGATCCCGCCTCCCCGGCTTATATGCCGCAGGCTTTGCCGGCGCTGGCTAATGCCGTGCGCCTGGCCCTTTCTTTCCGGGGGCGCGGGCTGCCTGTTCTGTTTACCGCGCACGCCCACAAGGACCCGGCCAGTGACGGCGGACTTATGGCGCTTTGGTGGAAGCGGACCTGCCTGGCCGGAACTCCGGAGGCTGAAGTGGCTCCTGTCCTGGGCGCGCTTGAAGGGGAGGTTTTTCTGAAATGCCGGTATAGCGCGTTCACAAACGTCAGGGTTGCCGAAAGACTTAAGACCCTGGGAGTTGATTCATTGGTCATAGCCGGGCTGAAGACCAATCTTTGCGTAGAGTCCACTGTCCGCGACGCTTTTGACCTCGGCTTTATGTGCATAGTCGCTGAAGACGCCGTTGCCGCGCGCAGCCGGGAACTGCATCTGGCTTCGCTTGCCGGCATGGCCGAGGGTTTTGCAATGGTGCGTGCGACCGATGAAATACTAAGAGGCTCCGGAGGCTGAGCCCGGCGGCCTCGGCTTCCTGAACCCTTAGGATAAAGGGATAACAGGTATTAATAAAAAAACACCGCGCTTAGAGCGCGGTGTTTTTCTTTTTGTAAAAGCCGGCTGCCTAGCTGTTCATGTATATAAGGCCCAGGAAGAACAGAGCGCCGATGAGCATGCCTACAGGCCCGCCGAAGAGAGCGAAGCCAAGGTAAGCGCCTATGCCGCCCGCCATTATCTGCTGGGCGTGCTCGCCGATAAATTCTTTAACCTTTTCTTTGAGGGGTTTGGGCGGAGGCGGGGGGTCGGCCTTGATAGTGGGAACACCGGCGGGGGCGGCTTTCGTAACCGGAGCTGTAAATTCGGCGGTTTTACTTGTTCCCGCGGGGGTGGTGATGTCCAGTTTCGGAAGCGCTATGGTCTCGCGCCCGTCCGCTTTCCAGAGCCCGGGGTTCCCGGCCTGGTCGTAAGAATTATTTCCGGCGAAAGCGAAACCGGTGGCTAAAATGAAGGAACCCAGAACAATAAAGAAAATAGCTTTTGTATTTTTCATATTCATATTATACGGAAACAAAGCTATTTCCGTAAGGGCAGTTATTCCCAAGCGCGACTAGGTCTAAAGGCCCAGGGCTGTCCCAAGAAACTTTTTTCAGGCGAAGGGCAGGAAGGGCTGCAGATCACCGTCCCGTATCCTGTTAAGGCG
>MNUR01000074.1 GCA_001871115.1 Elusimicrobia bacterium CG1_02_56_21 | reverse complement strand
AAGACGGCGCCGCCCCCCCGCGCCTTGCCGCCGCGGGCCTGATACATACTCTTAAGAACACCCTGCTGGAAAAACGCCTGGCAACCATCTTCGACGAACTGGCCGCCCGGATAAAAGAACATTCTCCCGACGAAGCGGCTATAGAAGAAGTTTTTTTTTCAAAGCGGGCCGACACCCAGGCCAATACTACCCATGCGCGGGGCGTTATTCTTCTGGCCTGCGAAAAGGGCGGCATCCCGATAAGCGCGTATAACCCTAAAGTAATAAAAAAGACGGTTTCCGGGAACGGCGCCGCAGAAAAGCGGCAGATACAGCGCATTGTGCAGATAACGCTGAACCTGGTCTCTGTTCCGGAACCGGACGACGTCGCCGACGCTATGGCCGCGGCCCTCTGCCATCTTCGCCTGGCGCCTTTGGCAAGGGCAATGGCTAAAGCTAAAAGAAAGGCGGGCCTTCCATGTTAGCCTATCTCCGCGGCCGCATCGTCATCAAGAACTCCGGAAGCGCCGTAATAGAAACGGGCGGAGTAGGCTACGAGGTTTTCCTCTGCGCCCCGTCCCTGGAAGCTCTCGGCCCCGAGGGCGGAACCGCGGAGCTTTTTATAGCGGAATCAATCAGCATGTACGGGGGAACCGCCCTTTACGGTTTCCGCTCCAGGGAAGAAAAAGACCTTTTCGAACTTTTCAGGGACGCCGTGCCGAACACCGGCGCGAAGAAAGCGCTGGATTATCTCGGGAAGGCGGCAAAATCGATGCCGGACTTTACGGGGGCAGTGGCGGCAAAGGACCTTAAGCGGCTTACCGCTATTTTCGGTTTCACTTCCAAGACAGCGGACAAGCTTATCTCGGCTCTGAAAGACAAACTTCCGGCCTCCGGCCCCGCCGGCCTGGCAGAGTTCAGCGCCGCTTCCGGGACCTATGCCCTGGCGATGAACGCGCTTACCGCGCTGGGTTTCAGGGCCGGGGAAGCAAGGTCCGCCCTTGAAGACGCGGCCGCCGAAGCCGGTCCGGCGGCTTCAGTAGAATCAATAATAAGGCTCGCCCTCAGGCGCCTTTCTCCTAAATAAACACAATGCCCAAAGACGAAGAAATATTTTCCGCCCGCCCCGCCGCCGACGAAACAGCCCGGATGGAATCGGCCCTGCGTCCCAATTCCCTTGACGAATTCGTAGGGCAGGACAGGCTTAAAGAGAACCTGAAGGTTTTTATACAAGCCGCCCGGCAGAGAAAGGAACCGCTGGATCATTGTCTTTTTTACTCCCCCCCCGGCCTGGGCAAAACCACGCTTTCGCATATACTCGCCCGGGAGATGGGCGTTAATATCAAAGTCACCTCGGGGCCGGTTCTTTCAAAACCCGGGGACCTGGCCGCGATGCTCACCACCGAACTGGCGGAAGGCGATATCCTTTTTATAGACGAAATCCACCGCCTTAACGCCGCCGTTGAAGAATCCCTTTACCCTGTAATGGAAGACTTCGTTTTCTTTATAAATACCGGGCAGGGCCCCGGTTCTACCACGCTCAAACTGGCAGTCCCGCGCTTTACGCTTGTAGGCGCTACCACGCGCAGCGGGCTTCTGACCGGCCCGCTCCGGGACCGCTTCGGCATCGTTTTTAACCTGGGTTTCTACGGAGAAGATGAAATAACCCGGATATTGGCGCGTTCCGCAGGCATACTAGCAAGCAAGGCGGAAAAGTCCGCCCTGCAGCTTATCGCAAGGCGCTCGCGCGGGACCCCGCGCATAGCCAACCGCCTGCTTAAGCGCGTGCGGGATTTTGCCGACGTGAGGGCGGCGGGAGTGATAACCCCGGAAGTTACCGAAGCCGCGATGGCCTCGTTGGAGATAGACTCCGAGGGGCTCGATAACCTGGACCGCCGGATACTGCTGGCCATAGCCGAGAAGTTCAGCGGCGGCCCCGTCGGGATAGATACTCTGGCCGTGGCCGTCTCGGAAGAAGCCGATACGCTTACCGACGTTATAGAGCCGTTCCTGATGCAGGCCGGCTTCCTTAAGCGCACCACCCGCGGCCGCGTTATAACCGCGCGCGCCGCCGCGCACCTGGGCCTTAAACTGCCCCGCCAGGCCGAGCTTCTCTGATGCCGCCCCGATAATGATACGCGCCCTTTCCATACTGTTTTTATTCGCCTCCGCGCTCCCCGGCCGCTGCGCCGGCGCCATGGCCGGGAAAGGGCCGCAGATAAGAGTGGCAATAGCGCGCAACTCAGCCTCTCTCAACCTGAAGACTTCCTCGCGGCTTTATGTCCAGGAAGTTAAAAGCGGGCAGAAGTACCTGCTCCTCGAAGACTCCTCCTACGAGGTCCGTCCGTCCGGCAGGGATATTTCCGTGGCAGGGCAGCTGCTTTCATCCCCGGTCAGGCTGCTTGCCTCGGAAGGCCAGGACCATATCAGGCTGGGCAAAAATCTGTATAAGGGAGATATACTGCTTAAGATAAGCGCCGAGGGCAGGCTGGATATAGTTGAATATCTTTCGCTTGAAGAGTATCTTTACGGCGTTCTGCCTTTGGAGATGAGCGCCGACTGGCCGCTGGAAGCTCTTAAAGCGCAGGCGGTCGCGTCCAGAACCTACGCGCTGCGCTATATAAATCCTTCCAGGGATTATGACGTTACCAGCGGAGCCGAGAGACAGGTTTACGGCGGCACGGTTAAGATCGGCCCGAGGATAATAGAAGCCGTTAATACCACCCGCGGCGAAGTGCTTAAGTATAAAGGCAAACTTATCAATACTTATTTTCACGCCTGCTGCGGCGGCCATACCGCCAGCGCCAAATCCGCCTGGGGAGACGCGGTAATAAAGCCGCTTTACGGGGTAGCCGACCCGTTCTGCAAACCTTCCCGGCACGCGCGCTGGGAATACTATATTTCCTCCTCAGAACTTCTCAGGTTCATACAGGCCCAGGGCTCTACCGCCCTGAAGATAAAGAGCGTAAGAATATACAAAAAAGACCGCTCCGGCCGGGCGGTCTCGCTCAGGATAGGAACGGATAAAGGAACTAAAACCGTCCTCGCTAACGATATGCGCAAGCGCTTCGGTACTTTTGAGTTCCGCAGCACCTATATTACCGGTATCTCCAGGGTTAAAGGCGGCTATGAGGTCTCCGGGCGGGGCTGGGGGCATGGGGTAGGGATGTGCCAGGAAGGCGCCAAATATATGGCTCTGAAAGGAAGGCCTTACAAAAGAATACTCCGCTATTACTACCCCGGAGCGTCCATCACAGACTATGACTGAAGACTCACTTGCGGAATTCTCCTCTCTTGAAATAGACCCGCTTATCGCCGACCGGCCCGCGGAACCGCGGGATTCCTCCCGCCTGATAGTAGTCCGGCGTTCGGACGGCGGCCTCCTGCATAAGAACTTCCGGGACCTTCCGGAATTCCTCGGCCCCGGCGACCTGTTGGTGCTTAACCGCAGCAAAGTATGGAAGGCCCGCCTCGAAGCGGTAAAAGCCACGGGAGGCAAGTCGGAAATACTTCTGATGGCTCCTGCCGGCACAGACGGCCTGGTCTGGACCGGGCTCTGCCGCAAAATAGTCCCGGGACAGGTACTTACCTGCCCCGCAGGCCGCAAGGCGCAATGCCTGGCCAGGAACCCCGACGGAAGCTATACCTTCCGTTTTTCAGGCCCGGTAGAAGAGGCCTATCTGGCAGAGAACGGCGCGGTCCCGCTCCCCCGGTACATACTTAAAGCCCGCTCCCGCAGAGGCGTACAAGCCCCACCCGACGAACCCAACTACCAGACCGTCTACGCGGCCGAGGCCGGCTCTATAGCCGCCCATACCGCCGGCTTCCATTTTACTCCCGGCCTTTTGGCCAGGCTCTCGGCCGCCGGGGTTAAAACCGCATTTATCACTCTGCATATCGGCTGGGGGACTTTCAGGCCGGTGCGCTCTGAGGACCCGGCCGCCCATGTTATGATGGAGGAAGCCTGCGAAGTTGCCCCTGAAGCGGCCGAAGCGATAAACGCCCATAAAGCCGCAGGCGGCAGAGTGATCGCGGTAGGAACCTCCTCGATGCGCACGCTTGAAACTTTTTCGGACGAGAAAGGCGTCGTCGCCTCCGGTTCCGGCAAAGCCGGACTTTTCATACTCCCGGGCCACAGGTTTAAAGTAGCCGGCGCGTTCATAACCAATCTCCATGTCCCGGATTCCGCCCCTCTTTACATGACGGCTGCTTTCGCCGGGCGCGAGCTTCTTTTTAAAGCCTATACCGAAGCCGTAAAAGAAAAATACCGCTTCTACTCCTACGGAGACTCGATGTTTCTATGTTAAAAGACAACGGAAAACCGCAGGAAGCGGAGTCGGGGCCTACCGCGAAGGCAGGAACGAAAAACACGTTCGGCCACACCGTGGCCTCACTCGGTATTCGCCCGCCAGGCTATGCAACCGGCGGGCTCAACGACGGTTTTTCTTATCCTGCCCCCGCGGTCTCCCCTCCGCGCACTTTGCCAGCCAATTTGTTTTTCATTAAGCCGTGCAACTCGGGCGGAGACCGTGCTGGCCGGGTTAGCAAAAGCCCCTCGGAGGCCGAGGCTTGCGTAGCGCCGAGGCCGAGAGCGGCAGGCGCGCGCACGGTGTGCGCGACGCCGGTTTTGCGTTCCGGCCCGCACGGTAGGCCGCCCCAATCTCAAGCAAGTATAAGTTACTAAGGACCAAACAATGTCTCACTTCAAGATTCTGCATAATGACAAGGAAACCGCGGCCAGGGCCGCGGTGGTTAAGACTGAGCGCGGTCTTATCCATACGCCGGTTTTCATGCCGGTAGCCACACAGGCCTCGGTGAAGGCCGTTTCCCAGCAGGACCTTGCCGAAATGGGAACAGAATGCCTGCTTTCCAACACCTATCACCTTTACCTGCGCCCCGGCCTGGACACCCTGGAAAAGTTCGGGGGCCTTAACCGGTTTATGAACCACCCTGGCCCGATACTTACGGATTCGGGCGGATTCCAGGTTTACAGTATGAGCCGCTTGCGGAAGATAACGGACAATGGCGTCCATTTTTCCTCGCATATTGACGGCAGCCCTCATTTCTTCACCCCGGAGAAGGTTATAGACTACCAGTCTTCAATACAGTCCTCAATCTGGACCTGCCTTGACGTCTGCGTAAAGAACCCGGCTTCCCGTGAAGACGCTACCGACGCGCTGAGGAAAACAATGCGCTGGGCGGAAAGGAGCAAAGCCCATTTCATAGAGAAGACCAAGAACATGGACCCGGCCAAACGCCCGCTGTTCTTCGGGATAATACAGGGTTCCATCTACGCCGACCTCAGGGCCGAGGCAGCCAGGCATATGGCCGAACTCAACCCCGACGGCTTCGCGCTGGGCGGGCTCTGCGTAGGAGAAAGCAAGACGCAGATGATGGATTCACTTGCGGCCATAATGGAGAACCTGCCAAAGAACAAGCCGGTCTATTTTATGGGACTGGGCAGCCCGAAAGACATCTGGAACTCGGCGGAACTGGGCGTAGATATGTTCGATTGCGTGCTCCCCACCCGGAACGCGCGCAACGGCCAGGCCCTTACCTCGCGCGGAAGGTTCTATGTAAAGAACGCGCCTTTCAAAAACGACGACTCCCCTCTCGACCCGGACTGCGACTGCAGCTGCTGCCGCAACTATTCCCGCGGCTACCTCTCCCACCTGTACAAGGCCGGCGAGCTGCTGGTAAACCAGCAGATCTCCATCCATAACCTGCGTTTCCTTATAAACCAGACCAAGATCATGCGCCTTGCCGCGGCGGCGGGAACCTTCAAACAGGCCAAGAAAGCCTTCTTTGACGCCTATGTGGAGCTCAAGTGAAGAAGTGTTGAAGAAAGACTTATAGTATTTGCTATAATTAAATTTGAATAGGTATACGACGGAGGAAATATGAACCAGAACGCAGCCTTTATGCAGCTTGTCCCTTTTGTGGCCGTGGCCGTGATATTTTATTTTCTGCTTATCCGCCCCCAGCAGAAACAGCTGAAAGAAACCAAGCTTATGCTGGAGGCCCTAAAGCCCGGAGACAAAGTGATAACCCGCGGCGGCTTGATAGGTTCCATAACCTCCGTTAATGCGGAAGAAATTGAAGTAGAGATCGCCAAGGGCGTTAAAGCGCTCTTCACGCGCAGCGCCGTGGGCGCGGTAGTGAACCAGGCCAAGTAACTTAAAGGAGCATCGGAAATGAATAAATTACACTGGAAGATAGGCACTGTCCTGGGCCTCCTGATCCTTTCCTTCTGGCTGCTGTACCCCAGCGTGGAATGGTATACCAAGACCAACGATGATAGAGCCAAGACCGAGGCCATGCGCATGCGCCCCAAGCGCATCCTGAACCTGGGCCTGGACCTGCGCGGCGGCACGCATATGCTGCTGGAGCTGGACGTTGAAAAGCTGGATAAAAAAGAAAAGCTGAACGACGCTATGGCCCGCGCTATAGAGATTATCCGCAACCGCGTGGACCAGTACGGAGTGGGCGAAACCCCTATCTCCCGCCAGGGCGACCGCTGGATCTCCGTGGACCTTCCCGGAATTTCCAACACCGAAGAGGCCGAAAACCTGATCGGCAAGACGGCCCTCCTGGAGTTCCGCCTCCTTGACACTTCCGACGCGGCACAGGCCGTCCTGTCCAAGGTGGACGATATCACCGAACCCCCCTTCGACAAGAAAGGCACGCTGATCCCCGGGATAGCCAAGATCATGCCCAAAGGCACAATGCTCTGCAAAGCCGCCCCCGGGCAGGACGGAGAAAGAGCCCGCTACTACGTAGTAGAGGCCACCGTCCCCGTAACCGGAGCTTATCTTGAGAATGCTCACGTCTCCACTGACCAGCAGTTCGGGACCCCGAGTATCAGCTTCACCTTCAACAAAGAAGGCGGCAAACTGTTCGAGAATTTCACCGGCGCGAATGTCAACAAATTCCTCGCAATAGTGCTGGACGGAGTAGTACATTCCGCCCCCGTGATAAAGAGCCGCATTGGCGGAGGCTCAGGCGTGATAGAGGGGTCCTTCAGCATGGAGGAAGCCCGCAACCTCGCTATCGTACTGCGCGCCGGCGCGCTGCCCGCCCCGGTCAGCATAATTGAAAAACGCGTGGTCGGGCCCGGCCTCGGCGAAGACTCCATTAAGAAAGGACTTTCCGCTGCCGGAATAGGTTTCATTCTCGTGATAGCCTTTATGCTGGTCTATTACCGCGCAGGGGGCTTCGTAGCCGACATCGCCCTGGCCATGAACTTCGTGTTCCTGGCTTCCGCAATGAGCTATTTCGGGGCTACGCTTACGCTGCCCGGCATAGCCGGCATCATCCTCTCGCTGGCCATGGCTATAGACGCGAACGTGCTGATCCTCGAGCGCATGCGCGAGGAACTGGCGCTGTCAAAGCCCGTGGCGATGATCATCCCCACCTCCTACGATAAAGCCTGGAGCGCCATATTGGACTCTAACGTGACCACCTGGATAGCGGCCATCTTCCTCTTCCAGTTCGGATCCGGCCCGGTCAAGGGCTTCGCCGTCACACTTACGATCGGTCTGCTGGTCGGTATGTTCACCTCGGTTTTTGTGACCAGGGCAGTCTATGAATTCTGGCTCACTTCTAATCCCAAGGAGCTCAATATATGATAGTGCTCATCAAAAAAACAAATATAGACTTCATCAAGAAGCGCTTTACGTTCTTCACGATATCCGCTTTGATCATAGCCGCCGGGGCTATTTCAATGGCGGTAAAAGGAATGAACCTGGGCCTGGACTTCACGGGCGGAACCTTGCTGCAGCTGCGCTTCGAGAAGCCGGTCTCCACCGGGGACGTGCGCTCGGCCCTGAGCAAGTCCGGGATAGATCCTACTATCCAGAGCCTGGACCGCAACGCCTACCAGATAAAGGTAAAGGGCTCGCAGGACAATGTTAATGAAGTTTCTAACGCTATCCTGGCCGCCTTCAACACTAACCTGGCCGGCAATACGTTCACGGAGGAAAAGCGCGACTATGTCGGCCCCGTGGTAGGACGCGACCTTGCTAAAAAAGCTCTGTTCGCATTCATCCTGTCCCTCTTCGGCATAATCGTCTACGTAGCCTTCCGCTTCGCCAACCCTGTCTGGGGCGCGGCCGGGGTGCTGGCCCTGCTGCATGACGTCTTTATAGCTGCGGGCGCCTTGTCAATTACTAACCGCGAGATCGACCTGGTGATAGTGGCGGCCCTGCTGACCATAGCCGGTTATTCTATAAACGACACAATAGTCATCTTCGACCGGATGCGCGAAAATATGCGGATGTTCCCGAAGATGCCCCTGGGCCAGCTGGCCAATACCAGCGTTAACGAGACCCTCTCCCGCACCCTGATAACCAATTTCACCGTGCTTGCGGTTGTGTCCATACTCTTCCTCTTCGGCGGAGAAGTCATAAACAACTTCGCGTTCACCATGCTGGTGGGCAGCATCTGCGGAACCTATTCCACCATCGCTATAGCCACCCCGCTGGTTTACCAGTGGGAGAACAAGGGGAAGTAGGCGGAGCTGGCGGAGGGAAACGGAACCGATGCGGAAGATAAAGAAGTTCAAGATACCGGTGTACTCCTACGAAGTGCTGCGCAAAGCCCGCAAGCATAAGCTTGACCTTGCCGCAGCCGGCCTGCCGGACGAGAAGGCCGTGCGCGAGCACGCCGCGGCCCTCGCCGCGGCCCTGGAGCCCGCAGTAGTTTTTGAATACCTCCCCTCTGAAGACGAAACCGCCGGCAAGATAAGCGGCGCCGCGCGCCTGCCGCTTACCGCCGGGATACTCACCCTCGGTAAAAGTTTTGAAGACAAGCTGGCCGGCCAGACCGACGATACTCTTAAGCGTCTCGGCCGGATTGCGGCGCAGGTTTTTATGCAGACCGCGGTCGGGGTCACCTCTGACCTGGCAGTGCGGGAAGCCGAACCGGAGGGCTTTGAACTCGGGCCGGCCATTTATATATTCTCCTGCCCCGAACCGGAATTGCCCCCGCAGGAGGCCACCTCCGTACCGCTTTACGAGAACGAACTGATCAAAAGCCTGTTCGACAGGCTGGAAGCTTCAAAGATAGGGGTATCTTTCGACGGAGCTTTCTCTCCCAAATATTCTTCAGTATTCGCTCTGCCCTGGCTCTCCAAGAAAAAAAAGAAAGCCGGAGCCTCAAAGAAATAGCGGCCGCTTAAGGAGCAGGATCGGGACCTAGGGCCGTTTTTCTAAATATAAGTTTTTCCTTCACCCGCGCTTTTTGCGCTTCTTTGCCGCCGATCCCTATCAAGGACACATGGGACATATACTTCTGCTTTTTTACAGCCTGCTCGCACCGGTACTTGCCGGGCTGTATGCCGTGTTTTTCCTTCTATCTCCCCGCAGGTCCCTGATGAAGGCCCTCGGCAGCGAAGCCGGGGAAAGACTGGCGGTATCGCCCCCCTCCTTCCCCTCCGGTCCTGTCTGGATACATGCCGCCTCTATGGGCGAGGTAAAAGCGGCCTCAAAGCTGGCTCCGGAGCTGGCCTCCCTTTTAAAAGCGCCTCTGCTTATGACGTCTTCCACAGCCGCCGGCCGCGCCGAGGCCGCCCGCCTGGGGGCTGAAGCGCGCCTGGCCCCGATAGATTTTTACCCGCTGGCAGCCGCTTTTATAAAAAAAGCCCGGCCGCGCATTCTTATCCTGGTAGAAACCGAGATCTGGCCGGCCACGCTCTATGCGGCGGCCAGGGCAGGCGTCCCGGTTTTTATGGTTAACGCGCGGATCTCGGAAAGTACGGCCGCGCTATACCGCGCTCTGCGGCCTTTATCCCGCCTGGCATTTTCCGGGATAAAGCAAGTGCTGGCGCAGACGGAACAGGACGCCCAAAGGTTCAGAATGCTGCCGGGACTTAAAGATAAAGTTACGGTTACCGGAAATTTGAAATACGATATGATAGGGGTCTCTTCCGAGGGGCAGGATAAGGTCCGGGACTTCCTGGAAGCTTCCGACTGGAGCGGCTACCCGATTTTCACCGCGGGCAGCACGCATCCGTCCGAGGAACCCGTCATTATCTCCGCCTGGCTGGAAGCTAAAAAGGTTAATCCGGGCCTGAAACTTATTCTGGTCCCGCGCCACCCCGAGAAGCTTTCCGGGACCGAGGCTGTACTAAAGGAGCAGGGAGTCGCTTTCATGCGCTGGTCCTCCCCGGTAGTTCCCGAGGGCACGGACTGCCTGCTGGTGGACGCTATGGGCCTGCTGCAGGCCCTCTACGCGGCCTCAACCCTGTGTTTTGTGGGCGGAACCCTGGACGATACCGGCGGGCATAATTTATTGGAGCCTGCGCTGTTCTCAAAGCCGGTAATGTTCGGACCGAATTACAAGAACGCCCGGAATGCAGGGGCAGCCCTTATAAAGCAAAAAGGCGGCTTCCTCACGGAAACCGCCCCTCAGATAGCCGAAGTTATCGGCCGGCTTCTGGCTAAACCTGCGACCCTTATAGACGCCCAGACAGACGCCTGCAAGACACTCAACTCCCTAAAAGGCGCCACAGCCAAGACCACCGCGGCCATAATTTCAATTCTGCCAACGAAAGCAATTAATAAGTAAATAGCGTCTGGGCCCTACATGCCCATATTTGCTCTGGGCGTTGTTAGTTGC
>MNUR01000020.1 GCA_001871115.1 Elusimicrobia bacterium CG1_02_56_21 | reverse complement strand
TAGTAATGCGTCTTGCGGTGATATTTCCGGGGACTGAACTACTTCACGTGCCGCTACAAGGCTTTTATCCGGCCCGGCAAAACAAGGCGCAGTAATAGCGAGCGCGAAGAATAATAACCAGGCGGTCTTTATGGCGGCAATCCCTTTGAACTCTAACCCTTAGTCGGTAATATCGTATAAACATACTATTAAATATCGTCGGGGGAGTTCAATAAGTCCGGACTGCAACACATCAATCATATCCCGTTGCAAACACGGTTGAGACGCGCCGCCACTCTGTTAAAAGCTGCCGCTCTTAAATAACCCTCCCGACGAGCGCTCTCTATAAGGAAGATTCCAATCGCCACGGAATAATAAAAGGAAAAGGCCATCTTAAAAAAGGATGGTCTAAACTAAAATGGAGCGGGCGATGGGAATCGAACCCGCATCTTAGTCTTTGGCTATGTGCATAAAGCGCTATGCGCCTAATTTCCCCCACCCCCGCTAGTGGGCTTTTAATTCCAGCCGCCTGCGTGAAACTCAGGTTTGCTCCTCTGCCTTGTATTACACTCTTCTCTTTTTTGTAGAATATCAGCATGATAAAAAACATCCAGGAATATTACCAGTGCATACTGGATAACCTAACCGGAGGCCTGATAAGCGTGGACCTGAAGGGGAAGGTGGTTTACCTGAACCCGATGGCCGGTAAAATTTTGCGCATGGAATCCGAGACCTGCTGCAAGGACACACACTATGAGAAGGCGTTCGAGTTTTTTCCGGCGCTTAAAGGCGTAATAAAGGAAACTATCGATACCGCAAAGTGCGTCCGGCGCGCGGAAATCTCCATAATGCACGCGAATACGCCTCTTATAATCGGTTACAGCACCATGCTGGTAAAGAACCACGAGGGCCTCGAGCTCGGGGTCACCGTGATCTTCCAGGATATCTCTTTTGTAGCAAAAAAATAATATGGCAAAGAATCAGGATAAGCCTCAGGAAGCCCCTAAAATAAACACGTCCGTTCAGGGCGCGCAGTCGCTTCAGACGCCCCCTGTATCTACAACCCGGATCTGGGTTTTCTGGTGCGGGATAGCGCTGGCGGTAATAACCGCCAGGGTGCTCAATCATCTGCTTCCGGGTATTTCCGAGAGCCTGATCGAGCGCAGGGTCATGCTTGCCTTTGGCGCCTTTATCGCCGCCTTCCTTTATAAGCTTAAATAACCATGGCGGAATACATAGACTATTACGCCCTGCTGGGGGTTCCAAAAACCGCCGGCGAGGCCGAGATTAAATCTGCTTACCGCAAGCTGGCTCTTAAGCACCATCCGGACCGCAACGCGGGAAACAAGATCTCAGAGAGTAAATTCAAGGAAATTAACGAAGCCTACGAAGTACTCTCCGACGCTAAAAAAAGAAAGATGTACGACCAGCTGGGCAAAGACTGGCAGAACGGGCAGGGCTACAGGCCCCCTCCGGGCGGCGGCTATCAGCGCAACCCCGGCGGGTTCCAGGCCCATTACCAGGGCGGCCAGGGCGGGGGCTTTGAACAATTCGGGGAATTCAGTGATTTTTTTAAATCAATGTTCGGCGGGGCCCGGGGTTTCGGCGGGTTTGAGGGCATGGAAGAGGTTTCCGGCGGCCGTTCCAACCTGGACATGGAGGCCGAGCTCCAGCTTTCTATAGAGGACCTTATCCGCGGCGGACATAAACAGCTCTCTTTCAGCTACCGGGCGGGAAGAAAATCGGAAACAAAAGACATAAATGTAAAACTCCCCAAAGGCCTGCGCGACGGCGGAACTATACGGCTGCGCGGCCAGGGAAAAGAAGCCGGGGGCCGTACCGGAGATCTTTACCTCAAGATACGCCTTCTGCCTGACCCGCGTTTTGAGGCGGACGGAGACGATTTGAAGGTAAAGATTGACATCTCCCCGTGGGACGCGGCCCTGGGCGCCGAGATCTCGGTGCCCTCCCCCTCCGGTTCCGTGACTATAAAAATCCCACAGGGAACTTCTTCGGGCCGCAAATTCCGGCTTGCAGGCAGGGGCCTGCCGCGTAAAGACGGAGGTCATGGCGACCTTTACGCCGTTATAACACTTTCCCTCCCTGCGAACCTTTCCCCCAAGCAGCTGGACCTCCTCCGTAAACTCAAAGAGTTAGAATAAAGCCCCCTTTTCCATATCTTCCCCCCTCCACATTCCGTGGAGGCGGAGGCGCGTGGCCGGCTTAGCAAAACCGCCGTCGAAGCCCGCCGGCATAAGCGCGGGGGCTGAATACCGGGTGAGCCCACGGCGTGGCCAATCGTGTTTTACGCTCTTATCGCGTGTTTTCACCGTAATAAAAGACAAAACCCCAGCGCCCGTTTGTCGGGCGCCGGGGGAAAAGGAGGCTGCGAGTACTAACTAGTTGAAGCTGGGCGCTGCTATCTGCATAGCCGCGGCGTCAACCTTGGTCTTAAGCTGCTTTTCCTGCGCGTTTTTGAAGGGCGTGCCTATTTCCTGCAGAAGGCCGTCTCCCTGTACGTAGTAAATGGCCTTGGAGGAGATGTCCTTTATCATGGTGTGCACTATCCACCTCAGCTGAAGCTGCATGGAGGCCACCGGGTCCTCGTGGGTTCCGACATTGGCTATAGTGGAATCCGGAACTTCCGAGACCAGGGTAACTTTGTAGCCCCAGGCGGTAACTACGTTAAGGGGCTCGATGGTAACGCCGGTCAGGAACTGGCCCTTTCCCTGGAAGTTGCCCTTATAGGTGTAGTGCACCTGGTAAAGCACTTTCACTACTTCGGAACCATAGGCGTTCTTCATTGAGAAGGAATACTTCCTGGTAGCCGGTTTGGTCCAACCCTGAAGCTGGGTCCAGTGGCTGGTCCCGAACGGAACCGCGTTCGCGTAGTTGGTGGTGATATTCACTACGGGCTGGTTCTTCTCTATGATGTTGAATATCTTTTCCATCAGGTTGACTATATTGTCTATCGCGCCCACTACGCCGTTGACGGCGTTGAGGCCGTTGTTGAAGCCGGCCATCGGATCAACAGCTGTTCCGTTGATGCCGGGAGGAGGGTTGATCTGCGGGCCCGAGGGAGGCTTGGGCAGGTCCTGGGGGCCGGGGATCGTGTTAGTAGAGGTCTGCCCCGGATTAAGGGGCAGCGAGCCGCCTTTATCGGTTATTTCCTCTATCATGATGGAGCTTTCGTCCACGGCGAAGTATTTTGCGTCCAGGGCTTCGGCTGCCGAAACCCGGCCCGCCAACAGTGCTGTTGCGGCTGCTGCTATTGTGAGTATTCTCTTCATTATTTACTTCCTCCTTTTCTGTTTCCGTCCGCATCGCGGACGGTTTCTGCGCTTACTGATACGGCTCAGAAAATATTGTCGGTGTCGAGCAGAGGAGCGGCTGAGTTTACGCTCTCGACCGCGGGGCCTTTTTTCCAGGGGCTGGCTATTTCTTCGAAGTACCCGTTGCCCTGCACATAATACACGCTGGTCCCGTCCACTTCTTTAAGCACGGTGGCCATCTTCCAGCTGAGCTTCATCTGCATGGCCGCCACAGGGTCCTTATCGGTACCCGCGTTAACTATCGTGGAATCCGGAACCGCGGCGGACATATAGAACCTGTAGCCCCAGCCGGCTTTTACCGAAGTGGGGATCACGGCTACGCCTGTCAGGAATTTCCCCTTGCCTTTGTAGGCCCCGTTATAGGAATAGGAGAATTTGTATTTGCAGTCTATCATCACGGAGCCGTAGAGGTTCTCTGCGTAGAAGCCGTAAGTGTAGCTTTTAGGCCTGCTCCACTGAGCCAGCTGCGAAGCCGAGGTGATGCCGTAAGGATAGGCCGTGGCGTACTTGGTTTCTATGTTCACTACAGGAGCGTTCTGCTGTATTATGTTCCAGACCTTGGAGGCGATGTTGATTATTTTGTCTATCGTCACCAGAATCCCGTCGATCGGTTTCATGGGATCTTCCTGCAGCCGCACATAATTCATGTCGGGCTCTTCGGTCACTTCAAGGAGCGTCAATTTAATCGAGTCTTTATTCAAGGTGAAGTATGAAGGATCGGTTTGGGCGTAATCCCTTTCGTTCTTGGTGAATTCCGCGGAGTCTGCCGGGGTGTCGGTTTCCCTGATCCCCCCTGCCGCTTCTACGGGGGAAACCTGGGGCACCGCGCCAGGCAGATTCTGCGCCGGGGCGGGCGCCGCCATCAGGCACAAAAGCCCTGCTGAAACTATTATGTAGGAGGAGATGTTTATTTTCATTTGTTGTTTACTCCTTAAAGCTGCTTCCATATAGAGTATAGTCTTGTTGGGCGAAACTTATCACTGCCAAAGGGCCCAGGCCGGAAAACTATTAAGGCCTATGCGCGGTTAGGACTTTAGACCTAGGAGCCTGTCCGACATAAGCAAATTCGCCTGCAATTGTCCCTTTTGTCCTGCGCCTTCGCGCCGCTCAACTCACAAATCCGTCGAGGGTGCTCGTCTCGCGGCGCTTCGGCTCGGCTCCAAAATAGACAATTTCGTCATGAAAGCCTTATGTCGGACAGGTTCCTGGGCGATCCTGAAAAACAGAATCCGGGTCTTAATTCCGGTTCCTTTTCTCCCGGCTTTTACTCTGTCTGCGGCGTATAAAAAAAGAGGGCGGGGCTTTTTCAGCCCCGCCCTCTCCATTAATACTGTTACCTTATGCAGCTACTTTTTCCTCGGGCTTGGGAACTTCGCAGTTCATTTCGGCCAGCTGCTTATAGACGCTGAGGCGCCATTTGTATTCCTCTTCCGCCAGCTTCGTCAGGCGCTTGGCTATCTCCGGGTTGGACTTGTGAAGCGAGCGGAACCGGTTCTCCCCCATCATGTATTCCGATACGGGGAGGCTGGGTGCCGTGCTGTCTATTATCAGCGGATTCTTTCCCTGCGCTTTAAGGGCCGGGTTGAATCTGTAGAGGGGCCAGCGGCCCGAGGCCACGGCTCTCTTCTGTTCGTTCATGCCGGCGCCCATGTCTATGCCGTGGGCTATACAGTGGCTGTAGGCTATAACTATCGAAGGTCCGTCAAAGGCTTCGGCTTCAGCCAGCGCTTTAACGGTCTGCAGATAGTTGGCGCCCATGGCTACCTGGGCTACGTAGATGTTTCCGTAGGTCATGCTGATCATTCCCAGGTCCTTCTTGGGAAGAGGCTTGCCTGCCGCGGCGAACTGCGCCACTGCGCCGAGCGGGGTAGCCTTGGACATCTGTCCGCCGGTGTTGGAATATACCTCGGTGTCCAGCACCATTATGCGGACTTTGCGGCCGGAGGCCAGCACGTGGTCTAGGCCGCCGTAGCCTATATCATAAGCCCAGCCGTCGCCGCCCAGTATCCATACTGATTTTTTTATAAGGTAATCGGACAGCGTCATCATCCGCGCTGCCTGCTCGCCGCTTATCGCGGAAAGGGCTTTCTTCAGCTCGGTTATGCGGCCGCGCTGCTGCTCTATAGCCACCCAGTCGTCCTGCCTGGCGGCCAGGATCTCGTCAGCCAGAGCGGCCTGGGCTTTAAGCTGTCCGTCTTTCATAGCCGTCAGGACTTCGCGGGCTTCTTCGCCCATCTTGTCGTAAGCAAGGCGCATTCCCATGCCGAATTCGGCATTATCTTCGAACAGGGAATTGGCCCAGGCCGGGCCCCGTCCGTCTTCCCGGGTGCAGTAGGGCGTGGTGGGTAAATTGCCGCCGTAAATGGACGAGCAGCCTGTGGCGTTGGCCACGGTCAGATGATCCCCGAACAGCTGTGTCATCAGTTTTACATAAGGCGTTTCCCCGCAGCCGGCGCAGGCTCCGGAGAACTCGAACAGGGGTCGTACCAGCTGGCTGCCCTGTACCGAGTTGCGGTTAACCTTGGCCGAGCCCAGGTCCTTCAGGGCCAGGAAGAACTTGAAGTTCTCGCGCTCGGCTTCACGCAGCGGGAACTGGGGCGCCATGTTAATAGCTTTGCGGCCGGTTTCTTTGCCTTCCTTTTTCTCTTTGGCGGGGCAGTTATAAACACAGGCTCCGCAGCCGGTGCAATCTTCAACGGCTACCTGGGTGGTGAATTTCATCCCTTTGAGGGCGGCCTTGCCTTCGGCCGACTTGAAGGTCTTCGGGGCTTTGGCGAGCTCCGCGGCGTCGTAGGCCTTTACGCGTATTACCGCATGGGGGCAGACCAGCGAGCAGATTCCGCACTGTATGCAGAGCGTTTCGTCCCAGACCGGGACCTCCAGGGCTATATTGCGCTTCTCGTACTGGGAGGTGGCGGTAGGGAAGGCCCCGTCCACCGGCATCGCGGAAACAGGAAGGTCGTCACCGCGGAAGGCCATCATCTCGCACAGCGAGTCCCGCACGAAGGGCGGGAAGCCTTCTACGGCGCAGGAGCGCTTGATCCTGGAGGTAAGTCCGCCCACTTTGACTTCCTGTATAGCGGCCAGGGCCTGGTCAACGGCGGCGAAGTTCTTGTTAACCACTTCATCGCCCTTGCGGGAGTAGGTCTTCTTGATAGAGTGCTTGATGGCCGCTATCGCCTCGTCTTTGGGCAGAACCCCGGAGATACCGAAGAAGGCGGTCTGCATGATAACGTTTATGCGCCCGCCCATGCCGGTGTCGTCGGCAATTTTAGAGGCGTTGATGACATAGACTTTCAGGTGCTTCTTGATAATATTTTCCTGGACTTCTATAGGGAGGCGGTCCCAGACGTCGGCGGCCGCGAAAGGGCTGTTGATAAGGAATACCGCGTTTTCCTCGGCTTTATCCAGCATCTCGTATTTCTCGAGGAAGCTGAACTGGTGGCAGCCTATAAAGCGGGCCTTATAGACCAGGTAGGGCGCGCGGATATAATTCTTGCCGAAGCGCACATGCGATACCGTCATGGAGCCGGCTTTTTTGGAGTCATAGACGAAGTAGCCCTGCGCGTACTGGCCGGTTTCCTCGCTGATGATCTTGATGGTGTTTTTGTTGGCGCCTACGGTTCCGTCGGACCCCAGTCCGAAGAACAGAGCGCGGAAGGTGTCAGCGGGCTCCGTGGTCCAGGCCGCGTCGTAGCTGAGGCTCAGGTTGGTTACGTCGTCTTTGATGCCTACGGAGAAGTTCCGTACAGGCTTTGCGGCCGAGAGATTTTCGATGACGCCCTTGACCATAGCGGGAGTGAACTCCTTTGAACCGAGGCCGTAGCGGCCGCCTATTATGGTAGGAAGTTCCTTGAGCGCGCCGGCTTTGAATGCGTTGGAGCAGGCGGTAACTACGTCCTGGAACAGCGGTTCTCCGAGAGAACCCGGTTCCTTGGTGCGGTCGAGCACGGCTATGCTCTTGACGGTCTTGGGAAGGGCTTTAATAAAGTCCACTTCCGAATAAGGCCTGTAAAGGCGCACTTTGATTACGCCTACTTTGGCTCCGGATTCCTTTATAAGATAGTTTATGGTGTCTTCCGCCGTGTCGGCTCCGGAAGCCATTATGATCACAACTTTATCGGCGTCGGGCGCGCCCACATAGTCGAACAGGCCGTATTTGCGGCCGGTGAGCTTCTCGAACTGGCCCATGGCTTCTTTTACCATAGTGGGAACGGCGTCGTAGAATTTATTACAGGCTTCGCGGTTCTGGAAGAATACGTCCGGGTTCTGGGCGGTTCCGCGCAGTACGGGGCGCTCGGGGTTCAGGCCGCGGGTCTTATGCTCGGTTATCAGCTTTTCGCTGATCATGCTGCGCATGATCTCGGGGGAAAGGGTTTCCACCATATTGAGCTCGTGAGAGGTCCTGAACCCGTCAAAGAAATGGAGGAACGGAATGCGGGTTTTGAGGGTAGCGGCCTGGGAGATAAGGGCGAAGTCCATTGCTTCCTGGGGATTGGCAGAGGCCAGCATAGCCCAGCCGGTCTGACGGCAGGCCATGACATCGCTGTGGTCTCCGAAGATGGAAAGGGCGTGTGACGCGATAGCGCGGGCGCTCACGTGGAACACTGTGCTGGTAAGTTCCCCGGCTATCTTGTACATATTGGGTATCATAAGCAGCAGGCCCTGGGAGGCGGTAAAAGTGGTTGTGAGCGCGCCGGCGGTAAGTGCTCCGTGTACCGCTCCGGAGGCGCCGCCTTCGGACTGCATTTCAGCTACTGAAGGTATGGTTCCCCAGATATTTTTATCGCCCCGGGCGGACCAGACGTCTGACAGTTCCCCCATCACCGAGGAAGGGGTTATGGGGTAAATTGCTATAACTTCATTGGTTTTGTGGGCCACGTAAGCCGCGGCTGTGTTTCCGTCCATCGCTATTTTTTTATTAGCCATTATATTTATCTCCTTAAACACATATTTTCCGCTGAAATTTGTATAGGGGAACAAAAAAAGTATAGCATTTTTACCTTTTTGGGGCTGTAATATAAATCAGGATAAACTATTTTTTTTAGTATAATTTAAAAGCGGAAAATTCCAACTCGAAGGGGCCTTCTTTCTATGGACAACACCGTTATTATAAGGAAAGTAGATTCTATAGTAGCCAAGTACGGACACAAGAAAGGTTCGTTAATAGCCCTCCTCCAGCTCATCCAGGGTGAATTCGGTTATTTGCCCAGGCAGGCCATAGAGCGCCTGTCTCAAAAAATAGACATAGCCCCCGCTGAAATAATAGCGGTTTATTCATTTTACGCCCAATTCCGCGCCACCCCGGTAGGCCGCCAGCATATAAAGGTCTGCCACGGGACCGCCTGCCATGTCTCCGGAGCCGATAAGGTCAGTTATGCGCTCAAAGAAGAGCTGGGCATAAACCACGGCCAGACCACCAAAGACGGCGAATTTTCCATAGAGAATGTGGCCTGCCTGGGCTGCTGCAGCCTTGCCCCCGTGGTAATGATACAGGACGAAACCTACGGCGCCATAAACTCGGACAAGATCAAGAGGATAGTAAAGGACAGGCGCGCCGCTGCGGCCGGGCCCCGGGGTCAGAATCAATCAGCCGCGGCCTCCGGCACTAAACCGGCCGCCTTAAAGCCAGCCCCCGGGATTACCCTTTTGCGCCTTGGGATGGGGTCCTGCGGGATAGCCGCCGGTGCCAGGAAAACACTGGCCGCTATAAACTCTCTGGCCGCTGAAAAAGGCCTGGAGCTTGAAATAATGTCTACCGGCTGTAACGGGATGTGTCACGAAGAACCCCTCCTGGAAGTAGTCCAGTCCGGCAAATCTTTCTTTTACGGCAAGGTAAACCCTGAAGCGGCAGAGCGTATAATAGAAGAGCATGTCCTGGGCGGCAAGCCGGCGGCCCAGAACCTTATTATCTCCCCCGATAAACCCATGGCGCGGCATCCTTTCTACGCCAAGCAGCAGCGCATCGTTCTCAGGAACTGCGGCGTTATAGACCCCGACTCTATCGGGGCTTATGAGAGCGCCGGCGGTTACAGCGCCCTGCGCAAAGCGCTCAAAGAGATAAAGCCGGAAAAAATAATAGCCGAGATTTCAGCCTCCGGCCTGCGCGGCCGCGGCGGGGCGGGCTTCCCTACCGGAACCAAGTGGAAATTCGCCAGCGCTGTCCCCGGCCCCGAAAAGTATGTGGTCTGCAACGGGGATGAAGGAGACCCCGGCGCTTTCATGGACCGGAGCGTGCTGGAAAGCGATCCTCATGCCGTGCTGGAGGGCCTTATGCTCGCGGCCTACGCCGTGGGCGCGACAAAAGGGATCTTCTACGTGCGCGCGGAATACCCGCTGGCCGTAAAGCGCATCAACAGCGCTATAGCCGCCGCGGAGAAGAAAGGCCTGCTCGGGGAAAATATCCTCGGCAGCGGCTTCTCGTTCACCGCCTACCTTAAAGAAGGCGCGGGAGCCTTTGTATGCGGCGAGGAAACCGCCCTTATCGCCTCGGTGGAAGGCAAGCGCGGTATGCCGCGGATACGCCCCCCCTATCCCGTACAGAGCGGCATATTCGGCCACTCCACCACTATAAACAATGTGGAGACCCTGGCCTGCGTTCCGTGGATAATACAGAACGGAGCGGCCGCTTTCAATAAATTCGGAACAGAAAAAAGCAAAGGCACCAAAGTTTTCGCCCTGGCCGGGAAGATAACCCGCGGCGGGCTGGTGGAAGTCCCGATGGGGCTGACGCTGCGCGAGGTGGTAAACGAAGTGGGCGGAGGCGTTCCTGGCGGGCGCAAGCTTAAAGCCGTGCAGATGGGCGGCCCGTCCGGGGGCTGCATCCCTGAAAACCTGATGGATACCCCGATCGATTATGATTCCCTCAACGCCACCGGGGCTATCATGGGCTCGGGCGGAATGGTGGTCATGGACGATTCTACCTGCATGGTGGATGTAGCGCGTTTCTTCCTTAAATTTACGCAGAACGAATCCTGCGGCAAATGCACTTTCTGCCGCGTGGGAACCAAGCGGATGCTTGAAATACTCGAGCGGATCTGCGCCGGCAAAGGCGTGCCTGCGGATATGGAAACCCTGCGCGAGCTCGGAGAAAGTATAAAAAAATCCTCGCTGTGCGGCCTGGGCCAGACGGCCCCCAATCCCGTCCTTACCACAATGCGCTATTTTGAGGAGGAGTACAAAGCCCATATCCTCGGGCATACCTGCCCGGCAGGGGTCTGCAAAGCGCTGATCTCCTACAGGATAAATTCCAATTGCAGCGGCTGCACGCTTTGCGCCAGGCGCTGCCCGGTGTCGGCAATAACCGGCAGCCCTAAAAAGCTTCATTCTATAGATGAGGGCAAATGTACCCGCTGCGGGATCTGCAAAGACGTCTGCCGCTTCAAGGCCGTGGATATTGTTTCGAGAGAGCCTGTGGGCGAAGGGAGGGCAGCATGAAGAAGATCACGATAAACCTTGACGGCAACACGGTACAGGCCGCCCCCGGCTCTACCCTGCTGGAAATAGCGGGCGCTAACGGGATAGAGATCCCCACTCTCTGCTACGACCCCCGCCTCCCGCCGTACGCTTCCTGCTTTATCTGCATAGTGGAGGTGGAAGGCCGTAAAGGAATGGTCCCCGCCTGCGCAACGCGGGCGGAGGAGGGGATGGCGGTGCGCACCAATACCGACGGCATCCGCTCCCTGCGCAAGCTCGGCCTTGAGCTGCTGCTTTCCAACCATCACGGGGACTGCATCGCCCCCTGCAATATGGTCTGCCCCGCCGGCATAGATATACGCTCCTACCTTTCGGAGGCCACCAGGGGTAATTTCTCGGACGCGCTGCGGATAATAAAAGAGCGCAACCCTTTCCCTTCCGTCTGCGGGCGCATCTGCCCTCATCCGTGCGAAGATCACTGCCGCCGCAAGCTGGTGGACGACGCGGTCTCAATAAACCAGGTCAAACGGTTTATCTCAGACCAGGACCGCTGCTCCGTGGACTCCTGGAAGCCGGTGACCGCCCCGAAGAACGGAAAAAAAGCAGCGGTCATAGGCGGCGGGCCCGGGGGCATGAGCGCCGCGCATTACCTGGCGGTCCTCGGTTACTCCGTGACGGTTTTTGAGGCTATGGAAAAAGCCGGCGGCATGCTGCGCTACGGGGTTCCGGACTACCGCCTCCCCCCCATTGTGATAGATTCCGAAATAGAACAGATCCAGGCCCTGGGCGTAGAACTGCGCACCAGCAAATCCTGGGGGAAGGATTTTCACCTGAAAGACCTCCGTGAAAAAGGTTTTTCTGCGATAGTGGTTGCTATCGGCGCCTGGACCGGCCAGGCCATGGGAGTGGAAGGAGAGGCCCGTGAAGGGATCTGGTCCGGCATAGCCATGCTCGAGCGGGCCAATAAAGGCGAGCGGCTCAGCCTCGGCAAGAAAGTGGTGGTGGTAGGCGGCGGGAACACGGCCATCGACTGCGCCCGCACCGCGCTCCGCCAGGGCGCCGACGAGGTTTTTATAGCTTACCGCCGCGGCAGGGCGGAAATGCCTGCCAACCCCGAAGAGATACAGGAAGCCGAGGAAGAAGGCGTAAAGATCCTTTTCCTTACGGCTCCCGTAAGTTTCTCCGCCTCAGGCAGCCGGATAAACATGCGCAGCGTGACCATGCAGCTCGGCGCCCCGGACGCCAGCGGCCGCCGCAGGCCGGAGCCCGTACCCGGCTCGGAAAAAGATATGCTCGTGGACTCTGTTATAGCCGCAATAGGCCAGAAAGTGCGCTGGGACGGCTTTGACGGCGACGGCCTGAAGCTCACTAAATGGGGAACCCCCGAGGCCGACCCCAGGACACTCCGCTCTACGAGCCACGAAGACGTCTTCGTCTGCGGCGACTGTCTCACCGGGCCCGCTACCGCTATTGAAGCCATAGCCGGAGGGCGCATAACCGCGCTCGCTATCCACGCGCAGCTCAGCGGCATAGCCCAGGACCTCTCCCCCCACCCGTTCAATATACGCAAAGGCGCGCTTAAGGACCTTTCCCCGGAGGAATACGCCCATTACCCGAAAAAGCCGCGCGCCAAGGTCCCCCAGCTGGACGCTTTCAGCCGGGCGCGCAGCTGCAACGAAGTTTCCCATACCCTGGCGGAACGGGAAGCGGTGGAAGAAGCCCGCCGCTGTCTGCTCTGCGGCTGCCAGGAGGTAGAAACCTGCCTCCTCCGTAAATATTCGGAGCAGTACGGAGCCAAAGGGGAACTTTTCCCGGGCGAAAAGACGCCCGGGTTAAAGATGCCCAAGCACCCTTATATAGACCGCGACCACCAGAAATGCATTTTATGCGGTCGCTGCGTAAGGGTTTGCTCCGAGCTGCAGGGCTCGGGGGCCATTGCGCTGGCCGGCCGCGGCTTTGTGACCGAGGTTTCACCGGCCTGGAGCGCTAAACTTTCCGAATACGCCTGTAAATCCTGCGGGCAATGCGTGGCGGCCTGCCCCGCCGGCGCTCTTTCCGCCAGGTTCAAGACCGTGCAGGTCCCCGCGTGGGTGGCTTCAAAGCACAGCGCGGTCTGTCCTTACTGCGGGAACGGCTGCGTGCTGGATTTCTCTGAGGCGGACGGCAGGATACAGCGGCTTAACAATAAGATGGACGGCAAGCCCGGGAACGCTATGGTATGCTCAAGGGCTTTCAGCGGCTTTGATCTGCTCGAGCTGGGCAACCGGCTGAAAGAGCCGATGATAAAAGAGAACGGCTCATGGCGGGCGGCCAAATGGGACGAGGCGATGAAGGCCGCCGCAGAGGGCCTGAAAAAAGCTTCGGGAAAGCAGGCGGCGGTCCTGGGCTCACCGCGGCTCACTAACGAAGCGCAATACCTCCTCCAGAAGATAGGCCGCGCTGCAATGGGAACCAATAACCTGGGCGGGCCCGGCACGGGAGGAGAGCTGGATACGGCCGCACGCGCCTTCGGCTTTAACGGTTCTACGGGCAAGCTTGAGGATATACTGAAAGCTGACCTGATAATAGCCGCCGTTCCCGACCTGGAGGCCGTCTACCCGTCCATCGCCGCCGCTATACGGGAAGCCGCTATAAAGGGAGCGGCAGTGCAGGTGCATTCCCCCGTCCCTACCGGCCTTGACAAGTCCGCCACCGGCATCCTGAGGGCCGCTCCGGAGGCGGCTTATTCCGTTTATGTGAACTGGCTGAAAGCAGCCGCGCAAAAAGGAGAGAGCTCCGGGCTTAAAGGCCTGGGCGAGCTCTCTGCCTCCCTGAAGCGGAAAAAAGGGAAGGAGCCCCCCGCCGTCGCGTCCCTGACGGAAGACGAGAGAATGGGCGCCGAACTCCTGGCCGCCAAAAGGCCGCTTATAGTGACGGACCCTTCCCTTATCCCGGGCAGCGCTCTCGCGGCGCTTATCGACCTGCTGCTGCTCCTGGGCAAGCACGAAGGCTTGCTCCTGCTGCGCGCCGGTTCAAACTCACAGGGCGCTATAGACCAGGGCATGGACGGCAACTGGCTGCCAGGGCATCGGCCGGTTTTAGACCGGGCCGCGCGCTCGGAGCTGGAAAAACTTTGGGCCTGCGAGCTTCCCTCCTGGGAGGGCTTAAGCGGGCCGGGGATAATAGACCAGGCTCGCTCCGGCGGGATCAAAGCCCTTTTATCCTGGGGCGATACCGGCCTCGACGGACTTGACCTGAAAGGAGCTTTTGTCGTTTCAGGCGAATGGGCCGTTCCCTCCGGCTTCCACCCGGCTTCGGTGGTTTTTCCGGCCGCGCTTTTCACGGAGGATACCGGGACTTTTACTTCCTTCGACAGAAAAGTAAGGCAGGCTGAAGGCTGGCGTCCCCAGGGGGCCCCTCAGGCCAACTGGCGCACGCTTACCGATCTTGCAAAGCACCTCGGACTTAAAGGGCATGAAGAGCTCCCGCGGCTGCGCCGTGAAATAAGCTCCGCCAATGCCCCGTACCATAAGCTGGGCTGGGAGAAATGGGAAGGGAGCGGGCACTGCGCGGCATGGGCGCGGGAAATAGTCCCGACCCTGCTGGCCCCGGAACTGGAAAATTCCCGGCCCCAGGTGCGCCTGCTGGATTACCTCGCCGAAGGCGATATGCTGGATAAATTCATACAGGCAAGGCTTTCCGAAGTAGCCTGCCAGGGGCCGCGCGGAGTAATTGACACGGAGAAGTCTTAATTAGCATAATTGGGCTTCAAGGGAACGGTATTAAAAACCGTATTTTAAAGGAGGGCAAATGAAATCGATGAAAACATTAATAGCGGCGCTTCTGGTGACGGGTTTCACCGCGGCGGCTATAGCGGCAGATTACGGCAGCGCAGGCTGCGGCCTGGGCAGCCTGGCGTTCAAGAAGAACGACATGACCCAGGTGCTTGCGGCTACCACTAACGGGTCCTTCGGGACCCAGACCTTCGGCATGACCTTCGGAACCTCGGGGTGCAACAACGAAGGCCTTGTTAAAGTGAGCATGGCCCGCGAGAGCTTCATTGAAGCTAACTACAAAGACCTGTCCCGCGACGCGGCTGCCGGCAAGGGCGAGTATGTGACGAACCTGGCCAGGCTCTACGGCTATACCCCGGAGACCACCTGGGAGTTCGCCCGGCTGCTGCAGAAGAACCACACTGTGATTTTCGCCGCGAACAGCGCTCAGACCGCGGTTAACGAGATAAACAAGCTCGTCAGCATCATCTGATAACCGAAGTGAAATATTGACGCGACGACGGGCCGGCGGATAAAACCTCCGGCCCGTTTTTATTTAAGGTGACACAAGACTTATGTTAAAAAGATTTTCGTTTGTATTTTTGCTCATGTTGATTTCCTGTCCTGGATTCTCCCTCAGCCCGGAAAGCGAACTGCAGCGCCTGGGGCTGCGCGAGAAGGCCCTGAAATCCGCGTCGTGGAAGGATCCGTACTGGCTTAAACTGCTGTACTATGAAAAGAATTTATTCGGCGGCTCAAGGAGCCACTCCGTAAACCCCCGTTTTTTTCTTTCTAAATGGGGCAATATCAGCCCGCGCCTGGAGCTGGAGGCCGCAATAGACGGCCTGTATTTCGAGGGACACGACGACGCCAGCCCGGAGTGCCTGTTCCCCGAGCGCTACCGCTGGCTGAAACAGAAGCTCGGCCTCCAGGCGGCCGCCTTTCCCGCCCGCGTCTGCAAGTCCTTTGAGGACTGGAAGAGTTCGCTCGATCCTGAATCGGTCAGCCTGCTTTTTGCCGGCGGCTATCTTAATAACCCCTCCACTCTCTACGGGCATACTTTCCTGCGCCTGCATAAGCGGGGAGCGGCCGGAGCTGACCTTCTGGATTACACAATAAACTACGCGGCTACCGCCGACGACGAAAAAGGTTTGTTTTTCGCGGTGAAGGGACTGACAGGAGCTTATCCGGGACAGTTCTCTACTATCCCGTATTACCTGAAAATACAGGAATACCATAATATGGAGAACAGGGACCTCTGGGAATTCCCGCTGAGCCTTAAGCCCGAAGAGATAGACCGCCTTATGCGCCACTCCTGGGAACTGGGCAAAGCCGCTTTCCCCTACCTGTTCTTCACGCGCAACTGCTCCTGGCAGCTGATGCCGCTATTGGATATCGTAAAACCCGAACTGGACCTGTCACGGCGTTTCCGCTACTGGGTCATCCCGTCGGATACGGCTAAAGCGGTCCTGGAAGCTTCCCCCCCGGCGGAACCCGTCTGGCGGCCGTCACTCTGGAAGAATCTGGAATGGAAGCGGGCCCAGCTCACCGAAGCAGAGAAAGTATTTGTGCTTGATCTCGCCCGCGGCGACCAGGGAGCCGGACTCAAGGAACTTTCGCGCCAAACTCCGGCCCGGCAGGCCGCCGTTCTGGAAGCCGCGGCGGATTATCTGAGCTGGCGCTTTTACGCCCGCCGCATAGGCAAGGAAGAACTGGACAGCCGGACTGACCCCCTGCTTGCCGCGCGCGCCCCCCTGGGCCGGCAGCTTACTTTTACCGGCCACCCGGCCCGGCCGGATTCAATACTTAAGGCTCATAACAGCCTGCGCCTCGGGGCCGGCCTGGTTGCCCTTAAGAACGGACCAGCTTATGAAATACAGGGCCGCTTCTCGGTACAGGACCTGCTCGACGACCCTTCCGGGTATCTGCCTGACGCGGCGCTGGAGATGGGTTCTTTCCGGCTGCGGCATGAGCCGCGGTATAACCGGTACTATCTGAAAGAAGGGCGCCTGGCCCGCATAATGAGCCTTAACCCCTGGGATGACTGGGTCCGCCGGCCCTCCTGGGAGGTCTCGGCCGGGCTGGAACAGGCCGACGAGAGCGGCCGCCAGAGCGGCAGGTCCGCTATCTGGGCGATGAGCGCGGCCTCGGGCTTCGCGGCCGAATGGCGCGGCCCGGTACGGCAGGTTTGGTATGTGATGCTGCAGGCCGACAGCGGTTTCGGCCCCTCCCTTAACTCAAACTGGCGCGCGGGAGCCGGGATAAAGGCCGGCCTGCTTGCGGAGAAAGGCCTGGTCCGGGCCCTGATCGAAGCCCGCTATATAGGCTACGGTGTCGGCGATACCAGGCCGCTCTGGGCCGGCTCGGCCGCGGCCTCTTTGAGGCTGGCGACAAACAGCTCGGCCCGTTTTGAATATTCGTGGAGAGGCGGGGTGAAAGAGGCCGGTTTGTATTTCCATCAGTTCCTGTTCGCGCCGTGAAATAGAGGACTGGAGGATGGGAGGACTGGAGGATGGGGATACGGAGCAAACTCTTAATATTTTTTTCTTTTCTCGCCGCGCTGACACTTACAGGGTGCACGCATCTGTTTTTTCAGCCCTCCGGCAATATCTTCTCCGATCCCGCCTCGGACGGTTTTAAGTACGAGGCCATAAAGTTCGCTTCGGAAGACGGTACCGGACTTACCGGGATGTTCTTCCCCTCCGCCGGGATCCCGCTGGGCACCGTGGTCCATTTTCACGGAAACGCGCAGAACATGACGGCGCACTATCCCTATTCTGCGTGGCTGGCGAAAGAAGGATTTAATGTTTTTATTTTCGATTACCGCGGCTATGGGGCTTCCGGGGGGATAGCTACTCTCGACGGGGTAGTCATGGACGGGAAGGCGGCGCTGGAACAAGCCTTAAAACTGCCGGGCGCCGACCCGCGCAAGATAGTTATCCTGGGGCAGAGCCTCGGCGGCGCTATAGCCGTGGCCGCCGCCTCCGAGGCCGGCTTCAGGCCGGCGGGCCTGGTTTTAGAAGGAACATTTAATTCTTACAGACAGGTGGCTTCGGCCGTGATGCGCAGGCACTGGCTGGCCTGGCCCTTTTCCTGGCTGCCCTACCTGGCAGTAAGCGCGCGGCACTCGCCTTCGGACAATATCGCCTCGCTTGATTGCCCCAAGCTCTTCATTCATTCTCAAAAAGATACCAGGGTGCCTTTCCCCCAGGGCAGGAAGCTCTACGAAGCGGCGCCGGGGCCGAAACAATTGTGGATAGTTCCCGGCGGGCATATAGAAGCTTTCGGCGCGTATCGGGAAAACTACGCCCCGGCATTTCTTGAATTCCTGAAGAGCGCCGTAGGTAAATAGCGTAAGTTTTCAGCCTGCCTGCGGCAGAAGCCCAAGACTTTAAAAAACCGGGAGAATTTCTCCCGGTTTTTTTGTCTTCCCGGTTAAGAGCCGGGTGCGTTGCGTTTATGAGGTTTGGCCCGATTCTTCTTCGTGCCTGGTGTTTTTCAGCGTTGGTTTTGCGCAATGGTGACTTGTCTGCCGCAATTGTGCGTAAGCAATCCGGGCGATTACTTCCCGATAATTTGCGAGACTATTTCGGCGGCCTTAGAAAGGTGGTCCAGCAATATATATTCCTGGTTCGGTTTAGAGCTGCAGGCCCCTATCCCGAAAGTGACAGCGGCAACTCCTCTGGCGTTCAGGGCGTTAGCTTCGCTGCCTTCAGCGGCGGCCATGGGGGCCGGGGAAAGTCCGGCTCTCCTGAGCGCCCCTTCGGCAAGATTTAAAACCTCGGAATCCGGCGCGTGAAGATAAGGCTGAAATTCCCAGGACCATTTAAAGGCGACCGCTCCGCCCGCGGCCTGCGCGGACTTTTCAAACTCCGCCTTTATCCTGTCCAATAGCGGCAGGGCTTTGGCGGCCTCGGAAACGCGGATCTGCCCCCTGACAAGCGCGGCCAGCGGCACCGTGCCCGGGTTTACCCCTCCGGCTATCGTTCCCACATTAGAAGTCGTTTCAGGGTCGTGCCGGCCGAAAGAAAGCGCGGAGAGAGCTTTTGCCGCTATTGCTATTGCGGATACCCCGCTCTCGGGATCAAGCGAAGCGTCGGCGGACCGCCCCAGGATATCAGCTGAGAAAAGGGCTATCCCGGCTGAAGACGCGGTATAGGCGCCGGGGGGCGGTTCGGAACCGAAGATAAAGGCGCTGCGTATCCGCCCGGGCAGGGCCAGGTTCTTCACCCCGGCCATATTCCCCTTCCCCCTGGTGGTGAAGGCTATGGTGAAAGGTTTAAGCCGGAGTCCGGAGTGAACGGCGCGCTCCAATGCGTAAAGGATAGCGGCCATGCCTGCCCGGCTGTCTACGCCTATGGGGCCTTTGCCCCCTGAACTGATCCTGTCAGCCGCTATCAGCGGCCCGGCGCCGGAGGCGGGCAGTAAAGTGTCCATGTGCGAGACCAGGACAAAATCCCCTCCGCCGCCGACCTGGCAGACCACGTTGCTCGTGTTTGAAAGCGCGGCTACAGCGGAGCCGTCCAGCCCGGCCGGTAGGCCCAGGTTCTTAAAAAATGACAGCGCGTATTTGGCGACCGGCCCTTCTTTGCCGGGCAGGGCGTCTATGCGCGCCAGCTCCAGGAACAGGTCTGTCAGTCTTCTGCTTGTCATGTTCCTCCCTGGCGGGTTATTTCGCCCATTCCCGGGCCAGGTTCACCAGGACCTCGGCGGATTTATTCATTCCGTCGAGCGAGACCCACTCGTAGCGGCCGTGGTAGTTATAGCCTCCGGTAAAGACATTAGGAGTTGGCAGCCCCATAAAGGACAGGCGGGCGCCGTCGGTTCCCCCCCGCACGGGTTTTACATGCGGTTCCAGCCCGGCCGCCCTTACGGCCGACATAAGCTTGCCCATTACGTCCGGGCGTCTGTCGATAACTTCCTTCATATTGCGGTACTGCTCGCGGAAAGAAACCTCGATCCTGGCCAGCGGGTACTTGAGGCGTTTTGCGGCCACTATAGCCTCCAGCTGCCGCTCCATGGCTTTAAGCTTCTTAGGGTCGTGCTCACGCGCTATGCCGGCTATCTCCGCTTTTTCCGTCTCCCCGGAAATATCGGTGAACATGATAAAACCCTCGCGCCCTTCGGTTGTTTCCGGAAGCAGGTTTTCCGGCCAGCTCGCTACTATGTCCGCCGCTATCCGGGCGGCATTGGCCATTGCGTTTTTGGCCGTGCCCGGGTGCACGCTCTTGCCCTCTATCGTGATCTTAACGCCGGCGGCGTTGAAATTCTCGTCTTCAATCGCCCCGGCCACATCGCCGTCAAAAGTATAGGCGCAATCGGCTTTAAAAGTTTTTACGTTAAAGTATTTAACACCCTGCCCCACTTCCTCGTCGGGGGTAAAGCCGATCTTGAGCAGGCCGTGAGGTATCTCTTTGTGCGCGAGAAGGTATTCGGCGGCCGACATTATGATCGCCAGGCCCGCTTTGTCGTCGGCGCCGAGCAAAGTGTCCCCCGAAGCCGTAATAATGTCGTCTCCGGCGCAGCCGGCGAGCTCGGGGCAGTTTTTCTTATTGAGGATAATTCCGTGCCTGCGGCTTATGTGTATATCCCCGCCTTTCCACCGCTTGTGCAGCTGCGGGCGCACATTCTTCCCCGAAGCTGCCGGAGAAGTGTCCACATGCGCGAGAAAAGCTATGACCGGTTTTTTTTCTTTCGTGGTGGCCGGGACCTCTCCTGTGACATAGCCGTACTTGTCCAGCTTCACATTCCTGGCCCCTATTGCCTTGAGCTCTGCGGCCAGCAGTTTCAGCAGCACCAGCTGCTTTTTTGTGGACGGGAAGGTCCGCGAGGCTTCGTCGCTCTGGGTGTCTATTTTAACGTAGCGCTCGAACCGCTTGTAAATAATATTCTTAAGGTCCATTTTTCCTCCGTAGTCTTCGTTCTCAGGTCAGCAAGCACTAATAATTCAGGCGGGCTGTTTCCTGCCGGCGCTCCGCCCCGCCAGAATTCCCGAGGTCCACGCCAGGTGCAGGTTATAGCCTCCGGAATCTCCGTCCAGGTCCAGGAGCTCCCCGGTCACGTATAAACCCTTTATTTTTCTAGAAGCAAAATCCTGCGGGTTCACTTCTGACAAAGCACAGCCGCCGGCGGTCACCATCGCGTCTTCAAAGCCGAGGGAACCGGCCGCCTCCAGCGTGAATGATTTAAGGGCGGCCGCCAGGCCCGGAGCGCAGCCCGGGAGCGCCGGGGCGTCCCAGTCTATCCCGGCGCGCGCCGCGGCGGCGCGGATGACCTTCCCGTTGAGCAGGCCGCAGGTAAAATGCCGGAAGGGTCTGCCTGAAAAGGAGGCCGCCCTTTCGGCCAGGAGCCTTTCAAGTTCTGGCGTTTTATAATCGGGAAAGAAGTCCGCTTCGATGAAAGCCGGGCCTTCTGCCAGGGCTGAGAGCGCGGCCCGGCTCAGGTCAAGCACGGCGGGTCCGGAAATACCGTAAGAAGTGAACAGGAGTTCCCCCGCTGTCTTAGCCAGGAAACTGTTTTCCGTCCTCAGGGTTAAAACGGCGTCCAGCCTGACTCCCTCCATTTCCTTTACAAAATTCCCTTTGATCCTGAGCGGGACGACGGCCGGGGATATCTCCGCAACAGCGTGCCCCAGTTCCCTGAGTATCCTGTAGCCCCCGGAGCCTCCCCCTATCTGGGGGTAGGCGGCGCCGCCGGCCGCGAGTATCAGGCGCCCGGCGCGGAAAATAGCCTTTTGGGCTGGTGAAGCGGACTTGTCCCACTTCGGCGCGGTTTTCTCTGCTTCTACCAGGAAAGAGCCGTTCTCCATGGAAACGGAGCGGGCCTCGGTAAGGGTCTGTATCCGGACCTTCAGTAACTCCAGTTGATTGAGCAGCAAGTTCGCGATGTCCTGTGCTTTGAGGGACCTGGGGAAAAGTCTGCCTTTTTCCCTTTCCGTCCACAGCAGCCCCAGTTCTTTAAAAAAAGACAGAACTTCTGCCGGCGGCAGGGAGGAGAAAACTTTTTTAAGGAAGGCCGGGCGGGGCGGGTGATAGGCGGAAGGCTTGATCTCCAGGTTTGAGAAATTGCATTTGCCGGAGCCGGTTGAAAGGAGCTTGCGGCCGGGCACATGGTTCTTTTCAAGGACCAGGACCGAAGCGCCCGCCCTGGCGGCCTCAATAGCGGCCGCCAGGCCGGAAGCGCCGGCGCCGATCACTATAACGTCGAATTTGTTTTCCATGTTAAAAGGACGCCCGGTCATTCCGGGCGTCCTTTCTTGCGCAAGGCGCGGCTTATACCCTTCCCGCGGAACCGAGAACGGTCTGGTTCTTCTCCGAGTACATTTTAATCAGTTCTTCCCGCGCCGGGCCCAGATATTTGCGCGGGTCGAACTCGCCCGGCTTCTCCGTGAACACCTTCCTGATTACAGCGGTCATCACAAGGCGCCCGTCCGAGTCTATGTTTATCTTGCACACAGCGGATTTTGCGGCCTTGCGCAGCTGTTCGGCGCTCACGCCCACGGCGTTCTCCATTTTGCCGCCGTATTTATTGATCATGTCTATGTAGCCGGACAGTACCGAGGAGGCGCCGTGCAGCACTATCGGGAAACCGGGAATGCGGCGTTCGCACTCTTCCAGGATGTCGAAGCGCAGGGGCGGCGCCGACTCTCCCGGCTTAACCTTGAATTTGAAGGCCCCGTGGCTGGTCCCTATCGAGATGGCCAGGGAATCTACTCCGGTGCGCTTTACAAAATCTTCTACCTGGGCGGGGTCGGTATAGTTAGAATGCTCGTGTGAGACTTCGTCCTCGATGCCGGCCAGGACGCCGAGTTCGCCTTCAACCGTGACATCGAACTGATGGGCGTATTCCACCACCTGCTTGGTGAGCTTTATATTCTCCTCATACGGCAGGTGCGAGGCGTCTATCATCACTGAAGAGAAGCCGTTCTCTATGCAGGATTTGCAGAGCTCGAAAGAATCGCCGTGGTCCAGGTGCAGGGCTACGGGCACGGGACCTTCCTTCATTTCCTTCATCATTTCCATGGCGCCCAGGGCCATCCAGCGCAGCAGGGTGGCGTTGGCGTAATTGCGCGCGCCCTTTGAAAGCTGGAGTATGACCGGGGAGCGGGACTGTACGCAGGCGGTGAGTATGGCCTGGAGCTGCTCCATGTTATTGAAATTATAGGCGGGCACGGCGTAGCCGTCCTTCATCGCGGCCTTGAACATTTCGCGCGTATTAACGAACCCTAGTTCCTTGTAAGAGACTGTTTTTGAGGCGGTATTTGTCATGGTATTCCTCCGTTTTGGCTGTCGCTATCATTATATTAATTAATCGCGTTAATACAAACCGACAATTCCCGTAGCTAATTTGCTAAAATATATTACGAAGCGTTCTGATAAGCGGGGGACGCGGCCCGGCAATCTATATCAATATTGAAAAACATTCGAAGGTCATACCTGACATCGCCGCGCTTCCGCGTTTGTCAGGGCGGGAGCGATGAAAACCGCGCTTTTTCAATTTGAAAACATACGGGGACAACGGAGGGAACATGCAAACACAGGAAAAACCTTATCTTACCGGCAGGGCGTTCTTATTCAGCATACACAAGGGTGAAGACCTGCTCCAGGCCATACAGTATTTTTGCCATCACCACCAGGTGCGCTGCGGACTTATTAACGCGATAGGGGCCGTTGAACGCGCCACTTTCACGGTATACGACCAGAAAGCCAAGAAATACCAGAAGCTCAATATTGAGAAGGAATTAGAGATCCTCTCGCTCAGCGGCAATATCAGCCTTTTTGACGATAAGCCCATGGTCCACGCTCACATAATGTTCTCCGACTCTGAAGGCAAAGCGTTCGGAGGCCACCTGGTGGCAAACACCAGGGTCTTCAGCGCCGAGGTCTGCATACAGGAACTTACCGGCGACATAAAGGTGCGCAAACTGGAAAAAGCGACGCAGCTTCCTCTCTGGGGAAACCCGGTCTGCCTTAAGTGACAGGCTCCAAAGACAACGGCTCCGGGGAACAGCCCGGAGCCGTTAACACTTCCGGACAGCCGGAGGATTTCAGGGGTTTCCGGTCGGGCTTCGTCCCCATAACGGGCCTGCCCAATGCCGGTAAATCCACGCTGATGAATTCTCTCTGCGGAACGCGCCTGTCCATCATTTCGGAAAAACCCCAGACCACCAGAAATAACATACTGGGAATACTTAACGGCCCGGGGTTCCAGGCCGTCTTTGTCGACACCCCCGGCTTTCTTAACGGGCGCAATATGTTCGAGCGCAGCATGGCTAACGCCATTAAACGCGCCGCGTCGGAGGAGGGTGATCTTTGCATTTTTATCGCCGAGCCCGGCCTCCCGCCGGAAGACAAGATCCCCCTCTTTGAACCGCTCAAACAGGTCCGCTGCCCGCTGTACCTGGCGGTGAACAAACTGGACAAAGAAACGACAGAGGCCCGCGTAAAAACAGCGGAGGAGTTCTACGGAAAGCTCCTCCCCGTAAAGCAGGTCTTTCATATTTCAGCCCTTACCGGCGGCGGACTGAAAGAGCTGAAGGCGGCGATCAAGGCCGCCCTCCCGGAACATCCCCCCTACTACCCTACAGACCAGCTGACCGACCGCTGGGAGAAATTTTACGCCGCCGAAATTATTCGCGAGCAGATCTTCAAGCTTTACACCCGGGAAATCCCCTATTCCTCCGCCGTCGAGATAGAGGTTTTCAGGGAAACCCCCGGCGAGAATGACGAGATACTGGCAAAGATCCACATAGCCCGGGAAAGCCAGAAGCCGATAATCATAGGAAAGGCCGGAAGCATGATCAAGCGCCTGCGCGAAGCTTCCGTCAAAGCCCTGGCGGCTTTCCTTCGCCGCCCGGTGGAACTTCACCTTACCGTCAAAGTCAGCCCCGGCTGGCAGGATAATCCCGTCTTCCTCAAAGAAATCGGTTTTTATGAAAAAAAATGAGGGGGCTGCCTTGCCGTCTCTGGTTGCCGCCTACTTCGGAGCTTCTATGCTGGCCACCGTGCTGCTCCTGCTGGGCGCTCTCGTCGGCATGAGAGTTTTTTATATTTTTTCCGGTTTCGTCACAGGCGATCGTGCAGGCTACCGGATAAAACCCCTGCTTTTCGATGCTTTCGGTTTTGCGGCGGCCGCAGCCGGGACCGCGCTGGTTCAGTATTATCTTGTGAGCCTTTTGCAGCGCTTCGGCATAGAGCGCGGTTCCCTCTCAGCGCTTGTCTCCTTCACCGCGCTCTTCTGCGGACTATTCTTCTGGCGGGGCGCTCTTTTTTCCAGTCTTGGAGCCTACGGGTTTTCGGGCTTGTCCGTAACTCTCGCGGCGCTGATCGGCGGACTGGCCGCGGTTTTTCAAAAACAGGAAGACAATCCCTGGCCGGCGTCAGCCCCTTCCTGTTTTAAATAGTTCAGGCCCAGACTCCGGGGATATTGGCGCCGCAGGCACAAGTCCCTTTTTCCCCAATCAGGTTCCTCTTGACTGAAAAACCTTCACGTTTTATCAGCTCAAGGCCGCAGGACGGACAAACGGTATCTTGTCCGGCCGCTCCGGGAATATTGCCGCAGTAAACATAGCGCATGCCTTTGGAGGCCGCTATTTCCCGCGCGCGGTAAAGAGTATCCTGTGGCGTGGGCGGGGTGCCTGTCATCAGGTAATCGGGATGGAAAGCCGTAAGGTGCCACGGAATATCCTTTGAGAGCCCGGACAGGAAATCGGCCATTGCGCCTATCTCTTTGTCTGAGTCGTTAAAACCGGGGATCACCAGCGTGACGATCTCTGTCCAAAAACCCGAACCGAGAATTATCTTTATCCCCTCCAGCACTTTTGACAGCTCTCCTCCGCAGACCTTGCGGTAATTCTCCTCGTCAAAGCACTTCAGGTCGACTTTCCACAGGTCAAGCACGGGTTTAAGGAAGGACGCGGCCTCGGGCGTAGCGTAACCGTTGGAGACAAAGCCCGTCAGCAGCTTGCTTTCTTTCGCCGCGGAAAACACCGCGGCGGCCCACTCGCAGGTAATAAGGGGCTCGTTATAGGTAGACACGAGGACTCTGGCCTCGGCGGCAACGGCCTGCGAAGCGAGTTCAACCGGGGAGGTCTTAAGGGGGCTGAGCCGGCCCGCGGCCCTGATGCCGGCTATCTGCCAGTTCTGACAGAAGCCGCAACGGAAGTTGCAGCCGAACATCCCGAAGGAAAGAGTGGACGCTCCGGGGAGAACGTGATAGAACGGTTTTTTTTCTATGGGGTCTTCGGCGGCCCCCGAGATATATCCCCAGGGGGCTTTGAGGGTTCCTCCCTCGTTAAATCTGACCCCGCAGCGGCCGGTCCCTCCGGGGGCCGTTAAGCAGCGGTGCGCGCAGGCCAGGCAGCGGACTTTCCCCCCGGCCAGTGTCTCGGCCAGCGGCGCTTTGCGTGAGAGTTCCTGAAGGAATGGCATTATTACCGGCCGGGCAGGCTTTGTTTTGGGGCGATAACTTTTAAGGCCGAGGGCAGCGCGGTAAATTTAAGTTTACCGTCCTGGGAGTAAAAATCCTCTCCGTCGAGGTGGTACCAGGTTCCGCCCGGGCAGTCTAACTCTATAGTTTTACCCTGGCAGGAGGAGTAGAGAGCCGGGTGCTCGCTTAGCGTACCGCGGAACAGCGCCGGAACCGCGGCCAGCAGGCGCGGCAGGGAAGCCTTTTTCACCGAAACAAGGTCGAGCTTGCCGTCGTCTATATAGGCTCCCGGGGCCATCCTGGCTCCGCCACCGTACTGGACCCCGTTGAGCACGGCGTTGACCAGGGACAGAAGTTCCAGGCGGCGCCCGTCCACCCGGGCGGTTACCGGCGCCGGCTTGTAGGAAAGAATACGCCTGGCCGCGTGCCAGACATAGGGCAGTATGCCCCGGCGCGCGCTCAGGGAGTTGAAGTCGTGAGCTACTTCCGCGTCGAGACCCACTCCGGAAGCGCAAAAGAAAGGCCGGCCGTTCGCGAGGCCCGCGTCTATCGGCCTCGGCTCCCATTTAATCAGCCCTTCGAGCGCCGCGTCGAAATCAAGAGGGATGTAGAGGTTTCTCGCCAGCCCGTTGCCGGAGCCGCAAGGCAATATGCCGAGTGAGGCTTCTTTGCTTATGAGCGGAATAGCGGTCTCCCTTATTGTCCCGTCCCCGCCGGCAGCTATTATCCGCGCAAAACCGGCCAGCGAGGCGCGGGTTGACAGCTCGGTGGCGTGTTCCCTCGCCTTCGTAAATTCGATCTCGTAATGAAGCTTGCGGCCGGAGAAAAAACGCTCTATGCGCCCGCGGATATCCCCGTATTTGCGGCCGGCTTTAGGGTTGATTATAAAAAAATAGGACATAGTTAGAAGACCGGCTGGCCGGAGAAACCAGGGGTTTTCGGTGGCGGTTGTCGCCTACTCTATAGCGCTCAGGCCTGTGGCCCAGGCGGCTTTCTCCCCGGTAGGCTCTATTTTCAAAAGAGAGTTCCCCGAAGCTGTTTCCCCTTTAAGACAGCGGAAGCCGACTTTATAGACATAGCCTATGAGCAGCTCCGGTTTTTCCCCCAGCAGTTCCGCATCGTCGATATAGAGATAATTTATTTTCCTGTCGGGACCCGTATAAACCAGGTTCAGCCGCCACCCGCGCTCCGATCTTTTTGCGGTTATCATCTGCAGCTCCAGCTGCAGTTCCCGGCCTTCGTATGACGCGGGGTCGGCGAAGAAGCCGGCCGCCCGGGCTTCAGAAGCCGCGGGGCGCGGAGGGGTTGCGGGTTCGCTTTTTGCGGAGGCTTCTATCAGCAGGGCAGCCGGCTCCTGCCTGGCCGGGGTCTCCGGGTATGCGTCCTTTGTTCCGGGGCGGGTGTCGGCGCCGGACTCAAAGTCCTGCATCGCGTAAGGCTCGTCCGTAGGTTCTTCGCCCTGGTCCTCGGATCCCTCGTATTCGCTGCGTGCCGCGGGCGGGATTTGAGACTGTTCAGGGTAAGAGGACCGGTAAACGGGCTGAACGGGCTTATCCCGGGAAGGGTAAAATTTCTCCTTCAGCATAAAGCCTAGTACGGTGCCTATAAGGAAAAGGAGCAGGGTGTTGATCAACCTTAAGCGGAAAAAATTCATAACTTGATTTTATAATATTTGCCGTATATTGTATATTTGTTATGGATTATAAAGGTTACGGAGGACAGATGAAAAAAATATTATTGGCTTCGCTGCTTCTTTGCTGCGCTCTCCCGCTTCTGGCGGGCGAGACGGGGTGTGTTTACGGCGTGAAAGGTCCCGCCGAGATTATGCGGGCTGGAAGCGGGGAGTGGCGCCCTGCTTTAAAGGGCTCGCCCCTGGCCGAAGGGGACAGGATAAAAACCGGCTCAGGGAGCTGCGAAATACTCTTTAAAGACGGAACTTTCATTAAGATGGAGAAAGAGTCCGAGACTGCAATTGAAACCCTCAGAGCCACTAAAGAAGAAAGGTTTTTTTCTTTCTCCTTCCTCAGGGGCAAAGCCCTCTGGATGGCGGCCAGGATCAAGGGCAAGACGGCTTCCAGGTTCTCGGTACGCACGCCTTCCGCGGTCTGCGCGGTCCGCGGGACCGATTTCTCTGTAATCGTCTCCAGCGACGGGGAGTCCACGGTGGGGCTCTTTGAGGGCAAGGTCGCTGTGTCCGGACGTTCCGCGGAAGAAGAACTCCTGTCCGGACAGGAACTCAGCTCTTATCCGGGCGGCCTTAAGGTGCGGGAACGTCTGTCCAGGCTGATGAAGGCTGAAGAACGGCGCTACGCCAAAGTGAAAGGCCGGGTTGAGAGCCTGCGCAAGCGCCTAGCGGAGAGAGAGGCTTTTATAGACGACTATATAAACCGCCAGCGCAAGACCATAGAAGATTTTGACGCCCGCCGTAAGGCCAGGCTGAATAAATAATACCGGGAAGTTAGCTAAGTCGCCGGCAAAAAAAACAGCCCGCTATAAAGCGGGCTGTTTTTTGGAAGGCTGGTTTACTGCAGTTCAGCGTCCAGGTCGTAGGAAGTGGTCCTGTTGATTTTTAAGGGAAGCTTGGCGTTCTTCATAAGCAGTTGCGAAAGGTCCGCGGCCCCGCCCTTGTGCATCCCCACATCTATTACTGCAACCCCCCCGCTATAGCCGCGCACCCACGAGGCGCGGACCGCCGGGATATTGCGCAGCACTTTTGTAAACTCGCTCAGGCTGTTCATGCTTTTAACGTTGGCCAGGTTCAGCCTGACGATAGATTTCTCACGCAGCGCTTTGAGTATCTTTTCAGTGAGCGGCTCCGCTGCTTTCTTGGCGGCGTTTATTATGGAGGCACGGGCGGCGGCCGTATCGTTAAGGTCAATTCCGCCGGCGGCTTCCTGCAGCGAGGCCAGGGTCTCGAGCGAGCCCTGCTTAACGGCCGAAACCGAGATGCCGGCGCGGTAGGAGACGAAGCCTCCCAGCCCTTCCCGGGTATTGAAAGAAGTCTGGGCTTCGCCTTTTATGACGATATCGGCTTTATCCTTCTCCCCGGTTATGAAACCGGCTTCGACGAACCTGCTTTTAAGTTCTAATTCGGCGTAGTTGGTCTGTTGCGCTTTAGAATCCGCGGACTCCTTTATGTCAAAGCCTATGACGGGATTGCCCAGTTTCTGGGGCTCTGTTTCCAGGGTGCGGAGCTTGGCGGACAGGTCTTCTTTGCGGACATGGGCGCGGATGCGGGTCTTATAGAATTCCCCCTCGCGCCATTCTTTGAGAGTTTCGTATTTCTCTATGTAGCCTTCGGTCTGGGAGGTGATATTCTCGTCGATCAGGATGGATTTGGACACCATCGCGTCCTGGGAGACATAAACTCCCACTACAAGGGCGAGCGCGTTCTTCATCGCTTCGCCCAGGGCGGTCTTGCGCGCCCCTTCCAGGTTCCCGTCCACAACAGGAGCCATGCCCTCAGCCTCAACCACCTCGGTTTCGTAGGCGGGGTTGAGGGAGCTTCTGCGGGTTCCTCCGCAGCCTGCGGCGGCAAGCAAAGCTGCCGCAAGCAGCATCCTGGACAGGCGGTTGTTCATTGACCGGGCCTTATTCCGCCAGCTTTATTCCGGCTTCTTTCAGGACTTTCTTGGACAGGCGCAGAACTATCACGCAGCCGTCGTCCGAGGTCCACTCCGTGCGCACTACCTGGGCGCCCTTTATAAGAGCGTCGATCTTGGTGGCGAGGACGGAATCAGTCTCTATGGCTTTCTCGACGGTTATTCCGCCTTCGAGGTTGACGCCCTTAATGAACGAAAGCATATTGTATTGCCCGTTCACTATTGAAGCGTTGCGGGAAGTGGCCATGCGCTGGGTTTTATTCTCCAGGGTCTGGTCAGCGGCGCCTATTCCGCGGGCGAAAACATAATTCTTTGTTACCCCTTCTTCAACCCATTCTTTCTCTATTTCTCCGGTTTTGGACACAGTGCCCTTATCCGGGGAAGAAGAACAGCCCACGGCCATAAGCGCCGCGAACGCGATAAAAAGTGCTTTTTTCATTTTATACCCTCCTGACTATCTTACTGATTATTCTATAAACAAAAGCCGCGGCTGTCAATTCGGGGGGTGAGAATAATGCGGGTTGCCAAGGGCAGCCGATGGCTGGCCGCAGCATAAGGAAAGGTGCGGAGGGGATGGGCGGATATTGATATCTTTGCCGGGGCCCGGGTTTCGCGGCAGCGGGCCGGCCCGGTTAGAACTGATAGCCGAAGATGACGGAGGCGGCGCTGTTTCTGATATCCGGGGTGCTGCCGCCGCTGCTTTCTGAAATAGTAGCCAGGCCCATAGTATAACGGGCCTCAAGAGATACTTTCCCCTTCCCGGAGACAATATCCACTACCCCCCCCAGCACAAGCCCAGGGTCGAAAGTCTTTATATGGTCCAGGTCTCCGGAGCTGGAGGCGCCTATGCTTCTGTATTCCCCCCTGGCGCTGATCTTTATCCCGAAGGCGGGACCGATCAGTATGGCCGGCTTGGCCGCGCTGCGGGTTTCTATGTCAAACCTCGCCAGCACGGGGATCTCGAGATAGGTTAAATTCAGGATTTCCTCGTATACCGTATCGAGAACCTCCCACTTATATATCGCGCCCTTTACGGAAACGAGGCATTCGGCCTGCACTTTGACCTGCTTATTGACCGGGATAATAACATACCCGCCGGCGACAAGCCCGGATTTCTGTACTTTTCCCACGTCTCCCGGGCTGGCATCGCTGCCGATGAAGGTAGTAACATTCAGGCCTGTTTTCAGGCCCGCCTTTACTTCTTCGGCGTAAGCACGCGGCGCCAGAACGAACCAAGCCGCTATTATCAAAATTATACGTTTCTTCATTTCAGACTACCTTGTTCCTTTCCGCCTTAGCGAAGCTGACTCTGATCTTGATGGCCTGTCCGAACGGCCCGGACTATTAATACAGCCAGAAGAAATCGCTGTCCGTTTTTTGTTTTTTTGCCGGGGCCCCGGATTTCTTATTATCGGATCTTTCCGGCTTAGCCTTGCGCGGCGCCTTGTCCTTGAACTCATACCGCGGCCTGTATTTCTGCTCGGGAGTGCGCCAATTGGAGAATTTATAGGCGAAAGCCAGCTGGGTAGTGTTAAACACCTCCCCGCCCATGGACATCCCCAGGTCGAGAGAGAAGCTCTCATAGTTTATCCCTAGCCCCACCGTGGCCCCTTTATTATCCTCCAGGCCTTTATACCCCAGGCGGAAATTAAAGACGTCCTGGAAATGGTATTCCAGGCCCGCCCTGAGGCTCTTAAGACTTTCGTTGAGGTAGAAGTCGCTCTCTACCGACAGGAGTACGGACTGGGACATGACCGTAGGGCGCTGGTAGGAAATACCCATCCTTAGAATGGAGGGCAGCGGGGTGGTCTCCCTGAAGTACTGAATGCCTGTGCCGTAGTTAGAAAGAGAGGCTCCCAGGGTAAGGCCCAGATTGGTGTCCCGGATAAGCCAGCCTCCGTCGAAAGCCAGCGCCGAGGCGGAATAGGTCTCCAGAAGCTCGGAGCCTATATATTTTACGGATAGACCGAGATACTGGTCTATCTTGGCTTTGTAGCCCTCTATATTAACCTCGTCCGAATAAACTTTTTCACCGTAGCTCAAAGAAATAACCCTCGTGTTCTCCGCGTCCATTGTAAGGGGCGTAACGCTGCCCGTATTGCTTATAGGGCTGTACACGAATTTGCCGCTGTCGGAGAAGATCGCCGATATGGCGATGCCGGGCTTGTCCAGGCCGGCCAGGCCCTGGATAGGAAGAGGCATGCCGAAAGCGATATACTGGAGTTTTGAATCGTCGAACCCGGAAAGATACATTGCTGAAGCCTCGGGGAAGTAGAGCTGGCCGAGGCCGGCCGGATTATAGTTTGTGGAATAGATGTCGTCAGCTACCGCGACAAAAGCGCCTCCTATGCCGGCGGCGCGGGGGCTCATGTCGGTTTTAAGGACCTGCACTCCGGCTGAGCCGGGCCCGCCCGCAATAGCGGGTGGGGTCTGACAGAGTACGGCGAAGGCAATAAAAAGCGCCGGTAGTACGCCGACTGTCCCTGGGTGTTTTCTGCTGTTCATAATAATCGCCAACTTTTTAAATCGTTCCCGGTCTCTTGCGCTCAATGCCTGACTTGCCTACCTGACAATGGCTATTTTCACTATTTTGTCCAATCCCGGGCCTTTTGTCTTAACGAAATAGATGCCGCTCGCGGCCTTCCCGCCGTTGGAATTGGTCCCGTTCCAGTCCACGGTTCCTTTGCCGGCCGGGACCGGGCCGTCGTAAACTGTTTTAACCAGCGCCCCGGCCTGTGTGTAAACCTTGATCGACAGGCTGCCTGCGGATTGGACTTCGTATTTGATAAGCGCCGCGCCGCCGCCGGGGGTGATTATATTATTGTAAGCGGTGACTCCGGATTTATCCGCGGAAAGATTGAGCGCGTTGGAGACTCCCAGCGAAAGTATCTGTCCAAGATGGTTCCTGCCGAATACTTCGAGGTAAACGGTGCCTACTCCCGGGTAACGCGTCCCGAACCCGGGCTGCAGGCGCACCCGGCCGGAAATAAGCTTGCGGCCCAGGGAGTCCGTGTTATTGGTATTAAAAGCGCCGGGGACTTTTTGCAGGTAGGAACCGGAATTATTGGTCTTGGTCAGGCTTATAGGCTCATAATTATGGTCGCGGAGCTGGGCGTACTCGAAGACCAGTTCGGCCCCGGTAAGAGTGGCTGAAGACGGCGAGCCGGCCATGGCGAAATCAGGGAAAGGGACATCAAAGATTATTTCGTCATTATCGAAAACCGCGCTGTAAAGATTCGCGTTAGCGCTGCCGGTATGGGTCCGGGAGATGCTCAGAGTATAGGGCGTGGAGGAGTTGGCTTCCGAGTTGCCGTAATATTCGTTGGGGGCGGCGGAAACCACTATGTAGTACCTGTTCCCCCCGTAAGGGACCGTGTAATTAAGCGTAACCGAAGGAGCAAGCGTATAGCAGGGCCCGCTGGGGTTACAGGCGTTCGAGCCTGTGCCGTAGACTGCCGGGGAAGCGTCGTCGATGTAATTACGGTCGGCGTCAAAAAGGAAAATTGAATAGGCGTGGTAGATCCCGTCGCTGGCTGTGGCGGGCAGATTAAGCCTGACGCTGAAGTTTCCCGCCGGGAGGGGCAGGGAATAATAATCCACGTCGCCCAGCGGGGAGACCGTGGCGGAGAGGGACGAAAGACTGCTGATATCGGCAGCGCATTCCGGCCCGTTATTGCTGGTGCACAGCGGAGTCGCGGCGCTGGTTTCATAAGCGTCTCCGGGGGCGGAAGTTCCTATCCCGTGCAGCGCGAAAGCCACCGCTATCTTGTTGCGGACGGAGGCGTCGCATTGGCCTGACCATATAGTATCGAACTGCGTACAGGCGTCTATCATGGCTTCGTAGAAATTGGAGAAATTGTCAGGAAAATAGAACAGGGCCGCGTATATAAGAATGTCGGCCCTGGCCTGGCCGCTGTAGGAGCCGCTGGTAAATGTGCCGAGGCCGTAAGTTCCCGTAGGGGTGCTGCTGCGCAGCTGGTAGAGGGCCTGCGAAAGGATCAGGCTGTCTTCGTGTACTTCGCCGTACCAATCGTCAGGCATTATCCTGGTCCCGGTAGGGGCGTTTGAAGCTGAAATGTCGCGGGCGGAGCCTTCCCCGGCGCCCACAAAGGTTCCGAGAGCCGCCTGGTTAGTGTAGACATTGCCGTTATACCCTTCTTTCCAGAAAGAAGCCAGGGCGAAATAATCCGAGATAGCCTCGCTTATCGCCCCGAATTCCCCGAAGTTGATTATTGGGTAAATCTTGTTAGTAACCAGGTGGATATACTCGTGGCGTACGATAGTCCCGTCCAGAGCAAAAGACCTGTACTTGTTATTGTAATCCATCTGCCCATCGCCAATTACTATATAATCCTTCTCAAGATCGTAGTAAGCGTTCAGCATCCCGAGGCAGGCTGTTCCGCAGCCGGTCAGGGTGTCGGGTTGCCCATGAGCGTGCACCATTACGGGAACCTTGCCCGAAAGATCAGCCGCGGGATTATTCCCGTCGTTTGGATTTATGTTCACTCCGTCGAAATAGCGGTGAATAGCGTTGAGATGGTAAAAAGCGTTTATCTCCGCCAGCCCGTTGGCCTTGCCGCCGCTGGCCGCGTCCAGGCTGCGGTCCAGGTAGACCCCGGCCGTCGAGGTGGACCAGACTACCGAGCCCGGGTTTACGGATACCGTGTTGGCTTTCAGTACGAGGTAACTGGAGATATCTACGGAGAAACCGTCAGCGGTTCCGGCAGAGTCAGACACAAGAGATACTGTAAAGTCAGGGTTTTCAACCGCGGCCCCGTAAAAGGGCGCGGTCCGGGTTCCTATATAAGCCCCGACAGTGTCTGCGCCGTTTTTTACATAAACCTGGTCATCGTCGTCTACCGAACCGTATACATCCAGAGAACCGGCCTTGAAGGCTGAGAACCTGGGCATGGCCTTGGCGAAAGACTCACCTGCTCCGAGCGTGGGGATTACTGTTACCGGGTAGCTGTAGGTTTGGGAATCGGAATAAGGGTGCGGGGTCTGAGCCGGAGTGGCGTAGGTCCGCCATTCGCCGTTGCCGTTATCATAATGCGCGCTGGGGCCTCTGAAATTAGTGACCGAAAAATAGGGACCTTTAAGAGAGGAAAAAACCTTTCCGGCCTGGTTGGTGCAGTAGTCGCCGGCCGAGTTTGTTACCGTCATGCTGGAATAGCTGCCGGCCCAGAAATACTGGTCCCGCAGAGGCACCAGGGCCAAAGGCGCCCAAAGGTCCTCGGTTATGCTCATATTATTAACCGCGTAGCCCGGAAGGGGCGAGACCGCGTAAACCTTCGCGGAAGATGTCCCGTAAGTGGGCCAGATGCCGGTGCAGGCATAGCGCAAATCGTCATACTTCAAGAGGACGGACCCGTCCATCGCGTTGATATAATAAACCCAGAGCCCCCTGCCGCGGCCGCGTATTTTCCAGGCCAGCTTCAAAGTCCCCCCCGCTTCGTCGGGGTAGATAACCAGTTCGGCTTTAGAGACCCGGATCTGCCGGCCGAGGTCCGAGACGGCGATCATAGCAGCGGCCTCTCCCGAAATCCCGGGAGTAGTGTTCATCGTTATTTCAGGCTCGAACTTTCCCTGGTAGCCGGAGACCGCTCCGTCGCCTGAAATATGGACGCGGGCGTAGGAGAACTCTATCGGGAGGCCGTCTTTGTACTGCTGGTACTGAAGATGGGTAATCCCCATAAATTCTTTTTTCATGGTAAGTCGGAGGGCGGAAGTCTCTACCTTCAGCAGTTCCTTATTATCTTCAAAGAAAGAAGCCGCGGCCTGCTCGGGCGTCCCCGGGTAGCGTGTAGTTCTGCCGCCGGTAAGAGCCTCGGGGAGGGCGGTGCGGGGATTATAGCGCACCTTCCAGCCTTTGCCCTGCTTTTTAGAGAAATTGCGGAATGCTTCCCGGGCGGCCAGAGCGGGAGTTTTCCTGACCTCGCGGAGAGAGTCCGCCAGCGGGGAAGCCGACCGCGTCCGCGCCTTAGGGGCGGCCGAAAGCTCTGCGGCCCCGGTCGAAAGCAGGAAGATAAAGGCGGGCAATATTAATTTCCGGTTTAGCATAATGTTATTTATTAGAAACCCTCTTAAGCGTCTGCAGGGCGCCGGCCAGCTTAACGTTAATATCCGGGTCCTCCAGGGCCTGCTCCAGCAGCGGCAGTGCGTCTTCGTCCGTAAAAGCGGCGGCGACGTCAATAGCCTCAAGCCTTATCTCGGGGCTTGCGGCTGTCATCGCGTCCCTGGCCGTATTTAGGTCGGGCCGGGCTCCGGTCAGCATAAGGCCTTCCTGGGCCGTGATCCTTATCCTGATATCCGAGGTTTCAGCTGCCAGGGCGGTCAATTTCTCCGTGACCTTAGGGTCTTTTATCCCGCTCAGCGCGGACACAGCTTTATATTTAACGGTCAGATTGTCGTCGTCAGCAAGTTTTATCAGTATCGCGGCGGCGGACTTCCTGGAAGGGTTGCATTTAAGCGCGTCAAGCGCGGCCATGCGCACCCTTACCGATTTTTCTTCGGCCAGCAGCTTTGCCAGGGGCGCGGCGGCAGAAGGCGGGCATATTTTTGAAAGGATGGAGGCTCCCTCATAACGGATAGCTTCCTGCCCCGAAGAAAGCGCTTCCGTAAACCGGGCAAGTTCTTCGTCATGGCCAAGGCGGGCGAGTTCCCTGGCGGCCGCGTCGCGGATGGGCCCGTAATTGTCATTTTTAAGCTGGTAAAGCAGTTCGGCCCCCTTTTCCCCCTTCATCCAGGCGTAGGCCTCTATAGCTTTTTCCCTGATCTTGTTCTGGGAAATTATCTTAAGTTCCACCAGGGGCGAATTGGTCACAACTACCGGGCCCTGCGCCGGGACTTCGTTAATTATCCCCAGCACTATCTTCATCCCGGCCGGGCTGCCGAGCTCCCACAGCGCGCGGGCGGCGGCGATGCGCACATATTTATCACGGTCCCCGAGCATGTTCTTAAGCATGCCGACAGCGGCTTTGTTCCCGGCCCCCCCCAGTATTTCCGCGGCGTGGGCGCGGATATCGGAGTCTTCGTTCTTGAGATGGGTTACAACAGTCCGCAAAGCCTTGCGTCCCAGCTCCTTTCTGGACAAAGGCGCAGCCTGCCCCGGCAGGACCGGGAGGGCGATCAAAAGCGCAAGCAGTAGCACAGCCATGTACAGATTCTAATCTTTCCTGTTTACAGCAAGGTTAAACTTTGATTACAAAAACATTACGTAAAACGGGTGTCGCCGGGGATGAAGATTTCCGTATTCCCCTCTTTTCCTCCGGCTAGCCCTGTCCGGTCGTTTAAAACGTGCCCCCTAGAGGATTCGAACCTCTAACCTACTGCTTCGAAGGCAGGCGCTCTATCCAGTTGAGCTAAGGGGGCCTTCGGACAAATCAGGATGCCTGCCTTGCACAGCGGCCAAGGATTGTGAAACTATTCATATTATTATAGAATTTATTTCAGCGCGGTCATAATCGGACTCGTTTTAACCAAAGTTATTCAGCGGATCAAGGAGCTTACCATGGGCGGACATTCTCACTGGGCCGGGATAAAGCACAAAAAGGCCATAACCGACGGCAAAAAAAGCAAGGTTTGGACCAAGATCATCAAGGAAATAACCATAGCGGCAAAGGCCGGCGGCGGAAAGCCGGAAGAGAACCCCCGCCTGCGCACCGTCATTGAAGACGCCAAGGCCTGCAATATGCCGCTGGAAAACGTCAAGCGCGCGATCAGGCGCGGCACAGGCCAGGAGCCGGGCGTAGTGTATGAGGAAATAACCTATGAGGCGTACGGCCCGTGCGGGATAGCTATAATTATAAACGCCACTACGGACAACAAAAACCGCGCCGCAAGCGAAATAAGGAAGATCCTCGATGTCCGCGGAGGGAACATGGGTTCCACCGGGGCAGTCGGCTGGATGTTCGAGCAGAAAGGCTATATCGCGGTGAAAAAAGCCGACGTCAAAGAGGACGAACTGATGTCCCTGGCCCTTGAGATCGGCGCGGACGATTTCCGCTCCCCGGCGGATTCCGAGGATTTTGAAATAATAACCTCTCCGCAGGAATTCGAGTCCGTAAAGACCAAGCTTGAAGAGAAGAAGGTCCCCCTCGCTTCCGCCGAAGTCACAATGCTGCCGAAGAACGTTGTTAATGTCGGCGAGGACAAGGCGGAGCAGGTGCTTAAACTCATGGACGAACTTGAGGACCACGACGACGTGCAGAAAGTGTATTCCAACTTCAATATTCCCGACACGGTAATGGCCAAGCTGGACGCGGCCGGCTGAAATGCGGGGCCGCGGGCTGCCTTTTGCGC
>MNUR01000015.1:1432-3234 GCA_001871115.1 Elusimicrobia bacterium CG1_02_56_21 | reverse complement strand
CAGCTTCATTCTCCGGTAAAAACGGCTCCCCACCGTACAGCGAAAGGGAGAGATTGGATACCCCCGGCAGCAGCGACGGCAGATGCTTGTCGAAGATGTCGTCCACCAGTTGCGGCGTCATTATCGTCCCGAAGTTCTTCGAGCGGTGCTTTCGCTGAAAGCAATAATCGCAAGCGAGGTTGCAATTGTAGCTGGCGAGAAGGATTATCCCGCCGGAAGAGGGCTTCTTTACCTGGCTGCTGTGCAGGCCCGCAACGAATTCCCGGAATTGTTCAAGTTCCGCTTCTGGCGGCAGTGTGGTGATGTGCCCGCGCTCCAAAAGGAACTTCAGGTTGGCCGGGGAGAGTTCGCGGAGACGCGAGTGTTCTCCAGATGACAGGATAGCCCCGAGCGCCTTCGGCGCCTCGTCCAGGCAACCGTTAATTCCGCTGAAAAGAAGTGACTTTTCACCGCAGTCCAGATCTATGACGTTGAGATAGCGGCTTACATAGTGTTCCGGCTTCATCTGACGGGCGTTTTTTCCCCGGTAGGGTAACGTGCGGCAGATGCGGGACCTGCGCAGGCTTTTGTATGGTAGCCCTGGCTGCGGAAGTTATCGCAAAAGCTGGTCCTGTACGGGCTGGCCGCAAAGGTATCCTTGTTCAAGGAGTAGGACTTGTCCGCGGCTTCGGCGGCCTCGGCATATCTTCCCAGCCAAAGCAAAATCGATGCCTTGGAGATGAACAGCTCCGACGACTCGACCAACTGTTGTGCGCGGTTCAGATCGGCCAGGGCTTCCTCGTGACGCTGCATCCGGTATAACGCCTGAAACCTTAGGATATATACATCGAATACGGTATCTCTCTCGTTCTTGTTCTTAAAAGCGACCTCGTAAGGCTTCTGCGGAGCGAAAACCTTTTCCACTTCCGTTATTAATCCGTCAGCTTCGGCATAAGCCGACTTATAGTCTCCTTTCGCATAGGCGATCTTGCTTTTCGCAATAGCGTAAGCCTCATCAGACTTTTGCCCGGGAACTTCTTTATCCCTCTTTTTTAAAAGTTTTTCGGCTTTTTTTATGTCGCCCTTCTCAATGAGCCTGTTCAACCCACTGAAGAATTTATGGCGGCGCATCTCGCTCAGCGATTCCAGCATATCGGCCGCCGCGTCCGAAACGTCCCCCTCGAAATCTCCTTTGTCCGGTTCGGCAATCACTGTCATGTCGACGGCACCATTCTCCGCAACTGACGCGGCTACCGGTGTACTCAGAAAAAAGAGACCGATCAAGAAAAACATAGTTATTTTATTGAACATATTTTCGCTCCTACACGTTATATTAACAGGAAGTCTCCGGTATTACAGCCATAGCCTCGCTTCAACCCCACGCTGGGTCACATAGGAGTGGGATGTGGCTGCGGTTGCGGCTGGGGTTGCGGTTGTGGCTGCGGTTGTGGCGTATGCGGACACGGCGGAGGAGGTGGCACGTCTGGAATTTTCCCTCCACAAGGTTCGGGCGCGGCAGGGTAGCAGGTTTTCTGCATGTTGCAACCCCTGTCGCACATGTCTTCCACTATCAATTGGATCGCTACGGCTTCATACTCGACGCGGTCTTTTTCCTTTTCAAGCCTGAGGACCGAGGTCCCGGATAGATTCAGCGACCTGATCGTGTATTCTTTAAGCTGTTCTGACTGTTCCATGGATATTCCTGCCTTTTTGTTCTATTGCGCCACTCTGCCGTAACGAAGCACTTTTTGTGCCAATAACGTTTAGCGGCTTACGAATGCCTGTTATCGGGATATGATTACCGGGCACCCATGGACGTCTTG
>MNUR01000015.1:0-1423 GCA_001871115.1 Elusimicrobia bacterium CG1_02_56_21 | reverse complement strand
CCTTACTTAGTTCTATCAAGTCCTTCGAGAACCTGGCGGCCGGCACGGCAAGGTTCGCCTTATCGTCCGAATACTCAACTCCCGCGTAGGTAGAATCTCCATCATAGCGGAGCTCGGCGGCGTGCAGCGCTATGATGTAGGGAATCTTTTTTTCGTTCTTTTCCTCGAACCTGAACAGAGGGCTGCCGGAAGCGCCTCTGCTGTTGCTGCAGTTGTGGAAGAGCCGGTCGTAACTGGTAAGTCCGGAAGTGATCTTGCAACCTTCTTCATAGGAGGCAGACAATCCATTGTCGAAATCCGTGCTATAGCCTACGGCAAAGAGACTCGTATTCCGTGGGTTGGGGAGGACTCTGATGCCCAGCCACCCGAGAGTCTTGCCTAAAGGCTTGGCCAGGCGCAGGATCGCCCAATCATCTTTCTCGCTCCACCAGCCACGTATGACCTCGCTGGAGTAAGCCGACTTCCCATTGGTATAGTTCGGGAGGAACAAAATGTTCCAATCCGTTATCGTATGACTGCTCTTGTCCACCACGCAGTGGGCGTTGGTAAGGATGAGATCGTTGCCTACTAGCGAGGCTGTGCAGACGCCTCGCGGAACGCTAAGGCGGCCAATGGCGCGCCAGGGATATTGGGCGCTGGTAACCTTACGCCTATTATTCCCGGTAAAGACATTTTTATCTATGACGCCGTCCGACGCTGATAACTCCGTACTGTCAGGGTCGGGGTTATATCCTTCCGTGAAGGCCTGTGAGATATCTTCTACAACAGCCAGTTCCGCTGCGGTGGCGACAGGCACGGTGCTGCGGAATGCAGTAAGGTCCATTTCCAGCTCTGAAAGGGCAGAATTGCTCCGCCCTCGGGAATCTATAGAATAACCAGTAGCGGGACAGATAAGAGAAGAAAAAAGACTCACGCTACATAGAACAAGCATATTAACCGAGTATTTAGCCATAGTTTCTCCCCCTAAAAACCGCCTTTAAAGCGTTGCTTCGCCAAACAACTAAGGGAAAGCAAAACACTTCTTGCTTTCCCTGGATACACCCGATTAGGTCGGGTCGTGGATACTCCGGGGCCAATTCCCCGAATTACAAGGAAACCTCACTGACTGGAATATAATAGCCCATATAATCCCGACGAACAAGTACTTTTGGGGGAACTTCGCCATAGGCCAAAGGTCCTATACCCCTAATTCACAAAAAAGTGATCGGTTGAGAATGGTGATCGGATTAGTGATCGCTTCTAGGTATGTCTTGCGACTTCTCCTGATTCGTCAGGAGAATAAAAAAGCACGACTCTCGTCGTGCTGATGCCTTGTGATAACTCCTGATTTCGCCCCTAAACTGCCTTGCGAGCTACCAGGCTGCTCTACCCCGCATATGTATTATAGCACAAGGTTTCGGCAGTTGCAACATTTCACGACCAG